>PFHB01000016.1 GCA_002783585.1 Candidatus Omnitrophica bacterium CG_4_8_14_3_um_filter_43_15
ATTTGATTATGTTTTAAATAAAGGCAATGTGAGGATGTCGGGGATATCTAAAATTGATGACCCTGCGGGCAATATAGGGATATATGTTGATTTAGGCGGAATTTATGTTTATAGTTTACGGGAAAGGATGCCCAAAATGCCTGACGGCGCAGGCGGCGATGATTTTAGGGTATTTGACAGGTTAATAAGGAAAATTCATTTTGATAAATCCGCAAATACCCCTGCCGGCATAGTTGAACTGCCGGAATTTGAGATAAATGGATATGAGGCCTTTGAGCCGGCTGCCGCGGCAGGCGGCGAATTGCAGGCCGTATTGGAAAAGATGATCCGTTCGTTTTCAGGGGCGCGGGCGGTGTTTGGGGACGGCAAAGAAATATCAAGAGAACACAGAGTAATAGCAGGCCTTGACGGCTATAATTATATAATACTGCGTGCTAATGGGATGAAAAGTTTTAAACTTATTATCGCCGGCGACCCGAGGCCTACAGGAGAAGCTATTAAGGCCGCTCAGATTAAAGGCGCTATGGCGGCTGCGAAAAAATTGGGCGTTAAATTAGACATTATAGATTTAGGCATATATCCTACTTCTTTATTAGAGAGCGCGGTCAGGTTGCTTGGCGCTCACGGCGCGATTATGATAACGGCAAGCCATAATCCGATAGACAATAACGGTTATAAATACACAACCGAAACAGGCGCGCTGTTAAACGAAGGCCAAATGGGCGAATTAATGGAACTGACTGAAAAAGAGGTGAAAAATATAGACAGCGGGAATTCAGAGTTAACCGATATTTTTGACGGCATAGATGAAGCCTTGTTGTATACTATAAGCGGTAATTCATATCTTGAGCAGATTCGCGGACGTTATCTCCGTGAAGCCGAAAAAATCTTTGGTGTAAATAGCGTCAGTAGTTCAAATATTAAAGCTGTTTTAGACCCGAATAATGGAGCCGCGGCCAATGTTTACGCGGAATTATTAAGAAAATTTGGAGTTGAAGTTTTTGAGATAAACGCAGGCCATCTGGGAGAGCCGGCCCATTTGATTGAACCTAAAGTAGCGGTGCAAGGCAGCAGCAATCCTAATGAGAATGCCTTGCTGGATGCGATAGAAGCTGTAAAGGAAAAAAACGCCGACTATGGTTTTGTTACGGATTTTGACGCTGACAGGGCAAACGGCGTTTATCCTGAAAGAGACGGTGAAGGCAACATAATTAATGTGATTGAGGCCGATCCTCAGGAAGTCGCGGCGCTGAATACCGCAATGGCGCTTGAATTAGCTGATATGAGGATGAAAGCCAAGGAAATACCAGACAAGCCTCTTGCTGTAGCAGGCCATGGGCCGACATCAGGCGCGATTGAGCGTATCTGCGAGATTTTTCAGGCGCGGTCAAGCCGCGAAGTTAAATATGTAACTTTTGAGGTGGGCGAGATAAACGGCGTGGAAGTTATGGAACGGCTTGCGCAGGAAGGCTATTATCCTGTTATAGGCGTAGAAGGCGCCAACGGCGGCACTATTTACGGGGCGCTGGATAAAGATGAAAATTATACCGGCGCGCGGTGCAGGGACGGTTTTTTAAACGCCCTGTTTGCTGCCGTTATTTTGGCCAAAAAAGGCCTTTACCTTAATTGGATGAAAAAGACGGGGCAGGAGTTAAAAGATAGCTATACATTGTATGATGTCCTTAATTCTATCCCAGGCCCGAGAAGCGAAGAATGGCCGTATCATTTTAAATTGTCAAAGATAGATTTGAATTCGAGCCTGCCTTTAATGGCGATAAAGACAGAGATGGAAAAGGTATTTAGAGAAAGGTATTGGGCCGGATTGCAAAAACAAGGTTTTGATGGTTTTCGTATAATTTATACTGATTCATCCAAGCCGGTTACGGTAAAAGATAACGGCGGCGAGCCGGGCCAGGGCCTGCCTGAAAACGGTAAAGGCGGCTGGAAGATAGAATTAACTAATAAAGGCGTAAAGTCGTTTATGTGGTGCCGGGCATCAGCGACAGAGCCGATATTCAGATACGCGGTTGAAGGCAGTTCAAAAACAAGTATGCGGAAGCTTGACGGGATTATGCGGAGTATTGTTAAAGGCGCGCAAGCAAGGCTTTCTGATGCTATAAAAGAAAAATCGGCTTCCGGCGCCGCGCTCGTGATAGAACCTGATATGACCAGGCGAGCTCAAATAGCGGCATTTCTTAAAAAAGATGAGTTTGCTTTTAAGGATATTATAGAGGCGGATAATGAAAAATCCGCCATGGATAAATTAAGAAAAAATACAGATACTGTAATAGTATTGGTTGTAAATAATAGCGGCAGAAATTTGGAGCTGTTGGTTGAAGCCCTTTCAGAAAAGGCTGCCATAGTTACCATAGTTGACGTACAAAATACACAGAGAATAGTTAATGAAAGCCTGTAAGGCAAATGGGACGCTCCCTTGGGTTCAAGTAGCTAACGCAACACTTGATCTGCTAGAATAGCAGTAGAAAGGAGTTGCATATGGTTAAATATCAAAGACTCACGATGATAGAACGCGAAGAAATAAGCCGGCAAATTGCTTGCGGCTATAGCCTGCGTAAAATAGCCAAAGGCCTTTATAGGGCGCCAAGTTCTATATCCCGAGTAGAATAGGGGTCAGGTCTCCACTCTTGACAAATTCCTAATTTTACCAAAAATGCAAAAATAGAGAAAAAAATAAATGTGTAGAGTGGAGACCTGACCCCATTGATTCACCATTGATTTATTGCAATGGGTTAGAAGTAGACGGAACGTCCCCATATCTTATGAGGAATTTCAATTATGTTTCTGGAAAAGTCAATAATGACTTTAGCGTCTTTAAGGAAATTTAACCCGAGCAGGCCTTCTACCGGGCTTTGTGGAGGCAGTGTATGACAAAATACCTGCAGATTTTTAACCTCAACGCCGAAACATTTAAACGATGGTATTTTGATGATAGGCGCCAATATCATACCGCTGGCTGTGCTGACTTCAACGCTATGAATGGACCTGGAAGGGTTTATGCCTATTGCCATCGCCGCTTCAATAGAAACCATTGTGGCGGAGGCGCCTGTGTCTACAGCCAATTTAAGGATTACGGAGCTTTTTTTGTTGGTAAGTTTGGCTTTGCAGAGGATAATTCCTTTATCAGCATCAAGGTTAAATTTATTCACCGATTAATGCCCCATATAAAACGCTACTGCAAATCCTTTAGAGAGTTTGTCTTCAGAATATTCCACGAGGATGTTACGTTTTTTACGAAGAGACAGGAGTTTTCGGTAGATGTCATCTCTGCGCGGGCTATGGACAATGAGTTTTCCGGAGATAGGCGTAGTAGTGGCTTCGTTCATTTTGTCAACTGCGATAAGCAGCCATTCCCTATTGTATCTTTTTTTGATACTAGCTATGTTCATAATTTTATCACCTCTGTCAAGAAAATCGCCTTTGACTATGACCTTCTGCGATTTTCAGTGGTTAGGAAAGTGTTTTATACTTTCCTACACCATAAAACTATATCACACAATATGAAAAAAGTCAACATTTTTAAAAATAGAAAAATAGAGAAAAATAGAACTTTGGACGGCGGTTTAAGATGTTGCAATTATTTACTTAATAACTTAAGGCAGCTCTCAGCGGTGAGAATTTTGAAGGGAAGATTGGCTTGCCGTGACAGAAAATGCCTATTTTCAGTTACCAAGGCGTCAACGCCCCGCCATTCGGCATATGCAGCTATAAAGGCATCTGTTGGTTTTAGGCCATTGCTTTCATATTCAAAAACTATTTCAAACGGCACTACAATGTCTTCGTCAATCGTTATAGCGGCATTAACAAAATTATTAAATTCCTGGAAAGCGTACTTTGATAAATTTCGTTTTACTTCTTCAAATATTGTGCGTGGAATGAGAATAGTATGCAGAGACAGATTGTCAGACAAACTATCTATAAGTTGGCGCGCAGCTGATTCTTCAGCTGGCCCAAATGCAAAAATATATTCGTTGGAATCAATGACGAAACGCAATCTTTTCCTCCCAGATAGCCTCTCTGGTTTTACGCAAGGCCTTTATAACTTCATCTTTGCTCATCTTAAAAATAGGGGAAGGGTTCCTGGCAATTATTTCTCTAAGTTTTTTCAGATGTTTTTTAGCTTCTCGGACATTTTTCATTATAATTCACCTCCAATGTAATTATAACAGAGAGGGTACGGGATGTCAAATTTAATTATGTAGAATAGGGGTCAGGTCTCCACTCTTGACAAATTCCTAAAGTAGAATAGGGGTCAGGTCTCCACTCTTGACAAATTCCTAATTTTACCAAAAATACAAAAATAGAGAAAAAAATAAATGTGTAGAGTGGAGGCCTGACCCCATTGATGAGGAGGTTTTTGGTGAAAGTTTTTAATTTGCCGCTAAGAATTAAAGCGGGTATTGCAGTGTCCGTATTTATATTTACCCAATGCGGAATCGGGGCGGATTTTGCGTATGCCGGCTCAGGCAAGGCCGAAAATCTGCGTAAGCCTGCGGTTGCAGAGGCGGCAGGAAGCGGTTCTGCCAAGGCGCTGGGCGAGGTGATAACAGCTATTTCAAATTCTATAAGAGGTGTTTTAAGGCCTATAACCGAAGAAGATAAAGAAGGGGCAGCATCTCGTATAACAAATAAAGATGTGTTTGATAGGGTTCAGGCTATGCTACAGCCTATTGTTGAATATGACAGAGATAAAATAAAGGAACGCATAAAACTTTATATTGACCCGGCAACCGGCCGCGAGAGGCCGGAGCATAGAGAAATTGTTCAGCAGATTATACATGAAGAGATGTCAAAGTCAAACAGGGGTAGGGCGCAGGATGTAGAACGCGTTGCCAAAGAAGTTGCGGCAGAATGCCTGAACAATGACGTTGATGTTATTGCTACCAGGCACAGCCGCGCTTTTGATACCGCGGCAAAGCTTTTGGCGAATTCTATTGTAGTTGAAAGCAATCAGTTGAGGGATACCGTAACAAAATTGGAAAACAGCATAGACAGGCACATAGGTTTTAAAGAAGAACAACTTTCGCAGCGTTATAATGACGCCCTGGGCCGGCTTGCGCCTGAGGTGTTGTTTTTTGTTAACCTGCTTTTGCAGAAAGATGTCTCTATGGCGCAGATAGAAGGCGGCGCCAAAAGGCTGCGCAAGCAGATAGGTATTTTAAGGACAAATCTTTTAGGCGCTGTTGACGAATCAGGCCTTGTATCGGAATGGTGGATAAAAAGAGAGCGCGCCAGGGTTTTAAGGAGCCTGGAAGGATTGGAGAAATTAATCAGAAAAACGTCAAAGGCATTTAAGGATGCGCCTAAAAGGCACCCTATTTTTAATGTGGAGCTTTCAAATACGTTTATTCCTATGGATTCATACAATATATTTTGGACAAACGAGGGGTACGACCCTTTGGACAGCCCTGATCTTGAAATGGCCAAGCTGGTAAAACAGGCGCGTAACCAGGTACACGCGACACCCAATTCGCCGGAGTTTTTGAAATACTGCCAGGATTGGGTTGAGGCGCTTCCTGCCCACGCAAGTTATTATATAGATGACCATGGTAAAGTGGTGCCGCATACAGTGCGCAATATAATGAAAGGGCTTTATCTTGGTTATGCCGAGCCATGGATTGAAAACGTGGAATGGGCAATGCAGACGGAACACGTGGCCTTGGCGCGTCAGTTCCTTGTTGACAGGCCGGAATTTGCCGCGCAAATCAGCGCTATTATGAAAAAATCAGGCGTAGACAGGGAAGAGGCGGTCAGGCTGCTTGTAATTCAATTGGTAGATGCCGGCAGGATCAACAAGCAGGATATAGCGGATGTAGCGGCCATTATATGGCAGAGCTATTTTTATCTAAGGCCTAAAATTGCTCAGGAGGCCGAAAAGGCAGGTTATGGAGCGGACAGATACGAAATATTGAAAAAGTTTTTATACGAGGATAAGTCCGAAGGAAATTTGTTTTCCAAACTGCTTTCAAGCGTTAAGGCCGATGATGTAGTTTCAGGGCACAGCTTATCTTCGCAGGCGCAAAGGATGCTGTGGACAACCCTAAATAAGCGCAGGGCCCTGCCCATGCTTCATATTATGACAACGCTTGCGCCGGGAGAGACCACGAAGATACAAAACTGGATTGAAGAGGCGATGAGCCTTTATCTGATGTGCCGTGAACACGGCTTTGAGCCTGAGGTTCGGCGCAGGTATGAGGCGTATTCAAAGAGAATGAGGGCAATTGCAGGGCGGTTATCAGAGGAATTGGCGCTTGACCCGGATAAGCCCGAAGAAAAAGCAAGGTTAAATGACGAGGCAGCCAAGCTTTATTTTCTCATTGAATCAGAGCGTCCGGTTGCCGACACAAGTAACGACCCGGAGGACGTTTCAGACATTAGAGCCGTGCAGGAATATTTTGATGCGCATCCTGAGATTCTGCGCGAAGCCGAAGATTTTGTCGTTAAAGAGCTTGCAGGCAAAGGCACCTCCGATGAAATAAAGCAAAAATATGCCGCACAAATAAGAGGCGAAGCCTTATGTAGGGCCAGGCATATGTATATGAGGGAGAAAGGCGTCAGGGAGGACTCAAGGATCAAGGAAAGGATAGACCCCAACAGCGGGAAATTTTACATACGCAGGGATTTAGTTGCAGAGCACGGCCTTTCCGAACAGCTGGGTGATTCCCTATATAACTATACCGCATCCGGGGTTATGCCTGACTGGTATATAGGTTATGACCCGAGCCGCGTTGATTTAGGCCCGGAGATTGTATCATCCGAAAAAGATGTACCGAAGATATGTTCAGCCAATAACCCGCAGGCCTTAAGGCGTTCTTACAGGATGTATTCACTTTATAATATAGACCCAAGCCCGCTTCATAGCACCTCAGACGGCAAATTTGCAAAAGTTCAGGAGAATTTCATCACAAGGGGCGGCCCGTATTATCTTTCATTGGGCGCCGGCATTACGCTTGAAGCCATAGCGAGAGGCACATGGTCAGTATTTATGGGCATTTCTAACAAACGGGGAGATAGGAAGGTTTCGCCTACCGGCTCAGACTACCGGGGATTTTGCGTGCCCAAAGAGTGGTGCCTTATGACCGATGCTATCAAACTTGCCGCAGATCCGAGGACCCGCGATTTGCTTTTTGATGAATGGGGAATGCCAAAAGACAAAGAATTAAGGCAGCTTATTTCAGATGATTTTCAGAAAGTAATAAATAACCTGCCCCTTTATGCCACAGAGGAGGAAGTCATATCCGTTGCTAGAAAAATGCTGAGTAATAAATATAGCGAGTATATACAGTTTGCTCAAAGAGAAGTTACCATAAAAGATGATGACGGCACAGAAAGAACCGAATCTATCACAGCCGTATATATAGCCCGTTTGCCGGAACTATTGCAGTTAATGGCTAAAATAGGCAATATTCATAATGAATGGTTAGCCGACGCCCGTAAATATTCAATTGAGATAGCCTCTTGGACGGTTGATGGGCTGATGAAACTTGAACAAATAAACAGAATAGGCCAATTTAGAAAACTATTGAAGGTGTATGAAGGATTAAAGTACAGATGGTATAACGATTCTCAACTGCAGAAACTGTGGGGGGTGCTTGAATCGGATAATTTGGAACAGCGGACCGAAAAATTCAGAAATTGGATGCGGACGGTTGTAATAGTGGGGTGTCCGCCGTATAAAGAAAGTACTCAGGATTACAGATTTTCAGGTTTTGCCGCGTTTCTGGAGCTGGCTTCGGGGCTTTACTATAATACTATGAAGTATCTTGATGACGATGCGCGCCGGATATTTAAGGATATGGTAACGGATATGTTTGGTTCCGTTACCGCGCCAACATTCGGCGGAATAACCATGGTGGGACCTGTGGGTTGGGATGGGGTTGCAGGCAATATGCCTGACATACAGACGGATTTTGCCAAGTTTTCACAGATCGCGCGTTCAGGCATAAAAGAGTTTCTCGGTGAGGGCGCTATAGCTGATGAGGCCGAACAGGATGCGTGGATAGATGTAAACAGGCGCGCGCATGGGCTTGATTTTGCGAATTGGGAGTGGCATACGGCATTTCCAGGGCTTCTTATGGAGGATCAGCTGCGCGAGCGCTTAGATGCTTTATATGAAAAGATTTCATTGCAGCTGATTTATCTTGTGTTCGGCACAAGTTATAATGAGATCGCGGATAATGTCCGTATTATGTTGAAGAATGCATTTGTGGGGAGCAAGTCTCTGGACGGCAATCCCGATACCGCGATAAAGGGGTATTGTATAAAGTATAAGGGTGACTTGCGCCTATGGCCCGAGATTAAGGAGATGCTTGAAAGCAGCGAGCCGGATACAAAAAAGAAGGCAAAGGCGCTTATACGCGCGATAGGCCCGGTTATAAATATGCTCGCGGCTAGGGAAGAGGATGTGCATACCAGGAATGAGATGCAGAAAATGGTGGCCAGGGCGGATGTAGTTAATCTGGGCATACCTGAAACAGAGCTGCTTGATCTTCTTGCAAGCGAAAAACTGCCTTTTACTTTGTCTGAGATGAGAAGATTGCAGGAAAATCCTACATTTCTTTTTGTAGATGGAACCGCCGGCGCAAGATTTCCGTTCGCCGAATCCAGGGACCCTGCTACGAAAAATTTTGTAAAAAGACTGCTGAATCTTGAACCAAAAGCCGTTTATGAACCTATGGGCACGGGATTTGAAGATGTGAGAGTTTGGCAGGCGGAGATGCAAAAGGAGCGCTCTATGGCTCAGGATCTATTAACTGCAATTCAGAGTAGTTCTTATAAAGAAGCAGAAAAAGCGCTAGAGACTATTAGAAGATACTATATGTTAGAATTAAAAACTCATGAATCCATAAATTTTGCTGAAATAGCCCGGGATAGAGGATTAAAAAGCTACGACGCATATAAATATAAAGCTGAACAGGTTTCGGGCGTGTGCTCAGGCAAAATAGATATTAAGCATCTTGATTTTGTTACGTTTCTGGCGTTGGGCGGGCAGTATCTGGTTGACGGTAAATATGAGTCAGCCGAAGCGCTGGAGGAGGCTGCGCGGACATTTAACAGTGAGGTTGCTGGTTTAGGTCCGGAGCAGAATTTGGCCGCCGCGGTTGCTGCCGGTGCAGGCAGGACTAAAGGCCAAAATGCGTTTTTAAGTTATGCCGTTGGGGTAGTGGTTCCTCATGTAGCGCAGCCATTTGCCCAGGTTGCCACAGGCGTCAGGACTTCAATGAAGGATATTACAGAGGCACTTGGCGCCGTAGCCGAATACCTAAACCGTATTATGGCGCTTGAGCAGAAACAGGCGATGGCGGCGCGCAAGAACGCATTTGATGAGACGCAAGAGATACTGGAGGCCGCTCCGCATGCATTTGAGGTTTTATATTCAGGCGCGGTAGACCTGCTGCCGCAGGCAGGCCCGGGTAACCCTGACTACAGAATAAACCCCGATACATTCGGCGCTTTTTTGGCACATACAAAATACGCGTACATTTCGTTGTTAAACAGGATTATGCCCGACGAAAAAGACAAATTAAAGAAAAAACTTGCAGCGGCGATTAACAGTACTTTTGGAGGCGGCCTGGTTACGACTCAGGAGTATGCCCAGCTGACAAAACTGCTTGGAGAGCTTGCGGAATGCGCAGATAACAACACCGCCCTGCTGGAGGAAGTTGCCAGGATGGGCGAGCTGTTGGACATAACGTTTCTAATGGAAAACTGTTTTAGCAGCAACGTGTTTGACCTTAATCCACGGATTCATAATATGGCGCCGACCTGGAAAGCTGTCGCGGCGTTTATGGATAAGAGCGTGAATAACCATATATTTGACTACTGGCCGTGGCATATAGACAAGGAGCGCGGGGCCGGGTTTGAAAGCTATTCCCGCGAGGAGAAGTTTGAGATCGCTTCAAGGATTAATTCCCGCTGGCTCTATCCGTTTTTAAGGTGGGCCCTTGTTAACAAGACCGAAATGGCGCAGCTGGAGCCGTCATATGCCGATAAACTTTTGGGCGAATATCACGGCGGCATAACACGGCTGGGTATAGGCGTGGGAGGCGAGACAGAGGCGCAGAAGGCTTGGTACAGCTATGGGCGCATACGGGATATAGCGGTATTAAGGGCTGAGGGGAACCCTCTGCCTGAGGTTTTTGAGGGGCTGTCTCCCGAGGTAATAAACGCCGCGAATAGAAGGAACCTTGCGGTGGTGTATCCGTGCGGCAATACCACAATACCGTACGCTACAAAGAGAAACCCTCAGCAAAACCTTACCGGCGTCAATTTGTTTACATGTGCCTTTCCGGAAATAGAAGAAGGCGAAGACGGCAGAAAATATGCCAGGGTGAAAGACGCGTTTACCTGGATGTCCAAGGTTGATTATGAAAAGTCCCTGCGCGAGGCAGGCGAAGATGAAGATGTTATTGCGCGCAGGCTTGCAAACATAGACGTTGACAAGGGTGTTGTCGTACTCGCCGGTTTTTCCAGGCCAATTACTGTTGACGGAGTGTGGTTTCATACATTTAACGTAAAAAGAACCCGTATAGACGAGATAGAGGGAGTGCTTGTCCAGCCGTTTCTGTGGGAGGCGCTTACACACCTTAAATGCGATTACGCGGATATGTACGGCCCGTACGGCATCAGTACACCTGCGCAGAAGGAATTTAAGATGAGCCGCGAAGCGGTAAAAACAAGGTTTGGCGGCAATATGCCGGAATGGATGGAGGCGCTGATTGATATACCCGATGTTACCCAGGCTCAACAGATGGAGCAGGTTAAAAAGGCAATTTTGGAATTATGCCTGGGGACTAACTGTTCGGAGATTATTATAAAGCCCGAGGTTGAGTCCGGAGGCCGCGGAACGGAGATATTTCAGATAAAAGACGAAAAAGGCCGCCTGATTAACGAAAACCTTGAGGCTGCTGTAGTACACGCGGCGTCACTGCTTAAGGTTGACGACATAGTGGTTCAGGCGTTCATACGTTCCAGGGTGCGGCAGATGTTTTCAAAGAAATTCATCCGGGATATTGAGGCCAGGTTTGCCGCTGAGCTGGGCATAGCCGTTGACGTTGATGAACCGCTTTTTACGTATAACAGGACGATACTCGTTGCGGCTGATGAGCAGCATCCCGAGTTTGAGCGCGCAAAGGCCATACTTGCGTATGTAGAGATAGAAGGGCGCACATATTTTATCACGCACTATATAGGCGGTATTAGCTCCGAAGGCGTGGCAAATATAGGCCGCGGCGGCAGGCTGTTTATGCTAAGGGGCGAGGATATTGACCGCAAACTAAACCCGAAATACAGGCAGGATGCGATGTGGTCGCTTCGCGAGGTGTCATTCAGGGCTATGAAGGCCCAGAGGGCGCATTTGCGCAAGAACTGGAAGGTAATACTTGCCGACTATCTGAAGCACAACCCGGCATTTGCCGAGGATGAAAATATAAAATCGCTGTTTTCGCAGGATGCGCTTCCCGAGAAATACCTGGAGATACCCTATGAGATGGGGGATTACCTTGCATATTGGCTGGTAGATGAGCATGATAATGTTAAGCAGGTCTATGATTGGGATAGGGAGACTGATAATTTTGTAGATCTGTACGATTCTGAGGGGGCGTGGAAAGGCGTGTCAATTTACGATATTGAGGGCAGTTTAGTTGTGCCGGATTTGGCCACAGGTAAGTTTAATCTTTTTGATAGCGACGGCAACCGCAGACAGCTATATTACAGGAAACCCGGCGCAGAGGGGTTTGATCCGGACAGGCACGCGGTACGCGCGCTTACCTACACTAAGATGGAGCCTAATCCGCTGGCAGGCCTGTGGGGCCCGCATGCCAACAGGGAAGAGGCATACGGTGTGCCTGCCGATGAGACCGCAGCATACTGGATATTTCAGCTGATGGCTCGCAATACAAGTAAAACAAGAGAGCTTATTGCCAATGCCCGTTTTGCTTCCGACGCTCAGTACGCGCGAGGTACCGATACAGTTAAAACGCGGCACCTTGCCAGCATGCAGACAAGGCCTGAGGAAAATCCGGCACGTCTGGCGTTGAATATCGCTTTGAAGCAGTTGAATAAACAGAACTTTTTTCATTTGACGCCGAGCGATTTAAGCGTCGTATTGCAGCATTATTTGGTTATTACCGGAAAAAATAATTTAGATGACGTTGATGCCTTGGCCGGGCTGCTTCAGGGTGAAAATGCCAGATTGATGAAGAGGCTTCTTGCAGAGCCTGAATTTGAAAACTACAGGCAAAGGGTTATTGATACGGCGGTTGATATGCGGCGTGACATGCGAAAGGCAGGCCGTGCTTCTGTTGCGCCCGATAATTTTATGCCTGGATTGCGAATTTCACCTTTTGCCTCAACTGCGGCTGAAACAAAAGATTTACTGGATCCTGTAAACAGGACAAATGTTGCTGTTGTATTCAGCGGTTCGCCTGCGGCAATGCAGATAACCGTAGCAAGACTGCAGCAGGACGCGGATAAGGCATTTGAAGAAGGCAGAATACGCAGAAAGATAAATGTGCTCGGCGTGCGCGCGGATGTCTTATTAGCTTCAGATAAAGGCAAGGTAAACAGCGTTATCTATGCATCTGATGAAACCGATGCGGTTGAATTAAACCTTGAAATGCCGGTACATATCAGTTGGATATTGCCTAGAAATTTATCTGATAATGAATTGTTTATGCATCAACAAATAGCTGAATATGCGAGTGAACATGCTATTTCAATATCTGCTTCTTTGGATTCAGTTCGGCAATCAGCGGATAAATATTTACTGTATCCGGCTATTGAAAATGCCAAAACATTTTCTGAGTCGCCCGCAGATTTTTTTGGAATGCCTGTAGGAGTAAAAAACGGCATAGTGAACAATCCTGATGTACAAACACCTGCTTACAAGGTGCTTTCAGTTCTTAACAAAATTAATATGAATGCTGTGATCGCTGATTTAATTGCAGATATCCTGATAAGAAGAGATATGGACCAAGCAACTTTACCTATTTATGTTCAGCCGGAATACGGCACTGAAGGCATAGGTGTAAAGGTTTTTATGGCCCATGTTAAAAGAGATGCTGATGGCGGTATCGTAGTTACTGATGCCGAAGAATTATCTAATGCCATTTCAGCCCACATAAAAAAGAATATAATAGAAACGAAAGATTTAAACAAACAAGGCACGGCTATATTACGCGAAGGCAGGGGTAATGTGTTTTTCGCGGCAGATGAATCCGCAGAGCCGGTTAATATTACGTTCAGAGTGAATGCTGGTTTTGACGGCGAAAAAGCATTTGCCGAAACCGGTTATGCGCAGGTTGCTTCAAGTGAAAACCCGTTAATTACTTCTGTTGAACAGGGCGGCAAGGTGGAGGATATAAATATTGCATTACATTCCTTAAGATATAGGGATGCGCAGGGCGGCTGGCAGAGGTTTAATCCGACAGTTGGTGAGATAAAACGTATCAAGAAGGCTGCCGGCGACATTGCCAGGATACTTGATGTTAAGTACGGCGGCGTTGATTTTGTTTTGGAGGTTAATCAAAACGGTTGCTTAAGCGCTATCGTGCCGCTTGAAATGAACGCAAGAGGCGTCTTGTCACCGTCGGTTAAAATTCTGGAAACAGAAACCTTGCCTGTGGGTTACAGGATATTCAGGCACCGCGAACTCGCGCCTGTCAAATTCTGGCAGATGGTGGAAAGAGACGCGCAGTCAGTAGCCGCCGGCGCTGCGGTTAAAGCCGCCGCGCGGGGCGAAGCCGCATTAGTAATAGGGCCGGATGACATTAACAGGATAACTATAGTAAACGGGCTTGTCTCAAGGTTTGGCAGAGAGAATGTTTTTGAGGCGGCTGACGCAGCCGGCGCAACAGGTATTGTTGAAAAGATAGGCGATACTCATACTATCACGGTTGTGGTTAACGCATCAGGCGATCCGAATGTTATCAGCCAAATAGCGAACAGCATCGGCGGCGCAAAAATACTTACCTACGACGGCACAAAACCGATAGACGAACTGTTGGAAGGCGTATAAATTTTAGGGGACGCTTTTGATAGTGGATATGGCGGAGAGGGGCAGTTGCAAGCTATAGAAACTTTTTGAATTCTTCGGTAGAGATACCGCAGCCCTTGAGTATAGCGCGCAAGGTACCGGGTTTAATAGGAGCAGAGCCATGGACAGGAATAACACAACGGCGGTTTAAATCAAAAGAGTGTCTCATTACTACATGGCTGCCGCTTTGGCGTTTCTGAATAAATCCGGCTTTTTCCAAAGCCCGAATGACCCTGGCGCCGGATATTTGAGGTGCGGGGATATAGTTCAAACAGTAACCTCAATTTCTTCCATAAGCACATCAGATTCAGGAAGAGATATCTTATCTTCAATAAGAGATTGGATATACAGCTCTACGGCTTCTTTAGCATTTTTAAGGCATTCTTCCAGTGTGCCGCCTTGCGTTGCGCATCCGGGCAAGGCAGGGACAAACACTGAAAAACCACCTTCAGATTCAGGTTCTAAAATTATTTTAAATCTGCGTAGCATATGCAATGGCCTCCTTTTTATAGGGATTATATCTTAAATATATGCAGAAGTCAATACTAATTAATGAAAAATGGTGCTTAATCCAAAACACAAAATAATAAGAATAATAGCCTTAATAGTGTGCGTGTGCTTCCTATGGCAGGATGTGGTGTGGGCGGCTGGGCCGCAAATATCAGCCAAGAGGGGTATGCTGCGGACAGGCCAGTTTGCCGAGTTTGCCGAGAAACAGTCTCAATCAGCAGGCGTTGGTGGAGCAGGTAGCGTAAAGGCAGGCATGGCAGGGCAGGCTCAGCCATCGCAATCAGGCGCTGCGTTGAACAAGCCCACATTTTTACGCAGTGGAATCCCTGCGCTTCAATGGAGAGAACTGTTACTGGGGTTTATTGGCGCTTTGTTGTACACACTGGGTTATGTTGGATTTAAATTTTCCGGCATATTTATTTTTTTGCCGTCAACAGTATATCCGCCATCGTTATCAATTGAAGGCATTGCGTGGTTGCACAATTTCTATCCATCGGTTATGATCCCCGCATTTAGCGGGTTCTTTTTAGGATACCTTGTTGCTATCATCATTCATGAGCTTGGCCATCAGATAGCGGTATGGTACAAGAAGATACCTGCGATTATTTGGCCGAGTAAAATAGGGTTGGTGTGGGTCCGCATAACAAACGAAACGCAGATTGTTCCTGTTAAGGATGAAGGTGTCCGTAGAGCCGGGCCGATTAGCAGTGGATTAGGCGCTTTTTTTGCTGTAGTGGCAGGCGTTGGCGCACTGCTCGGATGGTGGCCGGTTACCAATGCGGCATTGCTTATTGCTGTAGCTGGCGCAAGCACGTTTTTTGCTACTGCTGACAAGCCTAATGAAGGAATATGGCAGCGTAATCTGTCTATATTTGAGTTTGCACTGCCAGTTTTAGTTATTGCAGGCGTAGCGTTTTGGATTGGTATTGGAGCTATACTCGGAAGTTATGCCTGGGTCATTCGTGGCGCTGTTATAGGTTCTGGGCTGCTGATATTGGTAATGCTAATGGAACGAATATGGTTTGGCGGCATTGGTTTAAGGACAAAAATCCGCAAGGATTGGAAGAAAAGCGAAGAAGAATTCGTTCGCGATGAGGTGTGCCACACATTTCATAAAATAACAGGCCTTTCGCCGGACTCGCGAAAATTTAGAGAATACACAAATGAATTTGTAGACCGTTTTACTGCAAATACATATCCATCTAACCAACGCGCATTTTTAGATGCTTATGGATGGGTAGAGCGCATCGCTAAGGCGCTTGCAGCCGTGTTTATTTTTTATCTGGCTACGCTGTTATTTAACATCAAGAAGGCCATTGTTATGGTCAAGTTTGCCACTATTTCTATTACGAGTTTTTTTCATTCCTCTGATGTCGTATCGCAGCTTGCTTCTAATGAAGAATATCGGAAATTGCTCAATATTGCCATACCGGGCGAAGGCGGGCGTATCCATGCAGACATTGCATTGCGATGGATTTTAGAAAAAGGCCATTTTCTTGGGCCATATAACGGAACAGGGCATTTATCTCCAAACGGCCAGGGATTTTTAACAGCATTAGAGGTTGAGCTCAGGGCGGGATTACGTTACTATGCCCAACAGTCGTCGAATGTGCCACAGGCAATACAACAAGAAATAGAACGAATACTCAGCACAGGTAAAACACCGTTCAAATTGGAAGATGTTATCTCTCCGGGCGTAGGGCCTATTTGGGAATATGTAACGGTTGCAACTGTAGTGTTGCTGGTTTTATTTCTGATGCGCTACAGCTACCATCACTTTATGGCTACGGCAGGCTATTATATGCTGCCACCATTGGATTTGGTGCGCCGCCATCGTTATCAACCGACGGAACAAAGTGCGCGGGAAATTGCGCATGAGCTTATACATATGTCAGCCGCGAACGCAAAAAATCGCAAACGGCCCCTCGTAAGGCACGACGCATACGGCGCTACGCTTGTTGACATAGTCAGGGCAATAGAGCAGGCTGACGGCAAGCTAGATATTGTAAGCCAGGCGGACAAGAATGAAAGTTTCAACATAGGCCGTCAGTTGGCGCGTGAATATTCACTGGAAGAAGCTGTGCAAATCGCCGCTAAGGAAACTAAAGTGAATGAAGGGCCGTCTATCCATAATTTATGGGCAGAGGATTCTTGGGGTTATGATTTTGGAGCAATGCTTGGCGGAATATTAGGCGAAAAAGCGCAAGGCAATATTGATGAGTTGTGGAATTCGGCCAGTTGTATATTACTGCTAAAAGCTCCCAGGCAGAATAAGTATGATTTAGAGTTACGCAAGATAATAAATCAGATTATGGGTGTAAGTAATTCTGAAGTTGCGGCAGGTGAAGGTGTTAATTCAAAGGCTAAAAAGCCGAATTTAGGCGATAGAGACAAAACTGTTACCACAGCAGGCAGCGCAGGAAGAGTTTCGGATAGCGTTAAATTTACTGCCGCTGCAACAGTGGTAACTATTGCAGCGGCGGCTCGCAGCCGTAGCCAAGCCATTGAGGAAGATGCGGAAAGCGCAAGGCGTTTTGCCGAACTTATCAAAACCAAGCAACTTGAGGATGCCTGCAGGGCATATATGGTCTTGTGCACAACAGCCTTTATGCATAGGGCGAGAGAGTTTAGAAGGCTAAAGGCAGCGTTGGTAAACAAACACTGCTTGATAATAGGAGATAATCCAGAGCCTGTAAAGACATATCTTATGGAAGCATTAAACTTTAGAGAGCAAAACATTGACACAGAATTGGAAATATCCGAAAGCCAATTAAAGCTTATAATGAAGGAATACGATTTGATAGTGGATAGCAATAAAGGCATTATCTATCTATTGCTTGATAAGGCAAATAATCTCAATATGGAATTACCTATCTCAGCGTTAAAAGACAGCGCATTGAGGCGTAAGATGACTGATGTATGGGTGTAATTACTCGTGCTTAACAAACTTGGACTAACAAACTTGGACCGTTTAACAAACTTGTTAACAAACTTGTAACAAACTTGGACCGTTTCAAAACCTCGCTTCAACCTGCTCCGGAGCCAAAGCGGAAAGTGTCCCTTTGTAGATAGTTTAAGCACAAAAGCCAGGGACAGGTTCAATCTCAACTTTAAAGCAGGTTGAACGGGGGTTTTGAAACGGTCCCTAATTCAATTATGTTGTTAAGGGTAGAAAAAAGGTAGAAATAGATGGGAATAAAACTGACTTTTGGCTGTTATATATATAGCAGAATAAGTTGTCGAATAGGGGTTTATAAGGGATGATAAGGGTTTCAAAAGGGCGATTTTTATACATGTTTTTGGCGATAATGGCGATAATGGCGAGAAAATGATATTCAATCCAAAACACAAAACAATAAGAATAATAGCCATAATAGTGTGTGTGTGCTTTCTGTGGCAGCAGGCGGCATGGGCTGCAGGGCCACAGGCGCAGGCATCGTGCCTGCGGCTTAAGCAGTTCAGGGAGTCTGCCGGCCCGCAAATAGGCCTGCAGGCTGTCATGGCTGTACAAGCGCCTGCTATAGGCGATAGCGCGCCAGGCATAGATGTGTGGCAAACAGTGAAAATCGCCGCTACAGCCGTATTGTCCGGCGTAACGCTTGCTATGTTTTCGCGCTATCAGTCAAGCATTCCCTATCCGCTTTTTTCAGTAATCATACCAATGTTTTTATCTTTATTTGCCATTACCAGGGATTATCTTGTTGCCTCAGCAGGCATGTTTGCCGTGTGCGCCGGCGTTATATTCGGCATGGACAGATATGCCTTTAATCCGGTTGCCTACCATACAGAAAATGGCCTGTTGTTTTCTTCGATATTGCTGCTGCTTTATGCAGTAAACAGGGTGGTATGGGATATTGGCTGGCAGTCAGGAAGTAAAATCAAAGGGTTTGCTCTTTATTGCACGGCAGCGCTCGGATCAATCGCAGGTTCGGCTGTAACCATGGCGTTTTTAGGGCATATATATGATTTTCAACCTGTTGTTTTTAGCCAGAAAGCGGCATGGCTGTTTTTATTTCTGTGGATACCTGTTTCCGGGCTCATAGGTTATTTTCTTTCTGACAATGCTTCAAAAGTGGCAAGGCCGGCGCTGTATATTAAATCCGCGGCGCTCGGGCTTGCTGTTTCCGCGCTTTTTTCCGCGCCAATTTTATTTGGCGTGCTTTTGCCTGTGATGTATAACCATGATATAGCAATGGCGCTTTTTTACATATCGGCAGTTGTTTCCTCCTGGACCGCCTTCAATGCCGTAACAACTGCGATCCATAAAGGCATAACTCCACCTGCGGAAAAACGTCCTGTAGAAATAGCCACGCGGCCTGATAATCCAGGCTTAAACCGCAGGGATTTTCTTATCGGCTCAGGGGCAGGCGCCGCATTGCTTCATAATGCCTCCTATGTTGAATCTAAAATACTGCCTGATAAAAGGGCTGAAGAGATAGAGAGGTTGAAGAGGGATTTCAGGCATAAGCTGGCTTTGCATTCTGCCAAAATACTGGATGGGATACGGGGTATTAATTCATCGAAACATCCGGAAAGGGATTATATTGTTAACGATCCCAGATACTACTCGTCTTATAACAATGATAAATGCAATCTTACAATGCTTCTTTTGTATATGGCAGGGGTAAGGCCTAAATACAAAAGCCTTAAAGTTATAGAGGCATTCAGGAAATCTGTTATGTTGAAACAGCGCCAATACTTTGGGTATGATATATATCACGGTAGAAGCAATAAGCCGCCTTCAGAGACCCGCAGGCCTGATTCTGAAAAAGAGAAAGATGCGTTGTCTATGGTAAGCGAGGCATTAACCGCGGCGTGTTCCAGAAAGGCCTTTGGCGTAGAACCTGTTATTGATGAGATATCGCGCGCTTTTAGCAGGAAGTCAGGGGGCTATGATTATGCGGATTTAAAAGAGCAGAGTGAAACGGCCCAGCTTCAGGTGAATAAGGCCTTTATTGAGATTGAGCCTAAGCTGAAGGAATTTTTAAGGAGAAAAGGCGCGAAAGAAAAAGAAGAAGAAAAGAGAGAGGAAGAGAAAGAGCGGGAAATATTGCGGCAGGCGCGCGCGCTTCTGCTTACCAAGATGCTTATAGGTATAGAGACGCTGTATTTTAATAAATATGCTGTCTTCGGCAACCTTTGCTTTAAAGGCATTACGCAGCTTGGAGCCGACGCGGCAAAAGAGGGTTGGGAGACTACGCTTGGCAACAGCATGGACGATTTTGATTATTTTGACCCAAACCAGAATATTCAGGCAGCAGCCGCTTATATGGTTTATTTATTGAAGAGATTTGAGGACAAATACGGCGTTACAGACGCCGACGCCAGGATGGAGTTTGCCTTGGCAGGGTTTAACGCCGGGGAAACCAGATTAAGGGAGTGGGTGTTTGATAATACGGATGTCAGGGATGATTTTGATAAGGCTATGGAGGAGGCGATAGGTAAATTGGAAGAAGGAGGCGACCAGTGGCATATTATAAAATTCGCAAGAAGCTATGCCGGCCGCGGAATGAGTTTTCTTACGATATATAAAGGCATGAGGGATGCGCTTGAGGAATTAAGGCCGATAAAGCAAAGATTAGAAGAGCTTGAGGGTTTTAAGCCGCCGCGAAGCTTAAGGGAGGTGTTTAAGTCATTCTATTCGTTTATGCGAGGAGAGGCATCAGCCGATGCCGCAGGCAATGAATTGATAGGCATGCTGATTTATCTGGGGATACCTTTATTCTTTTCTATATCGTTAGGTTTATATTTAGCGAAGGTTGGCTTGCGTATATATAGAGAGGCAACAAAGGCTTACGAAGATTTTCTTTCACGTAAAGCGCCTGCGCCGTTAGTTCAAAAACCGGTGGTTCAAAAACTGCCAAGGCAGGCCGAGATGCCGGATATAAAGGTGATATTTTTTGATATCGGAGGCGTCCTGCTCGAATGTGATTATGATCTCGTTGCGAAAAATATCGCTGAACAACTTGGCGTTACAAATGAAAAAACAGTAGAAAGCATTAAAAAATATGTTACAGGCGAAATTATGATAGATTTTGAAACCGGTAAGTTAAGTAAAGAAGAATATTTAGAAGGACTAAACATGTGGCTTCGTGATAATGATGAAATTGGAACGTGTCTGGAAAAAGAAGATTTTGAGCGTATATATACGAATAAATACACAAAGATCGATGAAAATATAAAGGTTGCCGAAAGGCTTAAAGCCGAAGGTTATACGCTGATTGCCCTGACAAATACCAGCGAGATTGACACAGAATTTTTAAACATAGAATTCTCGGATGTTATGGGGCTTTTTAAAGGATACGTAGCTTCTTATAAAGTAGGCCAGCTGAAGCCGCATCAGGATATGTATAAAGCGGCGTTAGAAAAGGCCGATGAAGTGTTGGATGTGGAAATTTTACGCGCTCAAGCCGTCTTAATAGAAGATGTTGAGCAATATGGCACAAAGTCTTTTATGCGATGTGTTATATATAAGCCTGGAGTTGACTTGGGCGAAGCAATAGATGAAGCGCTTAAGGGCCCTGCGGCAAAAGATGCGGGTTCTTCAGCAGCTGCTTCAGGCGCTGGAATAAAATATGCCAGAAATATCGCTATAGCGCGGGCCTTCAGGCAGGTTATATGGATAAAGGCAATGACGATAAGGGCTAGTGCAGGCTGGAACAGTGAAACAGAAGAATATGGACATGTGATATTGGAAGTATGCTTATAATATGAACGAACCTATTATTTTAACAGCCAAAGAAACCAGCAATATCTTAAGGGTGCCTTTATCAACGCTTTACCGGCTTACCAAGACAGGCCGGATAAAAGGTTTTAAGATCGGCAGGCAATGGCGCTACAAAAAGGAAGATGTGCTAAACTGTTTTAACGGCGGGGTTGAGTTATCCGCCGCAAAAATTGCGGCAGCGGTATGATTTCTTGACAGATTGGGCGATATATTGTATAATATGAATGTTACAGGGAACACTTTAACAATCCA
>PFHB01000042.1 GCA_002783585.1 Candidatus Omnitrophica bacterium CG_4_8_14_3_um_filter_43_15
CCGTTTAAAAACAAGGATGGCTGATTTAGGCGAAGAGATTCCGATAAATAATTTCGTTGATGTAGAGCCGGATGATTACGTGGTTCATGTTGAGTATGGGATAGGCGTTTATAAGGGCATTGAAAAGGTAAAGCTGGATAATAAGTATCATGACAATATAGTAATAGAGTATGCGAATTCCGACAGGCTTTTTCTGCCTGTTAATGAAATACACCTGATACAGAAATATATAGGTTTTGAAGGAAGGCCGCCTAAGGTTTCCAGGCTTGGTTCAATGGTATGGAAAAGAGCCAAGCATGACACCAAAGAAGGCGTGCGTTCGCTTGCAAAAGAATTGCTTACTATACAGGCAAAAAGACAGGCGTTATCAGGTTTTAAATTTTCAAAAGATACCGAATGGCAGGCAGACCTTGAGGCTGATTTCATATTCAAGGAAACGCCGGATCAATTGCGCTGTATAAAAGAGCTTAAGAGCGACATGGAGTCTGAGCGGCCGATGGATCGGCTTTTATGCGGCGATGTGGGCTACGGAAAAACAGAAGTGGCTTTAAGAGCGGCATTTAAGGCTGTTATGGATAACAAGCAGGTAGCTATTTTAGTGCCCACCACAATACTTGCAGAACAGCATTATTTGACTTTTACCAGGCGCCTTGAAAAATTCGGCGTCTCTGTGCAGATGTTATCAAGGTTCAGGTCAACTGCAGAACAAAAAGAAATCCTAAAAGATGTTGCCGCAAGAGGTGTTGATATTATTATCGGCACGCATAAACTTCTGTCTGATAATATGAAATTCAGGGATCTCGGGCTTGTTATTATTGACGAGGAGCAGCGTTTCGGGGTAAGGCATAAGGAAAAACTAAAAAAATTGCGTCATACAGTTGATGTGTTAACCATGACAGCAACTCCTATACCAAGGACATTATATATGTCGCTTATGGGCGCAAAGGATATGTCTATTTTAAATACGCCTCCTCCTGACCGGCAGCCGATTAAGACAAAGGTCTGCGCCTTTGACGATAATGTTATAAGACAGGCGATAAAAAGAGAGATTGACAGAAAGGGCCAAGTATTTTTTATACATAACAGAATTGAAAATATAGACAAGGTTATGACGCATATAGCCAGGCTCGTTCCCCAGGCAAAAATAGCCCGGGCCCATGGCAGGATGTCAGCGCCTGAACTGGAAGAGGTTATGCTGGACTTTATTCACGGAAAGAAGAATGTGCTTGTCTCAACGAATATAATAGAGTCAGGTATAGATATACCCAACGCCAATACGATTCTGGTAAACCGCGCGGATACTTTCGGGCTTGCGGATTTATATCAGTTGCGCGGCAGGGTGGGCAGGTTTAAACAGGAGGCATGCGCGTATTTTCTTATTCCAAAAGGAGCTGTTCTTGACGCGCCTGCGAAAAAGCGCTTGCGCGCTGTCGCTAAATTCACTGCGCTAGGGAGCGGTTTTAAGATAGCCATGGAGGACCTGCAGCTTCGCGGCGCAGGCAACATATTGGGTTCGCAGCAGCACGGCTATGTATCAATGGTGGGTTTTGACCTTTATTGCCGGCTTTTGCGCGAAGCAGTTTCAGAATGTGCTTGTGTTAAGCAGTGAAACATGCTATAATTATCACTCAAATTTACCCCTAGAAAAATCGGAGGTTATTGCATGAATAGAAATATAAGCATTGGTGTAGGTATTTTATTATGCTTGATTGCCATAGGGTGCAATCTTAAGCCGGGGGACAAGGTAATTGCCAGGGTAAACAACGAGGCGATAACAGAATCGGAATTTCAGGCCAGGATAAACCGCCTGCCGGCGTATTACCGCGCATTGGCAGTCGAGCAGAAGGAGAGGTTTTTAGACGAGATTATAAATGAAAAGCTTTTTTTGAAAGAGGCCTACAGGCTTCACGTTGACAGAAATAAAGAGGTGAAGGATCTTGTAGACGAGGCGCGCAAAAAGATAATAACCGCTAAATATATTGAAGACCAGATAAAGAAAAATACGAAAATAAGCAGCAAGGATATAGAGCAGTATTACGAACTTCACAAGAAGGAATTTGTCACGCTTGAACGCTACAGGGCCAGTCACATACTGGTCCTGACGCAGGATGAGGCCAAAAAGGTTTTGGTTCGCCTTAATAATGGCGAGGATTTTTCAGCTGTAGCAAAAGAAGTCTCCATAGATCCATCCAAGACAAACGGCGGCGACCTCGGGTATTTTACAGAAGGCCAGATGATACCGGATTTTGAGGCTGCCTGCTTTAAGCTTGAGCCCGGCCAGACCAGCGATATTGTAAAAACACAGTTTGGTTACCACGTGATAAGGCTTACAGAAAAAATACCTGCGCACGAAAGGCCTTTAAACGAGGCCAGTGAACAGATAAAATCGCGCCTGATGGATGCAAAAAAGATCCAAAACCTGCAGGAGATAATAAAGGACCTGCGTTCAAGGGCAAAGATAACCGTATACAAGGAATCGTCAAATGACAAAGACAGCCAGTAGAGCCGGATTTATTTTGGTTTTTTGTTTTTCTTTTTTGGCCCTGGCCGCGCCATATATATGTTTTGCTGAGGTGGTGGATAAGATAGCCGCAGTAGTCAATGACCAGACCATAACAGCTTCTGAGCTTGATGATGCAGCCAAGCCTATGGGCCAGCAAAAGGCCTCCAGCCAGGAGAGAAAAGAAGTGCTTGAGCGGCTAATTGAGGAAAAACTTATACTTCAGGAGGCCAAAAAGTTTAAAATGCCGGTTTCAAACGCAGAGATAGATGCTATGCTGAAACAGGTAAAATCAAAATTTCCGAATGAAAAGGCGTTTTATAAAGCCATGCAGGATCAGGGCCTGAACCTGTGGGAGCTGAAAAAGACGTATAAAGACCAGATTATGGTGAAAAAGATGGTAAGGCAGTATGTCAGGGAATACGCGAATATTACGCCTGTCCAGATAACAGAGTTTTATGATGCCCATATAGATGATTACAGCGTGCCGGACGCAGTGGACATATCGCAGATTTTGATAAAATATAAGCCAAACCATGAATCGCTAAAAACTGAAAAAACGGCTTTGAAGATCGCGCAGATTCTTGATACCGGCGTTGATTTTGAATCTGTTGCCAGAAAATATTCCGAAGGCCCTAACAGGAAAAACAGCGGCCATATAGGGTTTGTAAATCGCGGGGATATGGCAAAAGAGATAGACGATGTGATTTCTAATATGAAGGAAGGCGAGATCTCAAAACCCATTAAACTTGCGGTTGGGTTTTCCATAATAAAGGTGAATTCAATAAGAAAAGAACAGCATATGCCCATTGAAGAGGTAAAAGGCGATATTGAAGACAGGCTCCTTGATGAAGCGGCAAAGAATGTGCTTGGTAAATGGGTCAAAGAGCTCAGGGAAAAGGCCTTTATATCCATAAAAGACTGATATTCCTTGACGAGTAATGTTATTTATGGTATTATTATAACCCTATGGTTAGCAGGCTTAAAGACAATATAAGCTTGACCCTTGTTGAAGTTCTGATAGCCATGCTTATTTTAAGCACTTCAGCGGCAGGTGTGCTGGGTTCTTTCTCATATGCGTTTAAGTTTATACTTCGCGCAGGCGCCAAGATAGAGGCAATGAACTATGGCCGCAAGGCCATGGAGGCATACAGGGCGTTGACTTTAGTCAGCGCTTCTGATCCGAGGTTGAGCGATACACCGGCAGTCGGAGAGGATGTTAAAGGCAGCGCCAGTCCGAATTCAATCGATACAGGCGATACCTGGTTTTCGCCTGATTACGGGTCAGATGTAAAGGTGATTATTGCGGATTGGGCTAATAATGGCGCAACAGGCAAGCAGATAAGCGTAAAGGTGGATTGGAATGCGCCTTAATAATAAGAGCGGCATGTCGCTTTTAGAGATTACAATAGCAACGCTTATATTAAGCGTTGTGCTTATTTCAGCAGGATCTATTTATATAGCAGGCATAAGGGAGTTTAACAGGTCAGTTGAAGAGGCAAGGGCGCAGGTTGAGGCCTCTTTCGCGCTGGATCATATATTTCTGAACCTTATGGGAGCCAAAGATATTATAACGTTTAATCCCGACAATATAGTTGTTACTGTTTACGATACGGTTACCAGTTCTGATAAAAAAATAAAATATGCGTTAAGCAACGGTAATAAAATCAATTTTTATCCGCCTTATTCAGGCAGCCCGGGTACGCCTGAGGTTATAGCCAGCGCTGATAGCATAGATCTGACATTTGCCAGGCCATTATGGAGAGATTCTTTGAATCCTCCTCCGCCGGATGGCACAGGCACTTATGTTAATAATTATGTTACAATAAATATTACAGTAACCAAAGGTAGGATGAGCAAGACATTCAGCACAGGTGTTACTTTAAGGGGCATGAACCCGTAAAACAATTATGAATAACAAGGGCACCGCACTTATAGTTACCATGATTTATTTGATTATAATCACGATAATATGCGCCGCGGTTTTGAGTTTTAGTTCAGGGCATTATAGATTCGTAAGCCAGAGGGTTGATAAGTTTCAGAACCTTTATTATTCGGAAGGCGGGCTTTACCTTGGTTTGACCGGCGCCAGGGGTATTTATTATATACAGCCCGGCGATGCAAATACGACAGTAAATGTTACAAGTTCAAGCGGTAATCCGCAAGCCAGGCGCGATTATACCGCGTTGTAATATTTAAGAAAGGTCCTGTTTTTCTGCTCGCAATAACAGGAAAAACAGGATCAAAATTTACTTCGTAAATTTTGGAGGTATGATATGGTTAATGAGACATGCAAGATTCACCCGGATAAGGAAATAGTTGATGTTTGCGCGCATTGCGGTAAAAAGGTGTGCGCGTTGTGCGCAGCAACGCTTGCTGACAAGACGTATTGCCTTGAATGCATAAAACTTGTCGATGCCAATGCCCAGGGCCAGCCGAAAACAATTGAATGGGAAAACCGTTCAGAAATAGGCCTGTTAAAGGCGTTAATCGGCACATGGAAGCAGATTTTACTTCATCCTAAAAAGTTTTTTGCGTCAATGCCTACCAAAGCAGCTATAGGCAGCCCGCTTTTGTTTGCGCTTATATGCGGTTCGGCTGCGATAATAGCATCGGCTTTTGTGAACATGTTGGTAGTGCTTTCAGGCACAACGTTGCCCAATGTGCCGCCGGGTTCAACGCTTCCGCCGAAAGCGGTTATGGTGGGAAGCTATGTAGTGTTGATGATAATATCGCCGTTATTGGTGGCCGCCGGTATTTTTGTTATATCGGCAGTGTACCATCTTATAGTCCTGATTTTCGGCGGCAAGGAAGGGTTCCGCGCGACATTTAGGGTTTTGAGTTATTCCAATGCCCTTGCTATTTTTAATATCGTGCCTCTTGCCGGGCCGATTTTTGTTACCGTGTATTCGGTTATTCTTTTTGTTATAGGTTTTAAAAATGCCCATAAAATGAATACTGCCAGGGCAGTCATGGTAGCGTTATTGCCTATGGTTATTTTGTTTGTTATAGGGTTTGCGGCTGCTTTTTATCTTGCAAGTCAGGGCGCGGCCCTTCAGGGAGGTAAATAGCAATCATGGCAAAAGCAAAGACGTATATACCCAAGAAAAAGGATATAAAACAAAAATGGTTTCTCGTTGACGCTAACGGCCGGGTCCTGGGAAGGCTTGCAACAAGGATTGCAAGTATATTAAGGGGCAAGCATAAAACTATTTTTACCCCTAATATGGATACAGGAGACGGCGTGATAGTTATAAACGCCGAAAAGATTATTGTAACCGGCAAGAAACTAAAGGTAAAAGAATATAAGAGATTTTCAGGCTATCCAGGCGGGCTTCATACAAGGACTTTAGAAGAGATGTTGAAAACAAAACCCGAAGAGGTAATAATGCATGCGGTAAAAGGCATGTTGCCAAAAGGGCCGCTGGGCAGGAATACTATAAAGAAATTAAAGGTCTATGCAGGCGATAAGCATGAACATGCGGCGCAAAAGCCTGAAATTTTAAAATTGGAGGAATAATACATTGAGCGAAGCGCCAAGTTATAACGCAACCGGAAGAAGAAAAGAATCCACTGTAAGGGTAAAACTCACGCCCGGCACAGGAAAGATTATTATAAACGGCATGCCGGATGATAAATATCTTTTAAGAGAAACCTTAAGGATGATAATACGCCAGCCGCTTGAGGCAACAGGCATGGTTTCTAAATTTGATATCCATGCCATTGCCAACGGCGGAGGCATATCAGGCCAGGCAGGCGCCATAAAACACGGCATTTCAAGAGCGCTGGTGAAATCCGATATAGCGCTGAGGCCTATTTTAAAGAAAGGCGGTTTCTTGACTAGGGACCCGCGCGCAAAAGAGCGCAAGAAATACGGCCAGAAAGGCGCGCGTAAAAGGTTCCAGTGGACCAAGAGGTAATATAAAAAGAATACGAAACCTACCTCTGGCCAGGGAAAAAAGAGGTAGGTTTTTTTATTTTAACTTAGGAGATTGTAAATTGAAAAAGATAGCAGTAGTAGGCGCAACAGGATATGCCGGCGAAGAACTCATAAAGATTTTATTAAAGCATCCTGCCTGCCAAATAACTTATATATGCGCCAAGATTGATAAGCCGCAAAAGTTCAGCGATATATTCTCCTGGGCCAAAGGCAGGCTTGATCTTGTTTGCGATAATCCTGATTTAAAGAAGCTAAATCAGAGCGCCGAAATCGTCTTTCTCGCGCTTCCTCATAGGACGTCTATGGAAATAGCCTCTGATATCTTAAAGGCAGGCAAAGTTGTTATTGATCTAAGCGCTGATTACAGGTTTAAGGATGTTGCGGAATATGAAAAATGGTATGTTGTAAAACATAAGGATATGGCCAATTTAGATAAGGCTGTTTATGGGTTGCCTGAGCTTTATAAAGAAAAAATAAAAAATGCCAAATTGATAGCAAACCCGGGATGTTATCCTACAGCGGCCATTTTATCGCTTGCGCCGCTGTTGAAAGAAAAGATATGCCAGGCAGAAGGTATAATAATTGATGCAAAAACCGGCTACAGCGGCGCAGGAAGAAAGCCTGGTAATGATCCTTTTATGAGCCAGATAAATGATAATCTCAAGGCATATAAGATAGATGCGCATCAGCATTCTCCTGAAATTGATCAGGAATTATCAAATGTTGCAGGCGAAAGCGTGAAGGTTGTTTTTGTGCCGCATTTACTGCCGATAGAAAGAGGGATTTTAGAGACGATATATGTAAAAGCTAAAAGCGAAAAGCTAAAAGCGAAAAGTTTGATTGAATTATATAATAAATTTTACAAGGATGCGCCGTTTGTGAGAATAAAGAACGAAGACGAATTCCCGCAGCTTAGCGATGTGCAGAACACGAATTTCTGTGATATAGGCGTAAAGGTAAACAGTGACGGCAAATTTATTATTATTGTCTCTGCCATAGACAATCTTACCAAGGGCGCCGCAGGCCAGGCAGTGCAGAATATGAATATTGTATGCGGTTTTAACGAAACAGAAGGTTTATTATGAAAATGATAAAAGGCGGTGTTTGCGCTCCCAAAGGGTTTTTGGCGTCAGGCATATATTCCGGTATTAAAAAAAATGCCTTCAGCAAGGACCTTGCCTTGATATTTTCCGAGGCGATATGCACAGCGGCCGGTGTTTTTACAACTAATAAGATAAGGGCGGCTTGTATAAAAATATCAGGGGTTCATTTAAAGAATAATAAAGCGCAGGCCATAATAGTCAATAGCGGCAACGCAAATTGCTGCACAGGTGAACAGGGTTTTAGAGACGCAGAGCAAACAGCAGAGGTTGTTGCTAGGGCCCTTGATCTGAAGGCTTCTCTTGTGCTGATTTCTTCAACCGGCGTTATAGGTAAACTTATGCCTATGGCAAAACTCATAAATCATATTCCGGCTTTGGTTGAACAATTAAACACGAGAAAGAGCAGAAATGCGGCAGAGGCTATAATGACTACAGACAAGGTTGTAAAAGAGGCCGCAATCAGTTTTAAAATTGGCGGCAGGAAAGTTACTATAGGAGCTATTGCAAAAGGTTCAGGCATGATTTATCCTAATATGGCTACCATGCTTGGTTTTGTAACTACTGATGTGGCTATAGACGTAGCCGCGCTAAAGGCCGCGCTTAAATGTTGCGTGAACAATACGTTTAACTGTATAAGCGTTGATGGCGACACAAGCACGAATGACATGGTTTTAATCCTGGCAAATGCAGCCGCAGGCAACAAAAGGATTACGCTTAACGCAAAAGCGGATTTTGAAAAGTTCAAAAACGCCCTGATGCAGGTACTTTTATATCTGGCAAAAAAAATAGCGAAAGACGGCGAAGGCGCCACAAAACTTATCCAGGTTTGCGTAAAAGGCGCTTTAAATGATAAAGACGCCAGGCGCGCTGCGGCAACTGTATGCAATTCCAATCTGGTTAAGACAGCTATTTATGGTGAAGATGCCAATTGGGGCAGGATTGCCGCGGCTTTAGGCAGAAGCAAAGCGGCATTAAAAGAGGAAAAATTATCCATATATATTGACAGGGTTAAGATATTTTCAAAGGGCCTTCCTGCGGATGCCGATGAAGGCGCTTTGAAAAATATTTTATCAAAAGATGAGATTAAGATAACTGTTGATTTAGGGCTTGGCAAGGCAGGCATAACCATGTGGACCTGCGATTTATCCGAGGAGTATGTAAGGATAAACGCGAAGTACAGAACATGAAAGACAGTATTAAAAAAGCAGACATATTAATAGAAGCCATCCCTTATATAAGAGCGTTTAAGGATAAGGTCGTTGTTATAAAATACGGCGGCAGCGCGATGGAGGACATTGCTTCAAGGCAGAGCCTTTTAAGGGACATCATCTTTATGAATGCCGTAGGGATTAAGCCTATCCTTATACACGGAGGCGGGCCTGCAATAAGCCATAAATTAAAACAGCTTGGGAAAAATGTCAAGTTTGTAAACGGTAAAAGGGTGACAGACGAGCATACCATAAAGATCGTTGACAGGGTGCTTTCGAAAATCAATAAACAGATAGCCCAGGAGATAATTGATTTGGGCGGCTCGGCAAAACGCCTTCTGGCCAAAGATAATAATCTGGTGCTTGCAAAATGCAAAAATTCCAAACTTGGTTTTGTCGGTACGCCAGTTTCAATAAATACAAGATTTATAAACAGGGTGCTTAAAAAAGGTTTTATACCGGTTATCTCTTCTGTCGGCAGGGGCTATGCAGATAGAAGGTTATATAATATAAACGCCGATGATGTAGCTTCTTTTACGGCAAAATCACTAAAGGCTGAAAAATTTGTTTTATTTACAAATGTTGAAGGTATATTAAAGGACAAGGCAGATCAGGCTTCGCTTTTGTCTACCATGAAGGCAAGTCAGGCCAGGCTTCTTATTGCTTCAGGCGTAATATCCGAAGGCATGATACCTAAGGTTCAGGCATGCGTTGATGCGTTAAAGGCAGGCGTGAAGAAGGCGCATATAATAGGCGCGTATGTGCCGCATTCTTTGCTTCTTGAGATTTTTACAAAAAAAGGCGCCGGAACTGAGATTACCAGAGAGTAAAAAATGGATACCAAAAATATTATATCAAAATACGAAAAGTTTGTGGCGCCCACATACACCAGGCTGCCGATAATCCTTACAAAGGGCGAGGGTTCAAGGGTCTGGGATTCAGAAGGCGCTGAATATCTTGATTTTTTCCCGGGCTGGGCAGTAAGCGGCTTGGGCCATTGCCATCCGATGGTGGTTAGCGCCATAAAAAAACAGGCGGGCTCAATGCTTCACGTATCGAATAATTATTATAACCTGCTTCAGGGCGAGCTTGCAGCGAAGATAGTTGAAAACTCTTTTGATTCAAAGGTGTTTTTTGCAAATTCCGGAGCTGAGGCAAACGAGGCGGCTATTAAGCTGGCAAGAAGGTATTTTCAGGTTGTAAAAAAAATAGACAAATACGAAATCATCACAATGCAGAATTCTTTTCACGGCAGGACGCTTACAACCATAACAGCGACTGCGCAGCCTAAATACCAGCAGGGGTTTGCGCCATTGCCCGGAGGTTTTAAATATGTGCCTTTTAATGATTTTAAGGCGCTTGAAGCCGCTATTACTGATAAAACCGCTGCTATAATGTTTGAATTGATACAAGGCGAGGGCGGTATAAATGTTGCGGATAAAGATTATGTTTTAAAAGTGAGAAAACTGTGCAATGAAAAAGATATCATATTAATAATCGATGAAGTGCAGACAGGAATCGGCAGGACAGGCACTATGTTTGCCTTCAGCCAGTATGGCATTATACCTGATGTAATGACCCTGGCCAAATCTTTAGGCGGCGGTATGCCTATAGGCGCAACTGTTATAGCAAAAAAGTATTCTGATGTATTGCAGCCTGGCACGCATGCCTCGACTTTCGGCGGCAGCCCTATAGTTTGCGCCGCAGCGCTGGCTGTTTTTGAGGCAATAAAAAAAGAGAACCTGCTTTTAAATGTGAAAAAACAGGGCGATTATATTAAAGGCCTGCTTCTTGGCTTAAAGGATAAATATAAATTGATAAAAGAACTAAGAGGCCCGGGCCTGATGCTTGGAGTTGAGCTTAATATAGAGGGAAAGCAGATCGTGCGGGATTGTATGGCCATGGGGCTTTTGATTAACTGCACTCATGATACGGTTTTAAGGATAATGCCTCCCTTGGGCGTTACTGCGAAAGAAATAGACAAAGCGATAAAAATATTAGATGAAGTTTTTAAAAAGACAGAAAGAGCTTAACATGAAGAAAGATTTGATATCAATAAAAGACCTTTCGGTAGACGAGATAAAGCATATACTTGCTGTGACCGACAAGTTAAAGGTAAGCCCGAAGGATACGGGCACGCCTTTGGCAGGCAGGTCCATGGGAATGATTTTTCAGAAACCATCCAACAGGACAAGGGTTTCCTTTGAGGTGGGCATGGCGCAGCTTGGTGGGCATGCGATATATCTGGGGCCGGATACCATAAAATTGGGAGAGAGGGAAAAGACCTCTGATATTGCTAATACGCTTTCAAGATACCTGGATATCCTGGTGGCAAGGGTGTTTTCGCATTCAGATATAGTAGAGCTTGCAAAACATTCAACCATACCGGTTATAAACGGTTTAAGCGATACTGAACACCCATGCCAGGCGCTGGCTGATGTCTATACGATAAAAGAAAAGGCAGGCAGTTTTAAAGGCGTAAAGCTTGTTTTTATCGGAGACGGCAATAATGTGCTGCATTCGCTTTTGTATGCGTGCGCCAAGCTTGGAATTAATTTTACCGTTGTGACGCCTAAAAATTATCAGCCCAACAGAGAGATTTACAACCAGGCGCTTTTGTTTACAAAGGATTCCGGGGCAAAATTAGAGCTTCTTAACGATCCGAAAGCAGCGGTTAAAGGAGCGGATTTCATATATACCGATGTATGGGCAAGCATGGGCCAGGAGACTCAGGCAAAGAAAAAGAAAAAGGCGTTTAAGGGTTTTTGCGTAAACGATAGACTTGTTTTGCTTGCCAAACAGAATTGCAAGATAATGCATTGCCTTCCGGCTCACAGGGGCGAGGAGATTACAGACAGCGTTATAGACGGGCCGAATTCAATAGTTTTTGATGAAGCTGAAAACAGGCTGCATGTGCAAAAGGCTGTTTTGTTGTGGTTGTTGGGAGAGAAATAGTTTACCCCACACTTCCGTGTGGGGAATGTACTGTGTAGCGGCGGATACCACACGCGGAAGCGTGTGGAGGAGGAGACCATGAAAAAAATAATTTTAGCATATTCCGGCGGATTAGATACATCCTGCATAGTCAGGTGGCTTACTGATAGGGGCTGGGATGTTGTGTGTTTTGTCGCTGATTTAGGCCAGGGGTTAGGTAAAGGCGAGAATTTTGCCAGGATAAAGCAAAGGGCAATCGCAGCCGGCGCATCCAGGGTTTACATCAAAGATTTAAAAGACGAATTTGTCAAAGATTTTGTTATGTCTGCGCTTAAGGCAAACGCAGTATATGAAGGAAAATATCTTTTAGCAACCGCTTTGGGCAGGCCTTTGATTGCAAAATATCTGGTTGATATCGCGCACAAAGAAAAAGCGACTGCCATTGCCCATGGTTGCACAGGCAAGGGTAATGACCAGGTGAGAATAGAGGTCACTGCAAATATCCTTGATCCGAAATTAGAGATTATAGCGCCTGTAAGGACCTGGGAGCTTAAGTCAAGGGAACAGGAAATAGATTATGCGATTAAGAAAAAAATTCCAATAGATGTCAGCAAGAAAAAGCCGTACAGTTTGGATAAAAATCTCTGGGGCGTATCTATTGAGTCAGGCATCTTAGAGGATCCGCAGAATGAGCCGCCTGAGGATTGTTATCAGTGGACTGTATCGCCCCAAAAGGCGCCTAATAAGGCAACTTATGCAGAGATAACATTTGAAAAAGGGGTGCCTAAAAAATTAGACGGCAAGGCATATACAGGCGTTAAACTTATTGACAAATTAAACGCATTAGGCGCAAAGAATGCAATAGGCAGGGTTGATTGCATAGAAAACAGGCTTGTGGGCATAAAATCAAGAGAGATTTATGAAGCGCCTGCGGCCACTATCCTTTATACAGCGCATAAGGAGCTTGAGGCGCTTGTTTTGGATAAAGATCTTGCGCACTACAAAGAAAGCAGGTCAGGCCTGTACGGCGAGCTTATTTATAACGGTTTGTGGTATTCTGATATGAGGATTGCCATAGATAAGTTTATTCAGCAGACTCAGAAAAGAGTTACAGGCATAATCAAGCTTAAGCTATATAAAGGTAATTGCGCTGTAGCATCTAGAAAATCGCCCTATTCATTATACAAAAAGCGCCTTGCGACGTATTCCGAAGGCGATAAGTTCGATCAGAAACTGGCGGAAGGATTTATTAAAATATACGGTATGCCGTTTAAAAAATGAGGTAGAATATGACTAAAAAATTATGGGGTGGAAGGTTTACTAAAAACACAGACCCGCTTGTAGAGAAGTTTACAAGGAGCCTGCATACGGATATCGCGCTTTTTGAGTATGATGTAACAGCAAGCATAGCGCATGCGAAGATGCTTGGTAAATGCAAAGTCATACCAAAAAAAGACGCCCAAAAAATAGTCAAAGGCCTTGTCAGCATATTAAACGAATTTGAAAAGGGCAAAACAAAAATAGATCAGTCAGCCGAGGATGTGCATACGCTTGTGCAGGCCTTACTTGAAAAGAAGATAGGCGCGCCTGCAAAAAAGCTTCACACAGCAAGATCCAGAAACGACCAGGTTTCAACAGACACAAGGATGTTTGCCAAGGATTATATAATTGTTTTGATTGAAGTTGTAAAAGATTTACAGGCATCGCTTGACTCTGTTGCCAATAGGCACAAAACTGTATCAATGCCCGGTTATACGCATATGCAGCATGCGCAGCCGGTTTTGTTTAAAAACTATACCGGAGCTTACAGGGAAATGTTTGAAAGGGATAAAGAAAGGCTTTCTGAAATATATAAAAGGATAGATATTCTGCCCCTGGGAAGTTGCGCTTTAGCAGGCACAAGTTTGGCTATTGACAGAAAATTTGTTGCCAAAGAACTTGGGTTTTCAAAGGTTTCGCAGAATACACTTGATGCTGTAAGCGACAGGGATTTTATAATAGAGATATTAAGCGCCGCAGCATTAACGGGTATGCACATGTCAAGGATATCAGAAGACCTTATTATCTGGTCCACATCAGAGTTTAATTTTGTGGATATCGACGAGGCATTCTGCACAGGCAGCTCCATTATGCCGCAGAAGAAAAATCCTGACGTACTTGAATTAATCAGGGGTAACGCAGGCAGATTATACGCTAACCTTATGTCAATGCTGGTTACTATGAAGGGCCTGCCGCTTACATATAACAGGGATATGCAGCTTGATAAAGCGCCGCTTTTTGATTCATTAAACATAATTAAAGATCAGCTTGAAATTTTGTCAAAGCTTATCAGGACTATGAAGCTGAATAAGGCGGCCATAGACAGGCAATTGCAGGACCCGGGGTTGTATGCGACTTTAATGGCAGAAAGATTGGTAAAAAAAGGTGTATCGTTTAAGGATGCCCACAGAATAGTAGGAAAGAATTATGCACGACTTTAAATTTAAAAATAAAAAGCTTTACTGTGAAAACATAGACGTTGAATATCTGGCAAGGCGTTTCGGCACCCCGCTTTATGTCTACAGCTATAGCACCTTGATAAATCATTATCTTAAGTTAAAGGACGCGTTTAAGAGTATAAACCCGTTGATTTGTTATTCGGTAAAGGCCAATTCTAATATGGCGATAATCGAATCGCTTATTAATAAGGGCGCAGGCCTTGATGTTGTCTCAGGCGGTGAGCTTTTCAGGGCGCTTAAGGCAGGATGTCCGGCTAATAGAATTGTTTATGCGTCTGTCGGAAAGACCGATAACGAAATAAAAGAGGCGCTTAACGCCGGAATCTTATTTTTCAATGTTGAATCTTTGCCTGAGCTTGAGAATATAAACCGTATTGCCAGAAAACTTGATAAGGCCGCCAGGGTCGCGATAAGGATAAATCCTGACGTAGAGGCAAAGACGCATAAGTTTATTACAACAGGAAAGATAACAAATAAGTTTGGCATAGATTTAAACAGCGCTTACAATATCCTTTTGATGCGTTCTAAGTTTTCCAATATAGATATATCCGGGCTGCATATTCATATAGGTTCACAGATAACCAACGGCGAGCCTTTTGTTGCCGCTATAACCAAGATTATAAAGTTTATAGGCCAGCTTAAGAAAAAAGGTATAGGGCTTGAATACCTTAATATAGGCGGCGGCCTGGGCATTGTGTATGATAAAGAAACGCCTCAGACAGCCATGAAGTTTGCCAAAAAGGCGCTGCCGCTTCTTAAGGCCACAGGTTTAAAGATTATTATGGAGCCGGGCAGGTTTATCGTCGGTAACGCAGGCATTATGGTTACAAAGGTTTTGTATGTCAAGCCAACGCCCAAGAAGAAGTTTATAATAGTGGATGCAGGCATGAATGATCTGATACGCCCGGCATTATACGGGGCGTATCATCAAATTTTACCGCTTAGTTTGGTATCAGGTAGAAGAGAAAAGGTTGATGTAGTCGGGCCTATTTGTGAAAGCGGAGATTTTTTTGCCAAGGATAGAATTATGCCCAAGGTTTCAGAAGGAGATTATATAGCGGTAATGAGCGCAGGCGCCTATGGTTTTACCATGGCAAGTAATTATAACTCGCGGCGCAGGGCTTGCGAGATTCTTGTATCCGGAACCGATGTGTCTGTGATAAGAGACAGGGAGACTTACGGGGATTTGATTCGCAATGAAAAATATTAAGTTTACAAAGATGTCAGCTGCGGGCAATGACTTTGTTGTTGTAGAGGACAGCGATTTATGCGGCCTTGCCGGCAAGATCTGCGACAGAAGATACGGCATTGGCGCAGACGGTATGTTGTTGCTTGAGAAAACCGTCAAGGCTGATATAAGGATGCGCATATTCAATCCCGACGGCAGCGAAGTTGATATGTGCGGTAACGGCGCGCGCTGCGCGGCAGTGTATTATACTTATATGCTATCAGCTATACGCTATCCGCTGATCAAAATAGAAACCAAGGCCGGTATTTTAGAAGCAAAGATTGATGGCGACATGGTTAAGCTTAAAATGTCTGATCCGCACAGTATGAAATTGGATATTTCGCTCGTCATTGCGAGGAACGACGAGCGAAAGCGAGGAGTGACGAAGCAATCTCCTTGCTCAAAATCGGAGATTGCTTTGGGCACTTCGTGCCTTCGCAATGACGTAATGGTCGTTAATTTTATTAATACAGGCGTGCCGCACGCTGTTATTTTCGTGGATGATCTGGAAAATATAGATGTTGATAAATTGGGCAGGGCAATAAGAAACAGCGAGCGTTTTGCGCCAAAAGGCGCAAATGTCGATTTTGTCAAAGTGCTGGGTAAAGATAAAATCGCGGTCAGGACATACGAGCGCGGGGTTGAGGCAGAGACCTTGGCCTGCGGAACCGGATGCGTTGCAGCCGCGATACTCTCAGGCGCAGGCCGCAGTGTTGATGTAGTTACGCATGGAGGCGAAATTTTAAAGGTGTGTTTCGAAAAAAAAGGCGCTAAGGTCAGTAATGTATGGCTTGAGGGAAGCGCGAAGATAGTATATAAAGGAAGGATGGAATTATGAGTTTAAATCTAAAGGGTTCAATGGTAGCTTTGGTTACGCCTTTTAAGAATGATAAGGTTGATGAAGGAAAACTCAAGGAACTCGTAGAGTTTCATATAGAAAATGGCACAAAAGCAGTGATTCCTTGCGGCACAACAGGCGAATCAGCGACTCTGTCGCTTGCAGAACACGACAGGGTTGTTGAAGTTGTTACCAAGATAGCCAAGAAGCGTATAACAGTCATCGCAGGCAGCGGTTCAAATAATACCAAAGAGGCGATACGGCTTACAAGGCACGCAAAGGATGTTGGAGCAGACGCAGCGCTTTTGATATCGCCTTATTACAACAGGCCCACGCAGCAAGGGCTGTATCTGCATTTTAAGGCAGTAGCAGATGCTGTTGATATACCTATTGTATTGTATAATATTGCTTCGCGCACAGGCGTAAATATAGAGCCTGAGACCATAGCAGAACTGGCCAAGATAAAGAATATCGTTGGCGTAAAAGAGGCAAGCGGTAATCTGGATCAGATGTCGCGCATAGCGCAGCTGTGCGGTGATGAGTTTGCGCTTATTTCAGGCGATGACAGCCTGACCTTGCCTCTTATGGCAATAGGAGGCACAGGCGTAATATCTGTGGTTGCCAATATCGCGCCTAAGGATGTTGCAGACCTTGTTGATTCATTTTTAAAGGGCGACCTGCGCCATGCAAAGAAGATGCACTATAAATTATTACCGTTGATTAAGGCGATGTTTATTGAAACAAATCCTATTCCGGTTAAAACCGCAATGGGTTTAATGGGAATGATAGAGCCAGGCCTTCGCCTTCCGATGTGCGATATGAAGCCGGAAAATCTGGCTAAGTTAAGAAAGGCGTTGAAAGACTACGGGTTATTGAAATGATTAAATTAGCTATAAGCGGTTACCAGGGTAAGATGGGCCAAAGAATAACAGCCCTTGCCGCAGAGGATAAGGAATTTAATATCACGGCTAAGATAGAGATGAATGATTCTATTGAGGCTGTAAAGGCAGCTGACGTATTGATAGAATTTACCTCGCCTGAGGCAACCATAGAGCATCTTAGGGCGTGCGCGAAACTTTCTAAGTCAATAGTTATCGGCACAACCGGTTTGTCTGAAGCCCAGTTATCAGAGATTAAGCTGACTGCAAAGGCGGTACCTGTTGTTTATTCGCCTAATATGTCAGTAGGCGTTAATTGTCTTTTTGGCCTGGTGCGTTCAGCTGCGAAGAAGCTCGGGCTTGATTACGAGGTAAATATCGTCGAGGCCCATCATGCGCACAAGAAGGACTCGCCAAGCGGTACAGCAAAAAGATTAGCGCAGATCATAAAGGAATCAAGCGGCCGCGAGGTAAAGAATATAAACGCGATACGCGAGGGCGAGATAATCGGAGACCACAGGGTTATTTTTGAAAGCAGTGTTGATAAAATAGAATTATTTCATACAGCAAAGACGCGCGATATATTTGTATTAGGAGCTTTAAGGGCAGCGAAATTTATCGTTGGTAAAAAACCCGGGTTATATTCAATGGAGGATGTTTTAGGTATAAAATGAAGATAGATATTTCTAAGCGATTAAAGGATCTGCCGCCGTATTTATTTGCCGAGATTGACAAGGCAAAGAAAGACGCGATTGCACAGGGCAGGGATATTATCAATTTAGGCATAGGAGATCCTGATACGCCTACGCCGCAGCATATAGTGGAATCTTTGTGTCAGGCTGCAAAGGATTCGAAGAATCATCACTATGCCTTAGATCAGGGGCTTGATTCTTTAAGGATAGCCATTTCAAAGTGGTGCGCCAGAAGGTTTGATATTGACTTAAACCCTGATACGCAGGTTTTGCCGCTTATAGGTTCCAAGGAGGGCATTGCGCATATTCCGATGGCCTTTTTGAACCCGGGCGATGTGGTTTTGCATACAGAGCCGAATTATCCGCCTTATAAGACAGCGTCAATACTTAGTCTTGGCAAGCCTTACGCCTTGCCGCTTAAGGAGGAAAATGATTTTTTTCCGCGTTTTGATAATATTCCCAGGGCTGTTTTAAAAAAGGCAAAGCTGCTTTTTATGAATTATCCGAATAATCCTACTGCGGCTATTGCAACCAAGAGTTTTTTAAGAAAGGTTGTTGATTTTGCCAGAAAGAACAATATAATCATTTGTGCTGATGCCGCGTATTCCGAGATAGCGTTTGATGATCATAAGCCGTTGAGCATATTTGAGATTCCCGGCGCTATGGATGTGGCTGTTGAGTTTCATTCCCTTTCAAAGACATATAATATGGCCGGTTGGCGCATTGGTTGGGCATGCGGTAATGCGCAGATAGTGGCTGCGCTAGGCAAGGTAAAGACAAATATTGATTCAGGCATATTTAACGCCATACAATTAGCAGGCGTTACAGCATTAACAGGGCCGCAGTATTGCATAAAAGAGGCAAATGAGGTCTACAGGCAGCGCCGCGATGCTTTAGTTGGCGGGCTTAATAAATTAGGATGGAAGGTTCCAAGTCCAAGGGCTACATTTTACGTGTGGACAAAGTTGCCTGCGGGCCATAAGGATTCAAGGGCATTTGCAAAGCTTTTGCTTGATAAGGCGGATATTGTGGTTACGCCAGGCGTGGGTTTTGGCGCAAGCGGCGAAGGCTACATCCGCATGGCGCTCACTGTCTCCAAGGAGCGCATTAAGGAAGCTGTTGACAGAATTAAAAAGGTTTTGTAGTGGTAACCGCATATATTGCATTCGGGTCTAATCTCAGCGACAGAAATAAAAACATACAAGATGCAATTTTGCTTTTAAAAACGCATCCGAAGATAAAAGTAATAAAAACTTCCTCTATAATAGAAACGGAGCCTGAGGGGGGCCTGAAGCAGGGCAAGTTTTTAAACGGCGCTGTGAAGATAGAAACAGATTTATCTGCCAGGCAACTTTTACAAGCCCTTCAAGATGTAGAAAATAAATTAGGCAGAGAGCGCGCTGTAAAAAACGGCCCGCGTACAATCGATCTTGATATAATTTTTTACAACGATCAGACCATAAATGAACCTGATTTGATAATACCCCATCCAAGGTGGAGCCAGAGAAGTTTCGTTAAAGATCCAATTCAAGAAATATGCGAATAATCCGTTCAATTAAACAAATGCAGAAATTCGCCGCGCAAACTAAAAAATGCGGCAAGATAATCGGTTTTGTCCCGACCATGGGTTATCTGCACCAGGGGCATCTGTCGCTTGCGCGCCAGGCGAAAAAAGATGCAGATATTGTTATAATGAGTATCTTCGTAAATCCTGCCCAATTCGGGCCGAAGGATGATTTTAAGAAATATCCTAGAAATCTAAAACAGGATTGCCGGCTCGCTAAGAAAGCAGGCGTTGATATCATATTTTATCCGGCCGCGAATGAAATGTATCCTGAAAATTATCAAACTTGCGTCGAGGTTGTGGAATTATCAAAACCTCTTTGCGGCAGATCCAGGCCCGGGCATTTTAAGGGCGTGACAACGGTTGTTGTGAAATTATTCAATATCGTAAAGCCGGATATCGCTTATTTCGGGCAAAAGGATGCCCAACAGGCGGTAATAATAAAGCAGATGGTAAGCGACCTTAATATGGATTTAAAAATAAAAGTGATGCCCATAATAAGGGAGCCGGGAGGCCTTGCAGCCAGTTCAAGAAACGCCTATTTCAGCTCGTCGCAGCGCAAAGATGCCCTCGTCTTAAAAAAAGCTTTACAAGAGGCGGTTCTTATGATAAAATCTGACGAGAAGTATGAGAAAAATATAATCAAAGCAATGAAGAATATCATTAACAGCGTTTCTTCCTCCATGATTGATTATATAGCGATAGCAGATGCCAAAACCCTAAAACCCGCAAAACATTTAAAAGGCGATATACTTATTGCCCTGGCTGTAAAAATAGGAAAAACAAGGTTAATAGACAATGTTCAGGTTCATATATAAATCAAAAATACACAGGGCCACTGTAACAGAGGCCAATCTTGATTACGCCGGCAGCATTACAATAGATCAACGCCTGCTTAAGGCAGCTGATATATTTTCCAACGAAAGGGTGCAGGTAGTAAACGTTAATAACGGCACAAGGGTTGAGACCTATGCAATACCGGGTAAATCAGGCAGCGGTATTATTTGCATGAACGGAGCTGCGGCAAGATGGGCCCATAGGGGCGACAAGGTCATTATTATTTCTTATTGCCTGCTCGATACAAAAAATGCCAAGGAATATAAGCCAAAGGTTGTACACGTAGACGATAAAAACCGGATCAGCAAAAAGCTATGAATATACACGATAAAGAAAAGAAATATATCGAGACCTTAAACAAAAAGATAGCAAAACTTAAAAAAGAGCGCAATGCCGTTATCATCGTGCATAATTATCAGCGTGACGAGATACAGGACATAGCTGATATAAGCGGAGATTCGCTTGCGCTTTCAAAGGCCGCTGTACGCACAGACGCGGATGTGATTGTTTTCTGCGGTGTTTATTTTATGGCAGAGACAGCAGCGATTTTAAATCCCAATAAGACAGTGCTTTTACCTGTTTTTGAGGCAGGCTGCCCTTTGGCTGATATGGTAAATACCGAAAAACTCCTCGAAAAGCGTAAAGAATATCCTGACGTGGCTGTTGTATGTTATGTGAATTCATCGGCAACAGTAAAGGCGCAAAGCGACATATGCTGCACTTCAAGCAACGCCGTCAAGGTTGTAAAAGCGCTGTCAAATAAGCGCGTTATATTTATCCCTGATAAGAACCTGGGCAGGTATGTCCAGTCGCAGGTGCCTGATAAAGAAATAATATTATGGGAAGGATTTTGTCCTACTCATATACGGCTGCAGGAGCAGGATGTTTTAAAAACAAAACAAGATCATCCAGAAGCCGAGTTTATAGCGCATCCTGAGTGCCAGCCGCAGGTGCTAAATCTAGCCGACCATATTTGTTCAACAGGTGGGATGTTTACTTATGTTAAAAATTCTTCTGCCAATGAATTTATTATAGGCACGGAAAACGGCATGCTTTATAAGTTAAGAAAAGAAAATCCGGATAAAAAGTTTTATTTGCCGACACAGCATCTGGTTTGCCCTTCCATGAAATTGACTACTTTGGGTTGGGTGGCCCATGCCCTGGAGGCAAACGAACATATAATTTCTGTACAGCCTGAAATCGCCCAAAAAGCGCTTAAATCTATTAAGAGGATGCTTGAGGTTTCAGAAGAAAATCCTGTTGCGGCAATAGCAGGTTATTAATGAAAAAAACGAAGATTGGTATAGTTGGTTGCGGTACGATCGGGCTTGAGGTAGCAAAGGCAATAGAAACAAGGCTTAAGAATAAAGCTGTACTTGTTGCCATATCGGATATCGATGAAATAAAGATAGACAATCTTTTAAGTAAAATAAAGGCAAGGCCTGATGTTTGTTCATTGAAAGAGTTAATTAAAAAAAGCGATTTTGTGGTTGAAGCGGCATCTGCAGTTGTCTCAGCCGGTATCGCAAAAAAGGCGTTAGCAGCCAATAAAGACGTTTTAATAATGAGTGTCGGCGGGCTGCTAAATGTTTCAGATATATTTAATGCAGCGCAGAAAACCAAAGCCAGGTTGTATATACCCAGCGGCGCTTTGGCAGGATTGGATGCTTTAAAGAGCGCTGTAGCTTCGGGATTGCGAAAATTAACACTGACTACAAGAAAATCTCCAAGGTCCTTGGAAGGCGCGCCGTATCTCAAAGAAAATAATATAGATTTGTCGTCGACAAAACAAGAAAAAGTGATTTTTGAAGGGACAGCTGCGCAGGCAATAAAGGGTTTTCCTAAAAATGTAAACGTAGCAGTGGCGCTTAGCCTGATTTATCCATCGCTTAATGTAAAGATAATTGTTGTGCCGCAGCTTAAATCAAATATTCATGAGATAGAGGCCGAAGGCGGATTCGGAAAAATGTTTACAAGGACCGAAAATATGCCAAGCCCCAATAATCCAAAAACAAGTTACCTGGCGGCATTATCAGCGATAGCAACGTTGGAAGGCGCGCTTAGCAATGTTAAAATCGGAACGTAATAAATTTTCAAATATGAAAATTTAAAGGAGGTGATTTGAGGATGGCACAGAAAGTTGCAAAGGTAGGCGTTAAAAGGCAGAAGGGATTTCTGTATTTTATCGACAAGAAAGGCGATGTTTCCTGCGCAAAGATGTCCAGAGGTGCAAAAAAAGGCGGTAGCCCTAAAAAGGTGGCAAAGGTTGGCGTTGAGAAAAAGTCAGGATATCTTTATTTCGTTGATAAGCAGGGTGATGTTTCCTGCGCAAAGATGGTCCGTGGCGGAAAGAAAAAGAAAAAAAGAAAATAAATTTAAAATAAAAAGGGGACAGGCTTAAGATATTAAGGCCTGTCCCCGTATTTACATATGAGCGATTATATTACAATAAAAGGCGCGAAAGAACACAATTTAAAGAATCTGAATTTACAGATTCCGCGCAATAAGCTTGTTGTTATTACCGGATTAAGCGGTTCAGGTAAATCTTCCCTTGCCTTTGATACCATATATGCTGAAGGCCAGCGCAGATATGTCGAGAGCCTGTCCGCGTACGCGAGGCAATTTTTAGAACAACTGCAAAAACCGGATGTAGAGCACATAGAAGGTATCTCACCGGCGGTTTCCATTGAGCAGCGCGCAGCAGGCTCAAACCCCCGTTCAACGGTAGCCACTCAAACAGAGATATATGACTATCTTAGATTGTTATTTGCGCGCATAGGCATCCCGCATTGTCCGAGGTGCGGCAGAAAAATTCAGGGCCAGTCATCTGAGCAGATAGTCAGGCAAGTCCTGACGTTTCCGCAAGGAAAAGAAATCATAACATTAGCGCCTTTAGTCAGGGGAAGAAAAGGCGAGCACGTGCAATTACTGCAAGATGTAAAAAAACAGGGTTTTGTGCGTGTGCGCGTCGACGGTAAAATGATAGACCTTTCCGGCAAGATTATACTCGATAAAAAGATAAAACATGACATAGAGATTGTTATAGACAGGCTGGTAATCAAACCCGGCATAAAAAAGCGCCTTACTGAATCCGTTGAAACAGCGCTTAAGGTAGGATCCGGCCTTGTGATGATAAATGACAGAAATATCTTATTCAGTCAGCAGCATGCTTGCCCCGAATGCGGCATAAGCCTTGAAGAGATAGAGCCGCGCGTATTTTCATTTAACAGCCCTTATGGCGCATGTCCTAAATGTAGCGGCCTTGGCACCAGGGTTGAAATGGATCCTGATCTTGTTGTGCCGGATAGGGATAAATCTTTAAGGCAAGGCGCCATAGCGCCATGGCATAAGACAGGCAAAAACATATTTTTATATTACCGCGGCATGTTAAATGAATTGGCCAACAGGCGTAATATAAATATGGATACGCCTTTTAAAAAATTAGAGCAGCGCGTAAGGGATTTGATACTTTATGGTTCTGATGACGAGATCTGGGGTAAGAAATATGAAGGCGTTATACCGAATTTAGAGCGCAGGTTTGTCCAGACAGACAGTGATTACATGCGTAATGAAATAAATAAGTATATGTCAACCTCGCCATGCGTTTCCTGCCGCGGGGCGCGGTTAAAGCCTGAGTCGCTTGCAGTAAAGATAGCCGATAAAAATATCCATGAACTAACGCAATTTTCAATAACTAAGGTAAAAGAGTTTTTTGCGGGCCTTAAATTAACAGAGACAGAAAAAACAATAAGCCGCCATATATTAAAAGAGATAAATGCGCGGCTTACATTCATGAATGATGTTGGCCTTGGTTATCTTACGCTTGATCGCATAAGTTCAACGCTTTCAGGCGGCGAGGCGCAAAGGATACGCCTGGCAACCCAGATAGGCGCGGCTTTAGTGGGAGTTTTATATATTTTAGATGAACCTTCAATAGGCCTACACCAGAAAGATAATACAAAACTTTTGGATACATTAAAGGCCTTAAGGGATTTGGGCAATACCTTAATTGTCGTCGAGCATGACGAAGCTACAATCCGCTCGGCAGACTATATTATAGACTTAGGCCCTGGCGCAGGCAAACATGGCGGCCACGTTGTCGCGCAGGGCAGTTTAAAAAATATTTTAAAATCAAAAAGATCTCTTACAGCCAGATATTTAAATGGAAAGCTGCAGATACCTGTGCCAAAGAAAAGAAGAGAGCTCATAAAAGATAAATCCCTGATTATAAAAGGCGCGGCAGAACATAACTTAAAAAACATTGATGTAAAAATACCTCTCGGGCTTTTTGTTTGCGTAACAGGCGTTTCAGGCTCAGGAAAATCTACGTTAGTTGATGAAATTTTATACAGGGCGCTTGCAAAAAAATTATACAAGTCAAAGATAAAACCCGGAAAACATAAAGAGATCCAGGGCATTGAGAATATAGACAAGGTTATAGTGATAGATCAGTCGCCTATAGGCCGCACCCCGCGCTCAAACCCGGCGACATACACAGGCGCCTATTCGCAGATACGCGATTTATTCGCGAAGCTGCCTGAATCCCGGATACGCGGTTTTAAGCCGGGCAGGTTCAGTTTTAATGTTAAGGGCGGCCGTTGCGAGGCATGCCAGGGCGACGGAGTGAAAAGAATAGAGATGCATTTTTTGCCGGATGTGTATGTTACCTGCGAGGTTTGCGCGGGTAAACGTTTCAGCGGCCAGACGCTGGAGGTAAAATACAAAGGCAAGTCGATTTCAGACGTTTTGGGTATGACCGTCGAGGAAGCGCTGAATTTATTTGAAAATATACCGCAGATAAAAGAGAAGTTTAAAACTCTGAATGATGTTGGCCTTGGGTATATTCAGCTCGGCCAATCAGCAACGACTTTATCAGGCGGCGAGGCGCAGCGCATAAAGCTGTCAACGGAACTGTCAAAACGCCAGACAGGAAAGACGTTTTACATTTTAGATGAACCGACAACAGGCCTGCATTTTGCGGATATCGACAGGCTGCTTTCTGTCCTGCACCGCTTAGTTGACGCAGGCAATACGGTTTTAGTTATAGAGCACAATTTAGATGTAATTAAAACAGCAGACTATATTATTGACCTTGGCCCAGAGGGCGGGGACAAGGGCGGCCATATTATTGCTGAAGGAACGCCTGAGGACATAATCAAATCAAAATTTTCCTACACCGGCCAGTATCTTTTCAGGCATATTTCATAGATTTTTCTTGCAAAAAATTGCCTTATTTGGTAATATAGCCTATATTACAGGAATATATAATGAGACTAACAATATTATTATATCTAATATTAATACATATATGGGCCAATACATGCTATGCGTATCAGTCCTTTGAAAAAGGCAGGGTGAATTTTAGTAAAGAATCCCAGGCTGTTACAGTCAAAGGTGAAGAGGAAAGCCTGGCATTGATAAAAAGACTGTTGAATGACAAGTTTTATGATGTAGCCATAAGTGAATGTGAGAATTTTTTGCGCAGGTATCCGTTAAGCGTTAATATAAGTCAGGCGCATGTTGTTTTAGGCCAATGCTATTATCAAAAAGGCAAATTCGCGCAGGCAATATACGAATTCAACACTGTTCTTGAGCGGCCTCAGGCAATACTTGACAGGGAAGACGCGCTTTACTGGCTTGGCGAGACATATCTTAAGGCAGGCGATTTGGATAATTGTCTTAATAGTTTCGAGCAATTCATCCAGCAATATCCTGACAGCCGGTACATAGTGTTCGCTTATTATTCAAAGGGTTGGGCGCTGTTTAATGCGGGTAACTATGTTCAGGCAACAGAGGCCTTTGAAAAGATAGTTTACGATTTTAAAGACAACAAACTTGCGCCAGAGGCTTTATTTAAGTCCGCCGAGTGCCTGTATAAAAATAACAGTTTTTTAAGGGCCTTGTCGCAACTGGGCGTGTTTCTGAATAGATATCCTACTTCTGAATTTGCGCCGGCCGCGTATTACTATCTGGGCCAGGTGCAGTATCAGCTCGGCAGGCTTGATGATGCAATAGAAAGTTTTGACAGGTCAATAGTCATATCCAAGAATCAGCAATACATGTCTCTTTCTTTGTACGCAAAGGCCATAACGTATATAAAATCAGGCGATATGAAAAAGGCATTAAAGTCGCTTGATGATTTTGACGAAAAATATTATTCGGAATTAATGGCTGATGAGGTTTTATACAGAAAGGCCCAGATATATCTGACGCAGAATGATTATATAAAGGCCATAGAAGATTTTGACCAGATTATAGACAGGTTCAGTAAAAGCCAGTGGCTTGACGATGCCTATCTGGGTAAGGCATCAGCGCTTTTTGACAGCGGTAAAAACGATTTAGCCCTGATATGGTACAAAAATCTTATAAAGGTTTTTCCGCAAAGCAAGCTTGCCCCCAAAGCATACTACGCCCTGGGAAATATTTACCAGGCGCAGGCTGAATACTCTGTCGCGTTTGATAATTTCAGGTTATCTTACGAAACCTCTGATGAAGACGATATCAAGGTAGGGGCTGTGCTTAAGATGGCTGATACGCGTATGCTACAAAAGGATTATAAGGCAGCTACAGAGCTTTATGATATAGTCCTTAAAAAATATTCTGAAAACCGGATGATCGATTACGCCCAGTATCAGCTTGGCGTTGCGCTGTATCAGATGAAAAATTACCGCGGGTCTATTTTGTCACTGCAGAGCATGATACTGAACTTTCACGATAGTAACCTGATCATAGAAGCTCAATATCAGCTGGGCCTTGCATATTTTAAGATAGGCGATTACGAAAAGGCAAGGCTTGAATTTTCCAAGGTGCTTAATTCTCAGGCAAAGCATCTTCATTTTGACGCGCTGCTTCAAACAGGCAATTCTTTTTATAATGATAAGCAGTTTGAGCAGGCGCTTGCCTCTTTTGAAAAGGTAATAAAAAATTATCCTGGCAGGCCTGATTTATGGAAGGCAAGGTATGAGATAGCATGGTGTTATTACCAGCTGGGAGCTGAAAAAAAGGCGCTTGAGGAATTTACGCTGCTTTTGGATAAATACCCTGATCTTGAAATCGCTCCGGATATTTCATTCTGGATAGGGCAGTATTTTTATAATCAGGATAAACTTGACAAGGCAAAGGAATATTTTTTGGGTGTAGTCGAGGGTTTTCCCAAAAGCGATGTCAGGGATCAGGCGTTATACTGGCTGGGCTGGACAAGCTATAAGGCAGCCGATTACAAAAACGCCATAAATTGTTTCAAAAGAGTTTCTGTCGAATATCCTGACAGTAACCTTGCAAAAGAATCATTGCTTAATACCGGCCGCATACTAACCGAGCGCGCAGAATATGATTCTGCTGTGGCTAAATTCGAAGAGTTGATTCAGAAATCCGAAAGTGGGGCGCTTAAGAAAGCAGCCTATATAAATATAGCTGAAATAATGCGCAGGCAGAAATTTTACGACAAGGCTATAGAAAATTACAGAAAGGCGCTGACGATAAGCGATAAACAGGCGGATGCGCAGATAAGGCTTGATATTGCTGAGTGCATGGAAGCATTAGGCGATAAAAAAGCCGCGGCCAGCGAATACCTGGATATATCTTACGCGTATTCGTATGATTCTGCGATCATGTCAAAGGCGCTTGTAAAAGCGGCGGAATTATTTAGCGAAAATGGCCAGGCAGAGCCTGCGCGCAGGGCTTATGAGAAGATAGCGCAGTTAAATACAGAAGAGTCTAAACTAGCTCAGCAGAAATTTAAACAAATACCATTAAAACTGAATGAGGAGGTAGCGAGATGATTGATTGGGTTCAAAAAGGCGGTCCGGTAATGTATCCTATTATATTGTGTTCTATTCTGGCGTTTACAATTGTTATAGAGCGCCTTTATCATCTGCGCCGCGCAAAGATAGATACAAGAAAATTTATGGATGAAATAGCGAATATATTAAGACGTAATAAAATAATGGATGCGGTGGAACTTTGTGATAAGACCCCGGGGCCCATACCTTATATTCTTAAGGCCGGTATAATGAAACATGACAGGCCCAGGGCTGAAATAAAAGAGGCTATAGAAGACGCCGGGCTTTATGAGGTGCCGCGTCTTGAAAAAAACGTAACTGTCTTAGCTACAATAGCGCATATAGCGCCGTTGTTGGGATTATTGGGCACGGTTACAGGAATGGTAAGATGTTTTCAGACAATACAACAGAAATCAACGGCATTTCATCCTGTAAGCCCTGGTGATCTTGCAGGCGGTATATGGGAAGCCCTTATCACAACCGTAGCCGGTTTAAGTGTCGGTATACCTACATTGGTCGCTTATAATTATTTTGTCAATAGGATTAGTAATTTCGTGTTGGACATGGAAAAGGCCGCGATTGATTTGGTGAATATGCTTACTCAGAAAAAATGACGCCGGCTGATACAGCTAGAGGAGGCCAGTAATGTATTTTAAATCCGCAAGTAAACTACTAAGGCTGGAAAAAAATTCGTTTACAATTGATATAGCCCCGCTGATAGATGTGGTGTTTCAGCTTTTAATATTTTTTATGCTCACGGCAAGCTTTATATTTCAACCCGGAATAAAGATTAACCTGCCCAAGGCTGTTACAAGTGAGGTACTGCACGAACAGAATGTTGTCCTGACAGTGACTTCTGAAAATCTTATATATATAGATGACAAGGCTGTTACATCAGTGGAATTAAACAGGAAATTGACAAAGGACATAACGTTATCCAAAAAACCGGTACTTATAAAAGCCGACAGAAGGGCTTCTTTAGGCAGGGTGGTAGAGGTCTGGGATATATGCAGGGCCGCAGGTATTTCGCAGGTTAATATAGCGACAAATTCCCAGGATTAAGGCAAATGTTATGTTCAGGGACAGGATTTTTAACATCTCTTTTATTATATCGTTTTCGTGGCATGTGTTTTGTATTTTTGCCTTTATACTTGTAATAACTCCCGGAGGCCTTACTTTTAATAATTTTCCGCAGACATCTTTTTTGGGAGGCATACTTGAATCAGATATGTTCAGGCCGGATTATAGCATGAAATCGTCTTTTATGATAACCCCTTACAAGGAGGATTTTGCCTCGCCGGGTGTTATTTTCGGCCGCAGCGATTATGATATAAATAAATATGTAATGGCTGACAGCGCTGCGGATAAAGAAGGTTTTTTGGATTTGCCCGGGCAAAAACAGATCCCGGATTTCGTTGTGGCTGCGGGCGGCTCTTTAGAGCCGGTTGCCAGCCAAAACCACGTCCTTGTTGCGGCCAGTGGTATTATTATTGAAGGCGCTTTGGCGGAAAGAAGAATTGTATATAATCCGCCTTTGGATGAAAAAAATATGGTTGCTGATTTTAAGGCGCGCGTTTCAAAAAACGGCATGGTGCAGGGCGTTGAAAGGTTAAGCGCGAGCAGCTCTCTTAAAAATGATATTGCCGCTATGAGATATGTAAGGGCGATTTTATTTGCGCCAGTAGACATGGATGCGCCGCAGGAAGGCATAGTCAGGCTCAGGTTTACACAAGATGATAAAGATTGATTTTGCGCTGGCAGTTTCTTTATATGTAACTTTTTTTTCGATAGGCGTTCTTTTTCTGTGGGTCTATTTGAACAGGAATAAATTTAAAATATATTCCTCAGATGAGGTATATATGTGGCAATGCGATGTCTGCACATATGCTTATGTGGACAGTACGCATAAGGAAATTTCAGCCTGCCCTGTATGCGGCAGTTATAATAAGAGAGGAGTGAAAAAATGATAACAGAGATAGGTATAGTGGCGGGAGATATATGGCATTACCTGGATTCAAAAAACGGCGAGGCAAATTTTTCAAGCTTGAAGTCAGGGGTGGACCAGCCTAAAGATTTGCTTCTTATGAGCCTGGGATGGCTTTCCAGGGAAGGTTATGTAGTTTTAGAACAGCTTCAAGGTGATGATTATAAAATAACATTAAGGAAGTAGTTAATTTGAAAGGAGAGGTTTTATGGAGAAGAGGACGTTTGATGATGAGAAAGTCCCTATTATAGCTCCTCTTAAGGTGCTGGATCACTGTACGATCGGAAAAAGATTCGGCTGGTGGTCTGCTGTTACCTTAGTGGAGTCATGGGGCAGAAAACAGGTTTGCCTGTATCTATGGCAGAAGAAAGGCGAAAGGTGGGGCAGGAAACAAAAGTTCGCCATTCATAATCACGAAGAATGGGCCCTGATATCCGAAGCAGTTGAGGGGTTTATCAGCCAGTTATCGTCATAGAAACAATATAGAGTTTGCCAGGGATGAAAAAATATATAGTTGTGTTTATAACCGCTTCCTGCCTTAAAGAGGCCAGGAAGATAGCGGATGCCTTGTTATCAAAAAGGCTTGTTGCGTGCGTAAATATTATAAAAGGCGTAGATTCTTTTTTTACCTGGAAGCGTAAAAAAGAACGCGCCAGAGAAATATTGTTAATAGCAAAAACAGAATTTTCAAAATTTGGTGAAGTTGAAAAACTCGTTAAAAGAAATCATTCCTACGAAACCCCCGAAATAATAGCAATCCCGATAGTAGCCGGCAGCAAGCAATATCTAAAATGGATAGAAGACTCAGTCAAGTAAGCGTAAAGCGTATAGCGAAAAGCGCAAAGTTTAAGCGCAAAGTTAAAAACGTTTTAAGTTTTAAGTTTCAGTTTTGCGTTTTTCGCTTTGCATTTTGCGCTCTCTTTATATTATTTTTTATATCAGGTTGCGCCACGGTTTACAACTCTGCCACAGGCAGGCAGGAATACAGGTTTATAACTACTTCTGAAGAAGTTAAAATAGGCTCGGATATTGCCAGGCAGATAGAGGCAAGGTTTAAGGTTGTTAATGACCCTATAAGACAGGGGCGTTTAAATTATATAGGCCAGCGTTTGTCAGTTGTCTGTGACCGCCAGGATTTGATTCATACATTTAAGATTGTAGATGAGAAATCCATAAATGCCTTTACTATTCTCGGCGGGCATATTTATGTCCACAGCGGCCTGCTTGATTTTATAAAATCTGACAGCGAACTTGCTTCTGTGCTGGCCCATGAACTTGGCCATTCCGCGGCGCGCCATAGCGCGAAACGGCTTGAAACAGGTATGGGATATCAAATTTTAGCCGGCCTTGTTTTTCACGATTCAAAATATGCTGATCTGGCAAGAGCAGTTGACATCTCGGTTGATTTGATCATACGTGGTTATAGCAGGCAGGATGAGCTCTTAGCAGACAGGCTTGGCGTCAAATATCTGATTAAATCTGGTTATAGCCCTCAGGCATCTATAGATGTTTTGAGGCGGCTGCAGGAAAAAGACGGCAGCGGCCCCCAGGGTATTGGTATATTTTTAAGCGATCATCCGTTGATGCCTGAACGAATAAAAACTGTAGCTCAGGAGATAGAGCGGCTCAAGACAGAAGATTTTTAAAAAAAGTACTTGACACATACTTTGATATACCGTAAACTACTCATACTGTATCAGGTAGTATTAAATTATATCAAATAGATGCAGTAAAGGCGTTTTATGGTAGAGAAAAAATATTTTAATATAAATGAGGTTGCCAGGGCTATTGGCATTTCAAAGCAGACATTGGTAAGGTATGAGAAAAAAAGTATATTTCCTAAACCAAAAAGGAGCCCTTTGAATAAATGGCGCGAGTATACCCTTAAGGATATAACAGCGTTAAAACGCATAATGGGGCGGCTTGAATGATAAACAAATCAGTAGGTATATACGTAAGTAAAAATATCCTCCAGTTTGTTGTGCTTGGCGCGGGATTTGGCGCCCCCAGGCTTATTGCAGCTGAAACTGTGAAGATACAGGAAGGTTTTTCTTTTATATCTTCCGCGGCATCCGTTAAGCCTGTGGAGCTGGATGTTGAGGCTAAGCCTGAACATAGGATTACTGCTGTAAAAAAGCAGAAAAGGCAGCTTACTCCGTTTGAAGCAGCAGTCAAAAATTTATTGAGCCAGCGCGGCGTAAATGACGGCCAGGTTGTGTCAGTGGCGATACCGGCTGAATCTGTTGTTATAAGATATTTTCAGATGCCGCGCTTAGCGCCGCAGGAGCAAAAAAGCGCGATACCGTTTGAAGCGCGTAAATACCTGCCTTATAAATTAGAGGATATTCAGTATGCGTATTCCATATCTTATGATAAGGTTGCCTCCAACAAGATGGCCATAACGTTCGTAGCGGCGGATAAGAGTTTTATCGCAGGGTATATCAGATTTTTTGAGAATTTGGGGTTAAGGGTGGGATATCTTGAAGTTGCGCCTTACAGCCTTATGAGGTTTTTTTATAAGACAAAAGAGATCGAGCCGAATCAGACCGCTGCTTTGGTGTATGCCTGCAATGATTCGGCAAGCATTAATCTTTTAAGAAACAACGTGCTGTATTTGACCAGGAATGTTTCTTTTTCAGGCAAGGCCAGCCATATTGAAAGCATGATACCCGAGCTGCGGCTTTCATTTGATTATTTTCACAGGCAGTTTCCGGATGAAAAAATAGAGCAGGTTGTTTTTTGGTCGGATGATAAAACCATGGAGCAAAAGATTCAGGAAATAGGCAGGGATTTTAACCTGCGCGCAAAGCTGGCGAATCCATTTACGATAATTGAAAATGCCGCAGGTTTTTCTGTTGAGTACGCCGTAGGCCTTGGGCTTGCATTAAGGCAGCAGAATCAAACGCCCAAAGATATAAACTTGAGCACCGGAATAAAAAAGATAGAGATTGAAAAACTGATAAAAATAGCCGCCATCCAGATGTGCGTTGCCGTAGTACTGTTGTTTTTGTTTAACGCTATGGATTCCGGCAATCTGAAGAAACTGGAGAATGATTTAAGGGATCTACTTGGCGAAAATTCCGCTGTCCAGGTAAAGTCCGGCAAAATTTCAACGCAGAGCTTAGAAAGCGACAAGCGCCGCATAGCAGAAAGGGTTAATTACCTGGCGAATCTCAAGGAAAATAAATTTTTGGTTTCTTCGAAAATTGATAGATTAGTAAGTTTGATGCCGGATGGGCTGTGGCTTGGAGAGATAAATTACGGCAAACCAAAAGGCAGGAATATTTCGGCAAATAAAGCGCTTTCGGTAAAAGGTTATGCCCATAGGGTTAAAGGCGATGACCAGATAAAACTTATAAACCAGTTTCTGGAAGCGCTAAAGAAAGACAGTGTGTTTTCAGGGGGTTTTACGGATATAAGGCTTGATACCATATTAAATGAAAACCGTTCGGATATAGCCTTGACTGGTTTTCAGATATCATGTTTGACGGAGTAGGTATGGAAAACGAAATTAACATGAAGATAAAAATAATGATTGTGACCGCGGCTGTTTTTATTTTAACGTGCCTGGTTGGTTACAGCATGATTTACAAGGCCAATGTTTCAAAGGCAGTCAAGCTTAATGTGAAAATAGGCGAAGCCAGAAAGATAAAACTGCTTATGGTTGATATCAATAATACAGGAGCCAGGATGAGCGAATACGCCGCCATTAAAAGCAACAGCCCTGAGCCGGGTTCGTTTTTGTCAAAGGTTGTTGACGCGGCTAATAGCTGCCAGATAAAGATAGACACTATGAATACAGGCAGCGTAGTTCAGGATGGAGAATATAAGTTTTTACCTTGCGGTGTTTCTTTTACAGCGCCGTATAAAACAGCGATGTTGTTTATAAGAGGGCTTGAATCCGGACAGATGTATACAAGGATAGATAATTTGTCAATCGAAAAAGGCGATAGCCTGGTAAACGTGAAAATGGACGCATCTGGTTTTTATTACGAGTAGGGGCATTTTGTTTTATGGATAAACATAAAAAAGAACAGATAATTCTATTGATAGCCGTGGGTATTTTTGTTATAATGTTACCCAGGATGCTGTTTAAGAAAAAACCGGCAATTGTTGATTCGCCGGTAATGGAGGAGATGTCTCCTGTTTTCCGGGAAGAGGCGCCATTGCCGATTCAGGCCGTTGATGATTTATCAGCCAGCCAGTCCTCTGCGGCAAGCGATAAGGATCCTTTTTGTATGCCGCAGGATCTGAGCGGAAAAATGAAATCATCCAGGGATAGCGATGCGTTTGATGAAGAAGGCGTTAGCCTGCCTGGAGTAAATATAACCGGAGTAGTGTGGGGCGGAGATTCGCCGTTTGCTTTTATAAATGACAAGGTTTACATTCCGGGTAATGAGGTGGAAGGGTATCAGATAATCGATATAGATAAAAGAGGAGTATATTTTTTAGATAATGGCGAAAAGATACTGGTAAAGGTGAAAAAATAAAATATAATTTTTTACTCTGCATAATGCGGACCCCGACCCGGTAATTATGCAAAGAACAGGAAAGGAGCAAAGTATGAATACTTTCTTTTTTGGCAGGGGTCGGGGAATAATGATAGCAGTGATAATGGCGGGTATCGTTTTTACCGGTAGCCCGCCTTTATGTTTTTCAGAGGAAGAATCTTTCCAGGAGCTTCCTGGAAACTCTGAAGTTGTGCAGGATAAAGACGGGCAGAAGCGCATATCCTTGGATTTTCAGGACGTTGCGTTAAAACAGATACTGAAGATTTTTTCGCAACAGGCAGGCATGAATTTTGTCGCTTCAGAAAATGTGCAGGATAAAAAAGTAACGCTTTTTATGGATAAGGTGACAATAGAGGACGCGTTAAACTCCATACTCGGCGCCAACGGGTTTATACTTGAAAAACAGGAAGGCACAAATATATACATGGTCAAGGATTCAGGCGTTTCAAATATCGCGCTTCAGACAAAGATATACAAATTAAGCTATGCGACTGTTTCAGGCGCAGGCGTGGGCGAAGAGGATTCCAGCCAGGGGATTGAAATTATAATGCAAAATTTTTTAAGCCCTAACGGAAAGCTGGTGATAGATTCGCGCACCAACAGCCTGTTGATCACAGATACGCCGGCTGCATTAAAACAGATAGAAGACGTTTTAAAGGAACTTGATGTTAAGGCACAGCAGGTTTTGATATCAGCAGAAATAATGGAGGTATCGGTAGATACCTTAAAGCGCATAGGTATAGAATGGGGCTCTTCCACAGGCCAATTAATGAGTTATGGCGCAGGCACGCGTTCCACATACTGGCCTTTCAAAGAAGGCCTTTTTAAAGATGTTACAAAAACCGCGACAATAGGCTCAGTGGATTTTTCATCTTTTGCCGCGGTGCTGCAGGCCATAAAAACAGACGCCAACACGAATTATCTTGCAAGGCCCAGGCTCCTTACTTTGAACAACAGGACTGCTGAAATGAAGATTACTAAAAATGCGGCAGTAGCCACAACAACTGTTACTATTAGCGAAGGCGGGTCTCCGCAGACAACAACCGCGCTTGAGCGGTATGAGGTCGGCACCACACTTAAGGTAACACCTCATATAAATAAGGATGATTATGTTACTTTAACCATAGAGCCTGAGATTTCAAGGGTTAGGGCATCTGCATTCGGCAGCGGCAATTATGACCCGTTAACAAGAAGCTCTAAAAGTTCTATAATGGTTAAAGATGGCGAAACTATAGTAATAGCAGGGCTTATCTCCAGAGAGGATTCGGATTCTAATCGCAAAACCCCTTTCTTGGGAGAAATCCCTATAGTAGGTAAGATGTTTGACAGGGATGAAAAACAGCGGTCTGATACAGAAATACTGGTTTTTATTACCACGCAGATAATAAAAGACAGCGATTCGGCGTTATTGACTGCTATGCAGCATGAACTTGGATTAAATAGTATGATGGGTTCAGGCCAGGCTAATGTGGCCAGCCCGAAAATGTTGAGCGGATTTCATACATTGGTAAGAGAGCAGGATTCTCCGCTTTCAGCCAAGGAGTTAATTATAGATAGTGAAATGATAAAAATGCAGGCAAAACCTTCTGTATGAGAACTACGAGATTAAAATTAGGGGAAATGCTTAAAGAGGCGGGCTTGCTCACAGAAGAGCAAATCCAGGCTGCTTTAAAAGAGCAGAAACGCAAGAAAAGTCCTATCGGCGATATATTTGTTGAATTGGGTTTTATTTCTGAAAAGGATATAGCCGAAACTTTAGCCATACAACTTGAAGTGCCTTTTGTTTCAGGAGACCAGGGCCTGCTTAAACCCAGGCAGGATCAGGATCTTGGGAATGTTTTGCCGCATGATGTTGCAAGGCAATATAATGTTTTACCTTTGTCGCGCGATAACAATGTATTGACAGTGGCAATTACAGATCCGTCTGATTTGATGTCTATAGATAATCTCAGAAGCGTTACTAATTGTGAAATCAGCCCTGTTATTGCCACCAAGATAGACATTAAAAAAGCGCAAGACGAGTTTTATGGCGAGCAGACATTGCTTAGGGATGCTGTTGAGGATACATATAAGATAGAAAATATCGAAACTATTGATACAGAATCAGGTCCGGAACGTACATCCTTGGATGAATCTCAGGCAATGGCTGAGGCTGCGCCTGCGGTAAAGATAGTTGACCTTATCCTGCTTGAAGCGATAAAATCACGCGCAAGCGATATACATATTGAACCGTTTGAGAAGCATTTAAGCGTCAGGTACCGCATAGACGGCGAGCTTTACGAGGTGGCGCCACCGTCACAGCAGCTTACATCCGCGATAGTATCGCGCTTTAAGATAATGTCAAAGATGGATATTGCTGAAAAAAGGCTTCCGCAGGATGGCGCATTTTCATTAAAGATAGGGCCTAAGATTGTGGATTTCAGGGTATCCACGCTTCCTACTATCTTTGGCGAGAAAATAGTTATAAGGCTTCTTGACAAGGCATCAATAATGTTTAAGCTTGAAGACATGGGTTTTGGCGGTAAGATGCTCGAGTACTACAGGCAGGCCGTAAACAGGCCGTACGGCCTTATATTTATTACAGGCCCTACAGGCAGCGGAAAATCCACGACATTGTATGCCACGTTAAGAGAAATTGCCACGCCTGATAAAAACGTAATAACTATTGAAGACCCTGTTGAGTACAGGTTAGATGGCATAAACCAGATGCAGGTTAAGACAAATATAGGCCTTACGTTTGCTTCAGGCGTGCGTACATCTCTGCGCCAGGATCCTGATATTATACTGGTAGGAGAGGTAAGAGATCTTGAGACTGCCCAAAGTTGTGTCCGAGCCGCTCTTACCGGACATCTTGTCTTGTCAACACTGCATACAAATGACGCCGCTAGTTCTATTGTAAGATTAAAGGATTTCGGAATAGAACCTTTCCTTATAGGCTCCTCGCTTATACTGATTGAAGCGCAAAGGCTTGTCAGGCGCCTGTGCCAGAAATGCAGGGAGCCTTACCAGCCGTCCAAGGAAGAAAAAGAAAAATTTAATCTTGCGGATACAATATATAAATCAAAAGGCTGTCCTGAATGCAGAAAGAGCGGGTATAAAGGAAGAATAGGCATATATGAAGTGTTATTTATGACCCCGGCAATAAAAGAGCTTGTATATACCAATGCTACAACTGTTGAAATAAAGAAAAAGGCCCAGGAAGAGGGTATGGCTTCGCTTCTTTTTGATGGCATAAGCAAAGTAAATTCAGGGCTGACCAGCATGGAAGAGGTTCTTGCCGCGGCATACGAATAAATATGGCTAAATTCAGATATTCAGCAAGAGATAAAGACAGTAAGCTCGTACATGGCATAACAGAGGCCAACGATAAAGACGATGTTATAACGTCTATACAATCCAAAGGCCTTGTAGTTGTTTCCGTGTCAGCTATTGCCCAGAAAACTAAGGCTAAGTCAGGTGTAAAAAAATTACGGCGTAGCTTAAAACCTGAAGACCTTGCTTTTTTCTGCCGGCAAATGGCCACGCTTCTTAACGCCGGAGTTACTTTACTGCGCAGCCTTTCTATAATGTTAAAGGAGACTGCTTCCAGGCCGCTGTATGAGGCTATTGATAAAATCAGTGCAGATATTGAGGAAGGCTGCAGCCTGCATGATGCCCTGGCTAAGAATAAAAAGATATTTCAACCTCTATGGGTAAGCATGGTTGAGGCAGGCGAGGCAAGCGGGCAGCTTTCCGCGACATTTGATCATCTTGCCGTTTACTTGGAACGCGCCGGCAGCGTGATGCGCAAGGTAAAGGGCGCGATGGTTTATCCTGTTATACTGCTTGTAGTTTGCGTGGCAGCCATACTTATATTTACTCTAAAGATAATTCCGATGTTCGGCGATATTTATAAGGGTTTTAATATAGAGCTGCCTGCTTTAACAATGGCAGTTATGCAATTCAGCAAGTTTATGCAGAGGTATATCATTTTTATGTTGATTATCGCCGGCGGAGTATTTTATGCCGCAAAGGTTTATGTAAATAAGACATTGGCAGGCAGGATTATGCTTGACAGTTTTAAATTAAAGATACCTCTTATGGGCGTTTTGGCGCAAAGTTCCATAATAGAGCGTTTTGCCCATGGCCTTGCCGTTTTGATAAAAAGCGGCATACCTATATTGACAGGCCTTGATATAATAGGCAAATCCTGCGGTAATAAGATATATGAAGATGCCATAGCCGGTATACGCGATGATGTCAGGACAGGTAAGTCATTGAGCGGCCTTTTGGATGCATCAGGATTATTTCCTTCGATAGTTACGCAAATGATAAACGTAGGTGAGGAAACAGGCCGATTAAGCGAAATGTTTGACCGCGTTGCTACCTATTATCAGGAAAGAATGGATACAATGGTGGACAGGCTTACAGCCGCTTTTGAGCCGTTACTTTTGATATTTATGGGCGCTACAGTGGGCACTTTGGTTGTAGCTATGTATCTACCCATATTTAAGATAGCAACCGGCGGCGCAGGCCAATAATTGTTGACAATACAGTATTGAAGTAGTATATTTAAGGTATAAATTGGGAGAGAAAGGTTTAGTTATGAAAAACAAAAAAGGGTTTACATTAATCGAACTTATGGTAGTGGTTATAATAATAGGAATCTTAGCTACGATAGCAATACCCTCATTTAATAAATCCATGGAAAACGCAAGGGAAAGAGAAGCCAGGACAACCCTTGAATTAATCTATAATGCCGAAAAGATTTACAGGTTGGATAAAAAGACGTATTCAGATAGCTTCGATAATATGATAAGTTATTTAGACGATCCTAATGGCACATCTCAGTACTATGATTATACAATTGACTCTGCAGATACGGTTACTTTTACAGCGACAGCTACGAAAAATGATGGGTCAGGTAATGATCTGAGTATAGATCAGACAGGACAGATAACAGAATGAAGCCGATAGGCCAAAGTATGATAGAGGCGAATCTGATAAACCAGTATCAGCTTGATGAATTACTGGAATATCAGAACAGGTCAGAAGAGCGTATTCCTCTTGGCCGTCTTACTGTAGATCTGGGCGTGGTTAAGGACGAGGATTTTGCGCCTTTTATTGCCTCGTATTTTGACGTGCCTTATGTAAATCTGAACAGTTATTCAAAGGTTCAGCCTGAGGCCATAAATTCATTGCCTCAGTCAATAGCCAAGAGGCTTAATGTAGTGCCTATTTCAAGGGAAGATGATACGCTTACCGTAGCCATGCATGATCCTCTGGATTTATTGACAGTGGAAAATCTGGAAACAGTTACAAGGTGCAGGATTAGGCGTGTAGTCAGCTCGTTAAAGCAGATTAAGGAGAGTATAGAATCATTTTATACGGGAGTTTTTTTAAAGCCAGCCGGTGGCAGTGACCAGGATAACGCGCAAAGCATATTTGACAAAAGGTATAAATACAGCTGGCCGCTTGCGCCCAGCCTGATAAGGCTTCTTATAGAAAGGGCGCATAAAAACAGCGTGACTAGCATACATATACAGCCTGAAAAAAACCGCATAGAGATATTTTTCAGAAACGACAAAAAACTCGATAAAATAGCGTCATATCCTTTAGGCGCTTTATCTTCGATATCAAGCTTTATAAAGATGGCGGCGAAACTTGATTCATCAATAAGCGATGCCCCTCAGTCGGGATATTTTGTGTTTAATGTTGACAGGCTGAATATAGAGGTAGGGGTTTCTGTATTGCCACTTATTTTGGGTGAGAGGATAGTTTTGGAAGTTCCTCGTCGTATCGGGTGGATGGATGAGGATACCTGGTTTAAAGCCGTTTAATAGAGATTTTATTTAAAGGGGTTAGAGGGGGCTAAAAGGGTGAAAATTCCCTTATTCCTTTAGCCTCTTTTTTAACGATTCGGCGCAAAAAGGAGATCTGATAATATGGAGATAATGGAATTATTAAAACTCATGGTTGAGCAAAAGGCCTCTGACTTGCATATAACCACAGGCATAGCGCCTCAATTCAGGATTGACGGGGACCTTAAATTTATCAATTTTGATAAGCCGTTAAGTTCCGACGCCACAAAATCGCTTGCATACAGCATGTTAAACAGCAGGCAGATAGATGAGTTTGAAAAGACAAAAGAGCTTGATTTTTCATACGGTGTCAGCGGCCTGGGCAGGTTCAGGGTGAATATGTATCTTCAAAGAAACTGTATAGGGTTATGCCTTAGGCTTATCCCTTATGATATACCGGCCATGGAATCATTAAACCTTCCGGTTCAAACAGTAAAAGAATTCTCGATGCGTCATAGCGGCCTTTTTCTTGTGACAGGCGCTGTCGGCAGCGGTAAATCAACCACATTAGCGGCAATGATAGATTATGTAAACCAGAACAAGTCTGCTCATATAGTTACAATAGAGGATCCTATAGAATACCTGTATAAACATAAGAAATCTACAATAGACCAGAGAGAGGTAGGCACTGATACATTGTCTTTCGCAGAGGCGTTAAGGCGCGTATTCAGGCAGGACCCGAATATTATACTCGTAGGAGAGATGAGAGACCTTGAAACCATACACACTGCCCTTACATTGGCCGAGACAGGCCATCTTATATTAGCTACGTTGCACACGTCAGATACCATACATACGATAAGCAGGATTATAGATGTTTTTCCGCCGCATCAACAACAGCAGATAAGGGTTCAATTGTCCATGGCCTTAATCGGCGTGTTATCGCAGCAGTTAATACCTCACAAGTCCGGCCCAGGCAGGGCCCTTGCTTATGAAGTCATGAATGTTATTCCTTCTATACGCAGTTTGATAAGAGAAAATCAGCTGCCTCAGATTTATACTTCCATTCAGACCGGTAAAAAGATAGGTATGATTACTATGAATCAGACGCTGGCCGATCTTTGCGCCAAAGGCGAGATAAGTGTTGATGAGGCGTTACACAGGGCCACCAATCCTGATGAGTTGAATACGTTGCTGAAAATGTAATTTTTCCCCTCGCCGCAAATTGTTACAGCATACGGCTCGGGATGAAATTTCCAATTGAAAATAGCATAAAATTTCAGGGGCTATAGTAAAATGGGATTACGCTACGTTCGCAACGTAGAGTTCCGGGTTCAACTCCCGGTAGCTCCACCATTCTGCTTCGCCCTTAGCTTGGAAAATTATGGTAAGGGCTACGCAGCAATCAGGCGAAGCAGAATGGTGCTACGAAGCCCATACCAGCAATAACGTTGAGTAGGGCGAAGTAGAACACTCAATTAAAAATATGAGAAGATTCTATTGTTCTCCAGGCAATATAACCAAAGACAAAATTTACCTCGATGATAAAAACGCGCATTATATAAAAAATGTTTTAAGGCTGAAAAAGGGAGACAGGATAGAGATTTTTGACGGAAAAGGAAATAAATATAATTGTGCATTGCAGGATTTAAACAGCGCTAAAATCATATCAAAAGAATTTTCTCTGGCAAAAGAAACTGCCTACAAAGTAACTCTCGCCCAGGCCATACCGAATAAATTATCAAAAATGGATTTTATAATAGAAAAATCAACCGAATTGGGCGTTGAGAGAATAGTGCCTGTTGCCGCAGGCAGATCTGTTATTAAAACAGGCAAAGGGCAAAGATGGCAAAGTCTTGCATCCGAGGCATCAAAACAATGCGGTAGGCCGGTTATTCCGCAAATCAAAGATGTTATGCCGGTTAAAGAAGCAATCTCTGTTTTAAAAAATAGCGATATAAAATTATTTGCATGCATAGATAAGGATACAATTAAATTGCAGGATGTATTAAATGTAGGGGAGAGTTTAAAATCCGACCCTACAATATCTATATTTATCGGCCCGGAGGGTGATTTTACGCCTGATGAAATAAAGCACGCGAAGGATAACGGGTTTAAACTGGTTTCGCTTGGAGAAAGGGTCTTGCGCACTGAGACAGCCGGATTGTATATATTATCAATATTAGATTATATATTAGGTTGATGTTATGACGACATATAAAATATACGATTTAGGATGCAAGGTTAATCAATACGAATCGCAGATTATCCGCCAGCAATTTGCCTCCATGGGTTTTAGCCAAGCCAATGGAAATCCGGCAGATATCTATATAATAAATACCTGTACTGTAACTTCATCGGCTGACAGCGATTCGCGTAGTTTGTTGCGCAAGGCAATGCGTCTAAACCCGGGCTCAAGAATTATTGTTACAGGCTGCTATGTTGAAAAAGACGCTGATATAATCAAAAGGATATGCCCGGATGCCGAAATTCTCAAAAAAGGCGAATTGATTTCTTCATCCTGCGGCCTTTCAGGATTTACAGGCCACAACCGCGCTTTTGTCAAGATTCAGGACGGATGCGATAATTTTTGTTCTTATTGTAAGGTGCCCATGGTAAGAGGCGCAGCAAGAAACAGGGATGAATCCGAAATACTCAATGAGGCCGGACGTCTTGCCAAAGCCGGTTTTAAGGAGATTGTTCTGTGCGGTATATGCCTGGGCGCTTACAGCGATATCGTTAAGCTTTTGGATAAAATAGAATCAGTAAAAGGCATTGCCAGGATCCGGCTGAGTTCCATAGAGCCGTTAAATGTCAGCGAGTCATTGATAAAAAAGATCAAATCGTCTGAAAAAATATGCAGGCACCTGCATATACCTCTTCAAAGCGGAGACGATAAAATACTTAAGCGCATGAATAGAAAATATACTGCCGGTGAATTTGTGGATTTAATAAAAAGGATACGGGCCAGTATACCGGAGATAGCTATTTCAACAGATGTGCTTTTGGGGTTTCCGTCGGAAACAGACAAGGAATTTAAAAATACATTGAATACTATTAAGGCCGTAAAGCCTATGCGTATACATGCATTTGGCTACAGCCCGCGCAAAGGCACAGCAGCGTTTAATATGCCCGGCGAGCCTGAGGCAAAAGAAAAATCCAGGAGGGTGAAAGCCGTAATTGATTTGGCGGGCGAATTGGCCGAGTCTTACGCTAATAAGTTTAAAGACAAAACGGTCAGTGTTTTGGTTGAAACCTCGCGCGATAAAAAAACGCGCATGTTAACAGGTTACACAGATACGTATATAAAGGTTTTATTTGACGGCGCGGATTGCCTGATTAATAAAATAGTGAACGTTAGGATAAACATGATTTCACGTTCTTATGTTACGGGGGCTATAAATGGAAATTAAAAGAAATACCCTTCTTTTAGGCGAGATGCTGGTTCAGAAGGGCCTTATAACCAATCAACAGCTCGAGCAGGCTTTAAGGCTTCAGAAAAAAACAGGAAAGTTTTTGGGTGAGACAATACTTAATATGGGTTTTACAAAAGAAGAGCAATTATTTTCTATTCTTGCCGAACAGTTAAAAGTTGATTATATAAGCATAGAGAATATTAAAATAAACCAGGATATTGTAAGTAAAGTGCCTGCGAAATTTGCGTGCCATTTTAAAATTATGCCGGTTTCTGTAGAAGGCGGCAGCATTACTATTGCCATGTCAGACCCTTTGGATATACGCCTGTTGGATGATATGAAACTTTTGTTAAATATGGATGTGAAGCCTGCTTTAGCCAGCGAAAGCGATATACTTGAGGCCATTAAGCGTTATTATGGCATAGGAGCCGAGACTATTGAAAAGATGATGAGCGATAGCAGCAGGCAGGGGTTGGCTGATATAGTGCCTTCAAAATCAGAGGATCTGCAGGATATGGCCGAAGACGCCTCTATAATAAAATTTGTAAATCAAATATTACTTGAAGCTGTTTCTGAGCGGGCAACCGATATCCACATAGAGCCGTTTGAAAATGATTTAAAGATACGTTACAGGATAGACGGTGTTTTATATGATGCGGCAATCCCGGCAACAGTAAAGTATTTTCAGCTTCCAATTATCTCCAGGATAAAGATTATGGCTGGTATGAATATAGCAGAGAGAAGGCTTCCGCAGGACGGCAGGATAAAACTGAAAATAACAAATAATGAGACAGACATAAGAGTCAGCATATTGCCTACGCCTTACGGCGAGAGCGTTGATCTGAGGATTTTATCGGTAGGGATGCTTTATAGCCTGCCAACGCTCGGGTTGCCTGAGGCGGATTTACAGATATTGGAAGAAATGATTAAAAAGCCGCACGGTATAATATTTGTAACAGGCCCTACGGGAAGCGGCAAAACTACAACTTTATATGCGTGCCTTACAAAGATAAAGGATTCCACAAAAAAGATTATTACCATAGAGGATCCGATAGAATATCAGATTGAAGGCGTAACGCAGATACAGGTAATGCCTAAGATAGGGTTGAATTTTGCCGAGGGCCTGCGTTCGTCGTTAAGGCATGATCCGGATATAATGATGGTCGGAGAGGTCAGGGATACCGAAACCGCAGAAATAGCAATAAGGGTGGCGCTGACAGGGCATTTGGTATTTTCAACGCTTCATACCAACGATGCCGCGGGCGCAATTACCAGGCTTATTGATATGGGTATAGAGCCGTTTCTGGTCAGTTCTTCCGTAGAGTGCATAATAGCTCAAAGGCTTGTAAGGACAATATGCCCTAAATGCAAGGTTGTTATAAAGGATAAAAAGGATATCTTAAAAAAACTCGCTTTTTTAAAGCAACAGCCGGATTTTGGAATTAATGCCGATAAGATTAATATCTACCATGGAACAGGTTGTGAAGATTGCAAGTTTACAGGCTACCGCGGCAGGACCGGCATATATGAATTTTTGGTATTAAGCGAGCCGATATCCGAATTGGTTGTTAAAAAGGCATCGGCGGACCAGATAAAGCGCAAGGCCCTTGAACTTGGTATGCATACGCTTATGCAGGACGGGCTTGAAAAAGTAATCAAAGGCATAACCACTATAAGCGAAGTGGCAAGGGTATGCGAACTAAAACAGGAATAAGGTTTTAATGGCACGATTTATTTATAAAGCTAAAAGTGGGCCTAATGATTTAAAAGAAGGCGTCATAGAGGCTGAAACCAAAAGGTCTGCTATTTACAAAATAAGCCAGATGGGATATTTTCCTTTGGATGTAGAGGAGCAATTCCGCGGCGCAATAGTACCGATTTTTAGCATCAAAAATAGGATAACAGCCAGGGATATTTTATTGTTTACAAGACAAATGGCAGACCTTTTATCTTCGGGCCTTACTTTAGTTGCTTCTTTGAATGTACTATGTCGTCAGACAGAAAAGCC
>PFHB01000041.1 GCA_002783585.1 Candidatus Omnitrophica bacterium CG_4_8_14_3_um_filter_43_15
TGACGGAATGAGCTTTTTACGCGATTCCATTTCAGATTCAAACTGTCCCGACCATGAAATAAAATATCCAGACGGTAGTTTAATATCGCCTGATTTTATCTCACTGTCGACAGCTCTTTGAGCGTCCTTTACAAAATCAACCAGCCCTACTTTACTTTGATCGACGTTGATAAATACCCTGGCGTAAGTTAGAGTGTTTTCAGAATTGATAACGGCGGGTCCAGGCACCTGTTTTAACTCGGCGATTTGCGCCAAAGGGATATATTCACCTCCTGCAGCCGGTATAAAAACCCTGTTAAGCGCCTCAGGCGTATCTCTCAACTCTCTCATATATCGTATACGTACCGGGTATCGTTCTCTACCCTCTACGGTTGTAGTTAAATTCATCCCGCCAATCGCTGTCATAATGATATGCTGTATATCACCGACTTTAATACCATGGCGGGCCGCCTTTTCTCTGTCTATTTCAATTTCAAAATAGGGCCTGCTTGATGTACGTTCAGCGTATGGGCTTACAGCTCCATCTACCTTGCCTACTATTTTTTCTATCTGCGTGGCAATTTCCACAATTTTATTTAAATCCGGCCCGAAGACTTTAATGCCTACGGGTGTCTGAATACCCGTTGCCAGCATATCAATTCTATTACGTATGGGCTGGGTCATTATAGGGCTCACCCCGGGCATTTTTGTCTTTTCCTGGATTTCCTGAATGAGCTTTTCTCGTGTCATGCCCCGACGCCAGAACTTTTTATCCTTAAGATGGATTATTGTTTCAATCATCCCTACAGGAGCAGGATCAGTAGCGGTTTCAGCCCGGCCCAGTTTACCTACTACCCATTCCACCTCTGGAAATTCATTCTTTATGATAATATCCTGTTTCTTCATAACATCCATTACTTGAGTCAAGGAGGCGCCGGGGAGAAGCACAGGCATAAACAAAAGATCACCTTCATTAAGAGGAGGCATAAATTCCTGTTTCATTAAAGCGCCGCATAATAATCCTATAATTATTACTCCTATAGAAATAAGTACGACTATTCCTTTGTGCTTAATAGACCATCTTATAAGAGGATTGTATCCTTTGAATAACACTTGAGCTGTTCTATTCTCTTCGACCTGTTTCAATTTTCCTCTTAAAAAGTAATAACAAAGCGTAGGTAAAAGCGCCAGCGCGATAATAGCAGCGGCCGCCATAGTAAATGTCTTTGTAAAAGCAAGGGGCCTGAAAAGTTTCCCGGCTTGTCCCGTTAAAACAAATACAGGAATAAAGCCTATGATTGTGGTAAGAAGCGCAAAAAGAACCGGCTTCCCAACTTCCTGGGCGCCTTCAACGCACGTGTTCAAACGTTCTTCTGTAGGAAGCTTCTCCACATTCAATTCTTTGCGCCGAGTTACAAGTCTCCTGTAAATATTCTCCACAAGAACGCAGCCGGAATCTACCATAACCCCTATGGCTATAGCAATGCCGCCTAAACTCATTATGTTCGCGTCTACACCAAACTGCCTCATGAATATGAAAGCGATGAGAATTCCTATAGGAAGGACTAATGATATGACAACGCTGCCCCAGAAGTGCAAAAGAAAGACAAGAATAACAAAGATAGTAATGATAATTTCCTGTATAAGGGCTGTCTTCAACGTGTTTATAGAACGCTGTATCAGCCCTGTCCTGTCATAAAAGGGGACAATTTTTACGCCTTCCGGTAATCCTACGGAAAGCTCTTCTATTTTTTGTTTAATCCTCTCGATAACTTTTAGAGGGTTCTCCCCATAACGCATAAGGACAACGCCGCCGGTTACTTCCTTGCCTTCTTTATCAAGGGCGCCTCTTCGAAATTCAGGGCCTATAATGACGGTAGCAATATTTTTCACATAAATAGGCACACCTTCTTTTTCGCCAATTACGATATTTTCTATATCCGAAACATTCTTGATAAAACCTATCCCCCGGACAATAAACTCTGCGCCTCCTTCTTCAAATACCTTTGCGCCAACATCTATGTTGGATTTTTGGACAGCATCTATGACATGGTGGATTTTAACATCATGGGCGATGAGTTTATTCGGATCTATATCTATCTGATATTGTTTTACATACCCTCCGACTGATGCTACCTCTGAAACCCCGTCTACCGCGGTCAATTGGTAGCGGACATACCAATCTTGCATAGAACGAAGTTCGGCAAGATTGTAACCATCGCCTTCAACGGTATACCAGAAAATTTGGCCTAGGGCTGTGGCATCCGGCCCTAAAGTAATAGTGGCATCTTTCGGGACATCCTTCCTCGCGAAGTCCAGCCGCTCCAGCACGCGGGTCCTTGCCCAATAAAAATCAGTCCCATCCGCAAAAATCATATTTACCAAACCAAAGCCAAAGGCTGAAGTAGAACGCACTACCTTGACCCTCGGTGTTCCCATTAGTCCGGTTGTTAAAGGATAGATTACTTGATCTTCTATATCCTGCGGGCTTCTACCAGGCCAATCGGCGTAGACTAAAACCTGAAGCTCTCCGATATCAGGTATCGCGTCAACAGGGGTCTCTTTCATGGATGAAAACCCCCATACGATGATAAGGGCAAAAGTTGCTATTACCAAGAATCTGTTCTTAAGACAAATTTCTATAATTTTGTTTATCATGTCGATACCTCACAATATGCTGATTATGCTTAAACGATACAAAAAGTATCAATGCTGATGTATTGGTGGCGCTTTTTTCTCCTCTGACTCAAGTGCGCCGCCATAGACGCTTGAGGCAATACCGGATATCTGACTCTGGGAGTCTATAAGAAAATTTGCTTCCGTTACTACAAGCTCTCCTTCGCTTACGCCCTTTGATACAGGATAAAACTTACCTTCTTTTCCATCTACCGTAGCGGTTGCCTCCGGCCCGATTTCAATCAATCTTCCCTCGTACTCTCCGTCTTGTTTGTCAATCCAAATTATCTTACGCGTACCCGTATTGAGAACAGCGCCTTTTGGCACCGCCAAAACCATGTGTTCGCCGCCGGGTCCCATATACATACTCTGAATCACTAAATCCACATACATCTGGGGTTTAAGCTTTAGCTCTGGATTTTCTATCTCGGCCCTGAATCTTACCGAACGTGTCTTTGGGGACAGGACAGGATTAACGCTGGCTACGACTCCACGAAATGTCTCTCCGGGAAGGCCGGAAGCGATAACTTTAACTTCTGAGCCTATTTTAACCCAACTTAATTCATACTCATACACATCTCCATAGACCCACATCTTTTCTTCGGGCAAGACAAGGCTTGTCTGAATTTCCCTGGTTCGCGCAAGCTCATCTATTTGCTCATTGCTTAGACCTAAAAGTCTTAACTTTCTCTTTGAAGATTCAACGAGGCTCATAGCCCTTTCTTTGATTTCTGAAATTCTGCCTTCTTCTATCTTATCTAACACTTTTATGCTGGAAATGAATTCCTCTTGGGCAATCGCAAGCTCCGGATCATAGGCAACAGTGCCGACAGTCCGGATTTCCTTATAGAGATGCATCTTTTTCACAGGACTTGTCTTAACACCGGCAAGCCTTGCCTGTTCTCCCTTTATCTTAACCCGGCTTACGACACCTTTCAATGTGTCTGCCTCTCCTTTTGTCAATTTCTTAAGAGGCATTCCGCATACAGGGCACTTAGTCATGCCTTCAATCTCCTGGATCAGAAAAACATGCTCTTCTCCCTCCATCCCGCAACCATAATATGAAATTTCTGCTTGTTCCTCGGCGGAAAGCACAGGCACTAATTTCATATTGCAAATGGGGCAGTTAACCTTGCCTTTATTATACTCCACGGGAGAAACCTTCACGGAAGGATGCATACCGCAGGTGTAATAAAGTATTTTTTCTTCCGATGACATTTCCTTTTTCTCATGGGACGATTTTCCGGGTTCATTCTTACCGCAAGAGGTAAGAGAAAAGAGAATCATTATTAAAACAATGCTCATCGCTAGTCCTGTATACTTATTGAATTTCGAATTTGAATAGCACGTCATTTTTTTAACCCTCCTCATAAATCAACACCCACAACTCTTTCTAAATAGGCGATTGATTTCTGATAATCAGCTATCGCTTTATAATACGCCAGTCTCGTCTGTAAAAGAATCCTTTCGGCATCGAGCCAGTTTAAGAAATCCACCTTGCCTGTTTCGTATCCGGTTTTTGCCGCGTCAAAAGCCTGTTCCGATTGCGGTATCAACGCGGTCTTATATAGTGAAATAATGTCTTTATAGGTTAGTATCTTAAAATATAAATCCTCTACTTCATAAGAAACGTTATTGCCGACATTCTCATAATTTTTCCTGGCAGCCTCTAACTGCGCCTTTTTCTCTTTGGTTTGAGCGTTTAACTTATCAAACCATATAGGAATATTTACGGCGACAGTACCCATCCACGCGTCTTGGCCGTCATTAGGCATTGTGGTCTCTCCGCTGCCTACTTGAATATAATCAACACCAAAAGTAAAGTCAGGCAGGTAATCCATCCTGGCCAAAGATTTCTCATACTCCGCTCTTTCAATATCTAAATTCGCGGCTATCAACTCTTGCCTTGACCCCTTGGCAATTTCATGAAGCTGGCTGATTTCGTATTTAAAACCTGAAGGATCTGCGTCGGTTATGCTCCTCAGTTCTGAATCTTGGGCCCTATTGAGAATACTATTCAGCTTCGCGACTAAACTCTTCCTATTCTGCCTTAGAAGCAACAACTTATCTATTAGCCGTGAGAGCTCGACTTGCGCCTTAATTACATCCTGCTGAGGTGTTACATTCGATTCATACCTTCGCTGGGCTACTTTTTCTAAGCTCTCAAGAATAGCCTTTTCCCCCTCTGTTGTCTGAATGGCCTTGTCTACCCAGAATATATCGTAATAAACAAATTTTACGTTCTTTATTACTTCTCTCTTTGCCGCTTCGTATTTCTCTTTAAGCATTTCGGCATGTTTCCCCTGAGACTTTCCCTTCAAACCAAGCTTTCCGGGAAATGGGATCTTTTGCGACGCGCCGAATACATTTTCCTGCGGGCCGACTCTCGTCTCCACCGACTCTCCGAAATGCCCATACTTTACCATAGGATCGGGAAGGCCCTTTACCGACCTAATCTTATACTCCGCGGCTTTCCATTCATTTAATGCCACTTGAATGTACGGATTATTCTGCAATGCCTCTTGGATTAATTCCTCGATAGTTTCTACTGACTCACTTTGAGTAAATCCATAATTATTAAAAAAGAAAAATCCGCTGACAAGCACAAAAACTAAAGAAATCAACACAACTTTATTCATTTTTATACGGCCTCCGATATAAGCGCTTTCATCAACTTAACGTATCTTGTGCAAGCGTTTTATAACACTCATAAGTTCATTTATTTTCTTATCTTTCTCTTGCCGTCCCCTGCGTTTAAAAGTCTCGGCCACACATCCTTCTATATGCTTGGTGAGAATTTTTTCTGAAACTCTGTATAATGCGTTAACAACGGCGTGTATTTGATTGACTATGTCAATACAATACTTTTCCTTCTCTACCATATTTTGTATGCCCCGCACCTGCCCCTCTACTCTGCTTAGAGCGCTCAAATTTTCCTTATGTGTGGTCTTATGCTTCATTGTTAGCCTCTAATCTTTTGTAAGACGGGATTTGCCAAATTGGCGACAAATAAAGAACCTGTAAAAATATCTATAACAGGAACAAACTTATAAATGAGAAACGCTGTGATGCCGGAAATACCTCCAAATACAAAACCGCGTTTCATACCAAACCCTGAAGTTTTCGGTTCGATAAGCATAATGAAAAGGAAAAACCAGCTTATAAAAATAAATGGGTTAATTCTATTTATCAGGGAGAATACCGAAAAAAATACCAGGAAGCCTATAACTTGGAATATCTTTTTGATACTATAAGCCAGGTATAGCCCTACTAAGATGATAAGGTATATATTTGATTCTATACTCCACGTAAGGGGGAGCTTAAAAACGGATGCCGTAAAAAGCGCAAAATTAGCCGGATTAAGGATATGCTTATCTTTATATTGTATGATGTGTTTAGACAATACGGCTAAGGTCGCGATAATAGCAAGCATATAAAACGGTTGATGATAATCCAAAATCCCGGAAACAATAAATCCTGTAATGATAGCGCTCTTGGGGAGAATACTTTTTTTCCAACGTATTCTGTTAATGAGAATATCTAACCCGGAACACAAAACAATTCCGCTCAAAATCCAAAAGATAAACCTAAAGCCTGCCTGAGGAATTCTAATCAAGCATAATATTGTCAGAAGCGCAATTACTATGTTCTTCTTATCTTTCAACGATAAACCTTCCCTTCATCTGCGAGTGGCCACTGCCACAATAAACAGAACATAATATATAAAATTCGCCTTCTTTATCAGCGATAAATTCTATTTTTTTGATCTCTCCCTTCTTAACAGAGACATTTATTCCATATTCCTTAATGTATACGCCGTGAGGCACATCTCTTGAAGTAATGCTAAATTTCACAATGTCATCCTTCTTCACAATTATCGGATCAGGCACAAACCCAAACTGGTAGGCCTCTAAATTTACTTCCTTGATTTTGGAAATGTATTTTTCAGGATCGCTCTTAAACTCTTCTACACATGAAGGACAGCAAAAATAATATGTCTTGCCCTCATAAACATAAGAATAATCTTTTGACGCCTTTCCCCGCATGACCGGGCAAATCCCCAAATCTTCGCTCTCTTGATGCATGGCTGTTTTGCCCATATCATGGCTATGCTCATGATCGTGTTGAGCATAAAGATAAGTAACATGTAAAAGCGTTACTGAAACTACTAATATAGACAATAACCTTCTCATTTTGCC
>PFHB01000019.1 GCA_002783585.1 Candidatus Omnitrophica bacterium CG_4_8_14_3_um_filter_43_15
ATTGCAAAGGCGGCAAAAAGCCGCGGGCATAAAGTTATTTTAATAGGCGCGCCCGGCGCGCTCTCAGCGCAAGAGATGTATAAACAGGTAATCAAGAATTTCAGGCGCTGTGATGTTGTTGTTATGGCGGCGGCTGTTGCTGATTACAGGCCAAAGGCTGTAGAGAAACAGAAGATTAAAAAATCAAAACAGCAAATCACCTTAAAGCTTGTAAAAAATCCTGACATCCTGCAGGCGCTTGGAAAGATAAAAAAAGATAAAATACTCGTCGGGTTCGCGCTTGAGACAAAGGGCCTTTATAAAAACGCGTTTTCGAAATTAAAAAAGAAAAACCTGGATTTTATTGTCGCAAACCGGCTCACAAAAAGACGGAATGTTTTTGGCAGCAACAAAACCAGCGTTTTAATGCTTGACAAAACAGGCAACAAAGAATATCTTAGCAATGTTACCAAAGATAAAGTTGCCCGAAGAATTATTGAAAAGATAGAAGAGATAAAAAAATCGGCGGCTTAGCCAAGTGGTAAGGCAGCGGTCTGCAAAACCGCTATTCTCCGGTTCAAATCCGGAAGCCGCCTCCAAAATTTTTGCTTTGCAAAAATTTTGATCCTGCTTCGCCAGCTATTTCCAAGCGGCGAAACAGGACCTTTCTTAGCGTGTCATTCCGCAGCATTTACTATTATTCCCCTTGACTTTTAATCCCCCTCAGTAGTAAACTACCCCTATGGTTGAGATGACCCTGAATAAAATAAGAATAGACGAAAAAAGCGAAGGCCAGATGATAGTGCTTAAGGAAAAAACAGGCACAAGGCAATTGCCTATCATTATAGGCATATCAGAAGTTGCTGCAATAAAAAGAAATATCTCAGGCATTGAGCCGCCCAGGCCGATGACGCATGATTTATTGGCGAATATTGTTTCAGGCGTTGGCGCGCGGCTTGAAAAGGTTGTTATAGATAAGATAGAGGCAAATACTTTTTACGCCAAGCTTGTTTTGAAAGTAAAAAGTGATTCTGGCAGGGATAAAAAAACACTTATAGATGCCAGGCCAAGCGATTCGATTGCCCTGGCAATACGTCTTGAGGCGCCGATATTTGTCGAGGAAAATGTTTTTGAGGAATTAAAAAAATACGAGCAGGTAATTTAAAAAGAAAGGGATTGCTATGAACAGAAAAGGTTTTACGCTTATAGAATTGGCGGTAGTGGTAATAATAATAGCTATATTGGCGACTATGGCAACGGTGTTTTTTAAGGGCGATTATAGCGCTCAGAAGAAATGCGCGCAGAACCTCAGGATCATATCTGATGCTATTGAGCAGTATGTTGACGCGAATAACGGCCAGTATCCGCCTGACGGCACAATTAATCCGGCAAATAATTTAAAATCAGCGCTTTATCCTGCGTATATATCAGACGCATCTGTTTTTAAATGTCCGGCTGATACAGATTCCGGATCCACAGATAGCTATTCAGCATTTTATGTCAAGCGCAATAATTATTCTAAAATGACAACATTCTCTGTCGGCTGCCCAAGGCATGACAACGGCAAATCCGCCATGAACCTGTTTTTTCAGGGCCAGACGCTTAAATGTGAGCTAGCCGAGGCAACTGACGGCAGTGGAGTTTTGACCCCGGGCAGCGATATTTCAGGCACAGCTACTATGGCAGATGGCAGTACTGTTTCATCAACAGGCGCAGTGGCATTCCTACAGTCATTTGATATAGGAAAGGGCATGTGTTATAGCTTGTTTAAAAGCGATGCCGATCCAAAAGACATCGTGTTAAACGTAACGCCCGGGGCAAAATTCGAAGTGATTACCCCTTCGGCAATAGCAGGCGTTGAAGGTACGCGATTTTTGGTAAAGGTTATTGATAAGGATCATACGGATGTTACAACATATGACGGTAAGGTGCGCGTGGAAGAAAAGACTGGGACAGGCCAAGTGGATATTCCCGCCGGTTATACTACAAGCGTGGTTTTGGGCATAAGGCCTTTATCGCGGTACTCTACGAATAGTACGCTAGGCAGAGGCAGAGGCGGAGATAGGGATGAGGATAAAGATAAGGATAAGGATCGTGACAAAAAAAGCTAATCAGGTGAATTTTAATCCTGAGCTTACCCAGGTATTTATTAACCAGGCAGGGAGACTTGAGACCATTCAGACTAGCTAAAAATTCGCCTTTATCAGCATTAAGATTAGGCACAATGATAGGCTTTTTATTGTGCCTGATTTTTTTATCAGGTATTTTTGAATACCCTGAGCTTATTGCAATAGACGCCAGGTACAGGTTAAAGGGCGAGGCTGTTCCGTTTCAGGATATAGTCGTGATCGGGATTACCCAAAGATGCTTGAACCAGTTCGGTAAATTTCCCTGGCCGCGCGATTATCACGCCAAACTCATAGATTTTTTAAAAGGAGCAGGCGCGAAGGTAATAGCGATGGACATATTTTTTGCGCAGCCCAGCCATGACCCTTCAGAAGACGAAGCGTTGGCCGCTTCGATAAAACGCGCAGGCAATGTAATCCTGCCGGTTTTTATGCCTTACAGGATTTCAGTCAAGGATGACCATGATAATTTTATACAGGTAGACAATCTGGTAGAATCTATTCCGGTATTTACAGAGGCCCAGGCGGCGCCTGCGCACATAAATATGATAGCAGATGCCGACGGTGTTTACCGCAAGGCGCCGGTGATTTTAAGGTACTCCGAAAGGATATTTTTTAATCTTGGCATTGAATCTGCCATAAAATTTCTTAATGTGCCGGCCGGCGAAATAGCCTTTGAGCGCGATGCGCTATTTATCGCAGGCAAGCGTATCCCTCTTGAAAAATCAAAGTTTATGTATATAAACTTTTCAGCGATAGAGGCAAAGGCCCAGCGTTTTGCTTTTTCGGATGTGGCAAAAGGCCTTGTTGCGCCTAAAAATTTTAAAAATAAAATTGTTTTTGTGGGCCAGGCCTCCCAGGGTATGCCAAACGCGGATATCCTGCAGACGCCGTTTAAGGAAAAATACGGCTTAACTATGCAGGCAAGCGTTGCCAGCACAACGCTTGAGAATTTTTACATAAAGAAAACCGGCAAGCTCAAGACGTGCCTGTGGATCTTCCTGTTGGCTATTTTTATATGCGTTATAATGGTGGGCATAAAGACATGGTCTTCGACTGCCATATCAATTTTAACATTTTTCGGGCTTTGTTTTGTCGCGGCAAGGGAATTTATATTAAATGGTGTATTAATAGATTTTGTAGCGCTTGCATTTACTATCGCGGCTGCGTTTATATTTTCTATATTATTCCGTATAAGATTTGCCGACCGCATGGTCAAAACCAAAGAGCTTGAGCTTGATTCCATACTTCAGGCAGGCAAGCTTGCCTCCGAGGGGCTAAAAACCGACAAGGCGTCAGATGTGATATTGGCAACACTTATTAATTCTGTGGGCGCGCGCGGGCTTTTGCTGCGCTGGAAAAACGATAAGACATCAGAATTTGAAAAAACCTACGCGTATGGCTCGGCAATGGCTATTTTAAAATCGGATTCAGCAGGCGCAGAAGAGCGTCTGGCGCAAAATACTATAAAAACTCAAAAAGCGGCCTTAAGTGAAGAAAAAGCGCATTCTTTTCTTTGCGCGCCATTAATGTTAAAAGGCGAGGTAGTTGGAGCTGTTACATTAGTTGACAAGGTGGTTAGCGGTAAGCCCAATGAGATATTTTTTGACGAAGCGGACCTTAAATTATTTATGATATTAACCCAGCAGACCGCCATATCCCTTGAAAGCGCGAGATTGTATGAAGAAGTTAACGAATTGTTTTTAAGTTCTATAAGGGCGCTTGCCGAGACAATAGACGCCAAGGATCCTTATACGCGCGGCCATGTTCAGCGCGTTACAGATGTTGCCCTTGCGATAGCCGATGAAATGAAGCTGGACGAAAAACAAAAGAAACAACTTACAGTTGGCTCTATTCTGCATGATATTGGTAAAATAGGCATCAAGGACGCAGTGCTGTCAAAGCCTTCCCAGCTGACAGAGGAAGAAAAAAAGATATTTGATCAGCATCCTGATATCGGATCAAAGATAATGAAGCCCATAGGCCAGTTAGAAGAAATGATACCGCTTATACGCCATCATCATGAATCATATGATGGCTCAGGATACCCTGACGGCTTAAAAGGCGAGGCAATCCCCCTGGGCGCGCGTATAATGGCGGTTGCCGACACGTTTGACGCTATGACCTCAGACAGGCCCTACCGCAAGGCCCTTCCAAGAGAAGCCGCGAAAATAGAAATAAACAAGATGTCCGGTAAACAATTCGACCCCAAGGTAGTTGAGGCATTCGACAATCTCTGGGAAAAAGGCAAGTTAAAATAGATTAAAGAATGAATAGGGGAATGAATAGAATGAATAGGGATGAATAGGGGACAGCGCCCTTGGATGAATAGGGGACAGCGCCCTTTATTATTAAGGAGATAGGGCCCGTTTCCCGAAGCGCCTAAACGTTTGACAAGCACTGTTTTATAGTGTATACTTTGTTCAGAAGAGTGGACATATGTCCATATATATGGACATATGCTGGAAGGAAAATACACATATGCAGAATATATTAGATAAAATAATAAATAATAAAGTAAAAACCGGCGCATTACGTATTTTATGTAGGCGTAATATAGGATATACAGGCAGGCAATTAGCCGGGGAATTAGGCGTAAGCCCTACGACTGCCAGCAAGTTTCTTGGCGAGCTGGTAAAGGAAGGCGCTGTAATGGTAAGCGGGGCCGGCAGGGCATATTTATACAGAATTAATGAGAAAAATTATGCCGTGAGGAAGATGCTGAGACCGTTTTTTCAAAAAGAAAAAGACATTTTTGACGCCTTAATCGCGTTAATTAAGAAGAATCTTTCTAAAAGCTCGGCTGATGTGGAATCGGCAATTATTTTTGGCAGCGTTGCAAAAAAAGAACAAGACACAAGAAGCGATGTAGATTTATTGGTCGTGGTTAAAAATCTCAAAGGCAAAAAAAAGATGGAGCATGTTATGGACATGATATCTGGAGTTATAGCGCAGAATTTCCAGATAATCGTATCGCCGTATATATTAACAGCCGATCAATTCAGAAAAAAACACAAAGAGAAATCGCCCCTTATAAGAGAAATTCTGGATTCCTATATCCTTATATTGGGTAAAAGCCCGGAAAGGCTGATAATATGACAGCGAAAAAAATTAAGACAGTAGAGGCGGACAGGGCGCAATATATAAATTATCAGAAAAAAGCCGAGGAATTTTATATGGCGATGCTGCAAGCGGAAAAGTCAGGGCATTGGAATGCCGTTGGTTTAAATGCCGTGCATTGTGCTATTTCAATGGCAGATGCGTTGTTAGTGAAATTTGCCGGAATAAGGTCTATAAGCAACGACCATATGGTGGTAGTAGAAGTGATAAAGCAGAATTTGGATGTAAGAGATATGCAGAATAAGTTAAATTCCCTTTTACACGTCCTTGCCAAAAAGTCCTTGATAGAATATGACAGCGTGCCTTTTTCCAAAAACGACGCTTCAGATATTGCTAAACAAGCTGAAAGATTTTATCTGTGGGTGAGAGGAGAGTTGTTAAGATGATTAGCTTGTGCCCAAACTAAAATGTAAACGATGTATCAGTTGCACAGAGATTGAAACGCCAGACGTACAAGAAAAAGTTGGAATAAAGATTATGGAAAAGGCGCTGATAGAGAAACTTGCGAAAAAGAATATACTCGTTATTGACGATGACGGGCTGATAACCAGGACGCTTTGCAGCCTGTTGAAATTCCAAAGGGGTCAGACCCCTACGGGAAAAATTCGCTTAATTAATATTATTACATAATTGAAGGGAGAAGGGGAAAATGAAGGTAATAAAAATTTTTATTGTGGCGGCGATAGTTTTTATAGGTGTGGACGTAGCGTGTTATGCAGGCAGTATCGGCCCTGTGGAGCCGTTGGGACCGATGAAGGTTGAAATTAGCGGCGAGTATAATGAAATTTTTGGCAGGGATCTGGAAATTTCGGATGATGTAACCGGCGATGAGGTAAAATCAAGCGGCCAAGGGTATGTTGAGTTAGCTTTGGGTTTAACGGACTGGTGTAACGCGTATGCGAGGGTAGGATTTGCCAATCTCAAAGAAGAAATTAATTGGGATTTCGGGAGGAATCAAACGATTCAATATAGCAATGGTTTGCTTTGGGGGATAGGCAGCAATGCCTTGCACGATATAGGAAATAATTTTGGCGTCGGCGGTGATATTCAATTTAATATGTGGTTTGCCGATGGCGACTCTGTTTCCGGAACCAATAGCGTGGCATTGACACAAAAAGGGTCCTTAAGGATTACTGATTTTCAGACAGCGGTTTATTTAACCTATACCTATGAACACGATATGGATTATAAAATTATTCCCTACATAGGCGGGTATTATTCTTATTTTAATATCAATTACCGCAAGAATACGATTTATACAGATGATACCTATATTTACACAGCCGAAGGGAATACAAAAAGCAAGGATAATTTTGGGGTATTGCTTGGTCTGAGCATACCTGTTTTAAAGAATTTTTCATATAAATTAGAGGGCCGGTTTATCGCAGAAACAGCAATGAGCGTTGGTGCGAAATATAGATTTTAGTAAAAGTTTCAGAAAGGTTGAATATAAAATAATCATGGAAAAGGCGCTGATAGAGAAACTTGCGAAAAAGAATATACTCGTTATTGACGATGACGGGCTGATAACCAGGACGCTTTGCAGCCTGTTAAGGAAAGAGGGGTATTTTGCCTCAGGATCTGAAAGCAGCGATGAAGCGGTTGACGAGGCGGAAGATGTGGAGTATGATCTTATAATAGCAGATATAAAGATGCCAGGTACAGACGGCGTTGAAACTATCCGAAAGATACAATCAGAAGCCATGATACATAACAGGCCCATAGCGCCGGTTGTTTTTATAACCGGTTACGCTGACGATAAATCGGTTAGCGAGGCAAAAGAATTGGGCGAGGTGATGTTTAAACCTTTTGATAATTCGGAGTTTTTAAACAGGATAACAAAATATCTGAATTGATTATGGATGAAATAAATAAATACGCAGAGGGCCTGTTTCGGGCGCAGGCGGAATATGAAGCGCTTTGTAAAAGATGCGGCGCCTGTTGCATTGCAGAGGCAGACCCTTGCGCAAATTTAATAAAGCAGCTCGACGGCACTTACCTGTGCAGGGATTACCACAACCGGCTCGGTAAGCAAAAGACCATTAATGGCGGCGAATTTACCTGCGTTGAAATCCGCGATCATGTCTCACTTGGTTACACCATTCCAGGATGCCCATACTTTTCATAGCTCACGGATTGCTCGCTGCAAGCGGCCACTGCGGGCAGGATGTTTGCAGGGACGCTCGGCTGCTTCTGCGGCAGCCTCGCTCTACAAAAATCTTCGAAGCCCTGCAAACACCCCGCCCTTGTGGCCTACAGCTAGAGCAAGCGCGCTCGCGCTCACGGACCTGCGATTTTACACAAAATAGCACAAAATAGCAATATTTGTTGACATGCCTCGTCGAAAGCAGTACAATAATATATTATTAACGGTATCTTAAGATAGATAATAATATTTATCCTTTAATATAGATAGCTTTTTACAAGAAAAGCCGATCGTCTCCATAGAATAATCCGGCGAAGCCCGCGGGGCGTAGACGGAAAGCCAAGGAGAGGGATAGTATATATAGTGTCTTCTGACGAGCTGTTAACTGTAGAGGAGCTAGCAAATTACCTTAAGCTGAAACCACGGACTTTGTATCCGAAAGTGCGTGGGGGCGAATTGCCTGTGCTTAAGGTGTTTGGCCAGTACCGCTTCAGAAAAAGCGACATAGATAAGTGGCTCGGCAAGAATTTAAGCCGTTCAAAAAAGAGCCGGTTCTGATTTTTCAGAATCGGCTTTTTGTTTTTTAGGGGAGTGCGAGATGCAAAAAAATATATTAGTTATAGACGATGAGCAGATAGTACTAAAAAGTATAAAAAAATTTTT
>PFHB01000011.1 GCA_002783585.1 Candidatus Omnitrophica bacterium CG_4_8_14_3_um_filter_43_15
GCCCTGCGTGCAAAGCGGATATAAAATTAGTAGGGGAAAAGTTGATCTGCCAAAACCCGGCTTGCGCCTTGCGTTATCCTATTAAGGATGGCATTCCGATAATGTTAATAGACGAAGCTGAAAAATCGGAGAAAAATAATGTTTAAGGGTTAGTAAGGGTGATATGGGTTAGAAAGGGTTAGCAAGGGAAAAAATAAAAAATTCCCCTACTAACCCCTGCTAACCCTTACTACCCCCTGCTAACCCCTAAACGAGGAGAACTTCATGTGCAAGATTTTAATTATACACGGCCCGAACCTGAACCTGCTCGGCACTCGCGAGCCGGATATATACGGTAAATTGAGCATAGCAAGGATAAACAAGGACCTGACAGCGCTTGCAAAAAAGAATAAAGTGCAAATCGTTATCGCGCAGTCAAATCATGAGGGCGAGATTGTTGATTTAATACAAAAAGCAAAGGGTAAATTTAATGCCATACTTATAAATCCTGCCGCGTATACTCATACCAGCGTCGCTATACGCGACGCGATTGCTGCTGTCGGCGTGCCGACGGTTGAGATTCATTTGTCGAATATTTACGCGCGCGAAGAATTCAGGCGCACATCGCTTATCTCTGCGGTTGCTGTAGGGCAGGTGAGCGGTTTTGGGGTAAATAGTTATACCCTGGGGCTTCTGGCGGCTATTGAGGTAGCGAAAAACGTAAAGCGAAAAGCGTAAGACAATGAACCCTGTAAGTTCTTTGAAAAAAAGGCTCAAAACGGAAAATCTGGATGCCTTGTTTGTTTCTCATCCTGCTAATGTATCTTATCTTAGCGGTTTTTCAGGAAATGAATCTTATATACTGGTTACGCGCGGCAAAGATTTTTTTATCACGGATTTCAGGTATTACCAGCAGGCGCGTTTGGAATTAAAGGATTTTTCGATAGAGCTCACAGGCGAAGTAAATCATTTTGACCTGATAGCCGGATTGATAAAAAAAAGCAGGTTAAAGCGCGTAGGATTTGAGGCAAAGCATATAACTTACGGCGAGGTCGGCAAGATCAGGGATAGGCTAAATGGCCAGGAATTTTTGCCTGTTTTTGATTTTATAGAGGATATGAGGGTTATTAAAAGCGCCCGGGAGCTTGAGATTATCAGCCGGTGTATACAAATAAACCTGACGGCATTAAAGGATTTAAAAAACAGGATCGCGCCTGATAAAGAAGAGTCTGAAATAGCGGCTTTAATGGAATATAAAATGAAACTTGCCGGCGCGCTGCGGCCGGCCTTTGATACCATAGTGTTATCAGGTAAAAATTGCAGTATGCCGCATGGCGCCCCTGGAGCCAGGCCTATAAAAAACAACCATGTGGTTTTAGTGGATAGCGGGGTATATTTTAACGGGTATAATTCTGATTTGACAAGGATGTTTTTATTAGGTAAAATACCACCTATTATAAATAAGATATTAAGTGTAACGCAAATGGCTCAGGAGATAGCAATAGGCGCTGTAAGGCCGGGCATAACAGCCTCGGTGGTTGATATGGCGGCAAGGGATTATATAGCAAAAAAAGGTTTTGCCAGAAACTTCGGGCATTCTCTGGGCCATGGCGTTGGAAGAGAAGTCCATGAGGCGCCGCAGATATCAGCAAGATCAAAAACCATATTAAAGCCGGGTATGATTTTTACTGTAGAACCGGGAATATATATACCGGGCTCAGGCGGCGTAAGATTGGAAGATATGGTTTTGGTGACAGAGAAAGGGGTAAAGGTCCTGTCGAGATGATCTCAGCAAATAAATTTAAAAACGGGATAACAATAGTTTTAGACGGCACATTATATGCTATAATATGGTTTCAGCCGGTTAAGCCGGCAAAAGGCGGCGGCTTTGTGCGCGCAAGATTAAAATCCTTAAAAGACGGTTCAGTGCTAGAGAGGAATTTTAAATCTGAAGATATGGTCCAGGAGGCCTTTATCGAGGACAGGCAGCTGCATTATCAGTATAGTTCCGGAGATCTTTATCATTTTATGGACCTGGAAACCTATGAGGACTGTATATTGTCAAGGCAGATATTAGGCGATGCGGCAAATTTTCTTAAAGAAGATATGCAGATATCAGGAAGCCTTTACGATGGCAAGATAATAGATATTAAATTGCCGACAACCATAGAACTTAAAATTACATATACAGAACCCGGGGTAAAGGGCGACACAGCGCGGCAGTCATTAAAACCCGCAACGCTTGAAACGGGCGCGGTTGTGCAGGTGCCTTTGTTTGTAAACGAAGGCGATGTGATAAAGATAGATACTCGTACTTACGAATATTCAGGGAGGGCATAATGAACATCAAGGAAATCAAGGAAGTTATTGCGCTGATGAATGAAAACAATCTGACAGAGATTGAAATAGAAAAGGACGGGTTGAAATTGCGCCTTAGAAAATCAAACGGTTCGATAAGCAGCGAGCTTTCAGCAGCTGCCGCGCCGCATGTTGCTGCTGCCCTGCCTGCGCAGGCAGGGCCTGTATCCTTAAAGGCAGCTGAAACAGCTGCGGCAAAAGGTTTGGTTGAGATAAAATCTCCGATGGTCGGCACATTTTACAGGGCGCCCGCGCCTGACGCTGCGCCTTATGTGCAGGAAGGCCAGGTTATAGAGGTTGGCCATGTTGTGTGTATTGTGGAAGCCATGAAGCTTATGAATGAGATAAAATCAGAAGTAAGAGGTAAAGTGGTTAAGATAGCCGTTGATAACGCGGATCCTGTTGAATTCGGGCAGGTAATATTTTTAATAGATCCGGGGAAATAAATGTTCTCAAAAATACTTATAGCAAATAGAGGGGAAGTGGCGCTCAGGGTTATACGCGCGTGCAAGGAGCTTGGCATCAAGACCGTTGCGGTTTACTCTGAGGCAGACGTGGATTCTATGCATACGTATTTGGCTGATGAGGCCGTTTGTATTGGCCCGGCGCAGAGTGCCAACAGTTACCTGAATATACCGGCGATTATCAGCGCTGCGGAAATTACAGATGTCGAGGCGATACATCCCGGATATGGTTTTCTTGCTGAAAACGCGCATTTCGCGGAGATATGCCAGTCGTGCAAGATAAAATTTATAGGGCCTACGCCGGAAAATATGCGCCTTATGGGCGATAAAATAATTGCCAAGGACACAATGAAAAAAGCAGGGGTGCCGACTATACCAGGCTCGCCATCCGCAGTAAAGACAAAAGAAGAGGCTATAAAGATTGCCCAGAAAATAAAATATCCTGTCATAATAAAGGCATCCGCAGGCGGCGGCGGCAAGGGCATACGCGTGGCTCATAACGATGTGCGGCTTATAAGCGCGTTTATGACAGCCCAGACAGAAGCGGAAGCGGCTTTCGGAAACCCTGAAGTTTACATAGAAAAATATATCGAACACCCGCGCCATGTGGAGATACAGATTATGGCTGATGAGCATGGCAATGTTGTGCATCTTGGCGAGCGTGATTGCACAATCCAGAGAAGGCATCAGAAGCTTATAGAGGAAAGCCCGTCTCCTGCAGTTGACGCCAAGCTGCGTAAAAAAATGGGGGATATGGCTGTGCGCGGGGCTAAGGGCGCCGGCTATAAAAACGTCGGCACAATGGAATTTTTACTTGATACAGATGGCAGTTTCTATTTTATGGAAATGAATACGCGCATACAGGTTGAGCATCCTATTACGGAAATGGTTACAGGCATTGATATAGTAAAGGAGCAGATACGCATAGCAGCAGGCGAAAAACTTAAAATTAACCAGGATAGCATCGAGTTTAAGGGCTGCGCCATAGAGTGCCGCATAAATGCTGAAGATCCTGACAATAATTTTATGCCTTCGCCAGGCAAGATAATTACGTTTCATGTTCCGGGCGGCCCGGGCGTGCGCGTAGACACCCATGTTTATCAGGGATATTCCATACCGCCTTATTATGATTCCATGATAGGCAAGTTAATCTGTTATGCCAAGACAAGGCAGGAGGCAATAAGGGTAATGCGGCGCGCATTGGATGAATATGTGGTTGATCCGATAAAGACAACCATACCTTTTCATAAAAAGGTTTTTTCCAACCAGAAATTCATACAAGGAAAGTTTTATACTGATTTTGTGGAAAAGATGATGGAAGAGGAGAAAAAATTATGATCGGCGAGAAAGAAACAAAAACAGATATGGGCAAGATTAAAATTCACTCCAAGGCCATAAGGTCAATAGCGGCTATAGCAGCCATGGAAGTCGAAGGCGTTTTGATGATATATTCCGGCAGCCTCGGTAAAATTCTTGAAATTATAGGAAAAGATATGAATTTTATGGCGATAAAGGTCGACTTAAAAGCCAACAATGAAATAGATATGTCTGTTGCCATTGCAGTTGAGTATGGCCGCGATATACCGAAGGTCGCCGCGGATGTTCAGGAAAATATAAGGTATAGCCTTGAAAAAATGACAGGCCTGATACCTGTCAATATAGATGTAAAGGTAAAGACGATAGAAAAGAAAAAGTAAAAATTTGCCCCTCGTCACTAAACGTGATAGCGGGTGACTCGGGACGAATTTTTAAGACGGGATAACGGAAAAATTCGGAGGTGCAATATGAGGACATTTAATTGGGTGGTATGGTTTGTATGCACGATTATATTCATATTTCTTGGCGCCCTGCTTCTGGTTTTTTCAGCCCATCTGAAGGGCTGGATAAACATAGAGTTCTTCTTTATGTACCTTAAAAATCAACCGGATTTATGGCTTATTTCAGGGTTTACAGGCATACTGATGGTAATTATCACGTTTTCTGTCAGTAAGATTATGCTAGGGCGGTTTCAACGGGAAAGGACCATAGCGTTTAATAACCCCGAGGGCACGGTAACTATTTCATTGTCCGCCATAGAGGATTTAATAAAAAAAGTTGCCAGGCAAATCAGCGAAGTCAAGGATTTACGCTGCGACGTAAAAGCCAACAAAAAAGGTTCCATACAGATTACAGCAAGGCTTACTTTGTGGTCAGAGGCTAATATACCGGAAGTTACAGAAAATATACAGGGCCTTATAAAAAACAAGGTTCAGGATATGCTGGGTTTAGAAGAGGTTGTTACCTGTTCAGTGCATATATCCAAGATAGTGCACAGGGAAGATTTTAAAAAGAAAAAAACAGACAGCAAGCATGAGATTAACGAAGAATCGTTTCATGGCGCAATAGAATACGGAGTTCAGGAAAGGAAAAAAGCAAAATGAAGATAGGGATTTTAACAGGAGGCGGCGACTGCCCGGGATTAAACCCTGTAATAAGGGCAGTTGTGAGAAAGGCAATAGTTGATAAGCACGAAATAACAGGAATAAAAGACGGATGGCGCGGTATGATAGAAAATAACAGCATGCCTTTAAATCTTGATAACACATCAGGTATTCTGCATATAGGCGGTACTATACTAGGTACATCAAGGACCAATCCGTATAAAAAAGAAGGCGGAGTTGAAAAGGTGAAACAAACCTTTAAGGCGCTGAAGCTTGGCGCGCTTATTGCCGTGGGCGGAGAAGATACGCTTGGCGTAGCAAGCAGGCTTGTCAAAGAAGGCCTTAATGTGGTTGGGGTGCCGAAAACAATAGATAATGATCTAGACCAGACCGAATATACATTTGGTTTTGACACGGCTGTAAATATAGCAATGGAGGCAATAGACCGGCTTCATACAACAGCGTGCAGCCATCACAGGGTGCTTGTTGTTGAGATAATGGGCAGGCATGCAGGATGGATAGCCCTTCATGCAGGCATAGCAGGGGGCGCGGATTCTATACTTCTTCCTGAGAAGCCTATTGATTTAAACAAGGTTTGCGATGTTATAAAGGCGCGCAGAGAAAGAGGAAAATTATTCAGCATTATAGCTGTGGCAGAGGGCGCGCAATTTCAGGAATCTGATTTGGTGCTGCAGAAAAAAGAACTTGACGCGTTTGGCCATGTGCTCTTAGGCGGTATAGGCGCGACCCTTGCCAAAAAGATCGAGGAGAAAACAAAGTTTGAAACAAGGTATGTTGTTTTAGGTCATACACAGCGCGGCGGTTCGCCTACGGCGTTTGACAGGGTGCTTGGTACGCGTTTTGGCGTTAAGGCAGTTGAGCTTGTAAATGAGAAAAAATTCGGCTATATGGTATGCCTTCAGGCAAATAAGATTGTCGGCGTTCCTATAGAAAAGGCTGTCGCAAAACTGAAGATAGTGGAAGACAGAGAGTGGTTTGATCTGATAAAGGTAATATGTGTATGAAGGATAAAATACGAAGCAATATTGAAAAGGCCGCGCAGGTAATAATCGATTCGTTTAAAAAAGGCGGAAAGCTCATAATTTGCGGAAATGGCGGCTCAGCAGCCGATGCCCAGCATATCGCAGCAGAGCTCGTCGGACGCTTTAAGAAGGAACGAAAGGCCCTGCCAGCAATAGCATTGACAGCAAATACGTCAATATTGACCGCTATCGCCAATGACTATGGTTATGATGTTGTGTTTAAACGCCAGGTCGAGGCGTTAGGGAAAAAGGGTGATGTATTATTGGCGATATCCACCAGCGGCAATGCGAAGAGTGTATTAGAGGCGGTTAAGCTTGCTAACAAGATAGGCGTTGTGACAATTGCATTAACAGGCGGCAAAGGCGGC
>PFHB01000031.1 GCA_002783585.1 Candidatus Omnitrophica bacterium CG_4_8_14_3_um_filter_43_15
AAACATTCGCATAAAATAGATGCGTGTGGACGATATCAATTTTGTTTTCCTTTATAATTTCAGCCAGCCTGAAAACGCCTTTTCGCCAATCGTATGGGCTTTTCATATGTAAATTGTATACAGGTATTTTCAGCTGTTCCAAGCGGGATGCAATCGGGCCGTCCTCAAAAAGACAGCATACCATCGACTCAAATCTTTTATGCTTATCCATCGCGCTCAAAACCGTATAAAGCGCTTTTTCAGCGCCGCCTAATTTCAGGGTTTCAATCAAATGTAATATTCTAACGCTTGGTGGCATATAATATTATGATGTTTCCAAATTTTAAAGGCACAGTAAATTTAGCCAAAAAACCGCTAAGGCCATCCAATAAATGAAGTATGAATTGGTTAGATAAATTAACACCCCATAAAGATGGCACATATCTGATATCCAAAGAACCCCTGGTGGAAATATTTTCAATATGAAATTCGCACTTCTTAAATGATCTCTTCAGGGTTTTGGGCGTAAACTGCAGGATATGCCCGCATTTTTCAAAATCAAAATACGGCCATTTGTATTTATGGCAAATGGCATCCATGCTTCCTGCGTTTGGAGTAGAAGCCACGACAATGCCTCCCTTTTTCAGCACGCGCCGGACCTCATTTAATATCTTAATGTGATCTTTGGTGTGCTCTAAAACATCCCAAAGCGTAACTACGTCAAAAAAAGAATCTTCATACCGCGCGTCATGGATATGGCCTAAAAATATATCAACGCCCGCGACTTTTTTGGAATGCCTTGCCGCATAATCAGAAATATCAAGGCCGTACGCATCCCATCCTTTATCTTTGGCTTCTTTTAAAAAATACCCCTGGCCGCAGCCTATATCCAAAAGCCTGCCCTTGCCTGGAATTAGCGCCTCTATAGACGCCAGGCGTTCTTTTCTGATTTGCGTTGAATTTTTTATGAAATCATCTGTCTGGCTGTTAAAAAAGTCTTTAGAATAGAACCTGGCCAGGGTTTCATTCGAAGGCATGTCTTTTAAATAAACCATATCACATACCTTGCACCTGATATAGTTTACCTCACCGTGTTCTAAGTGATTTTTATAACTATCAGAATGACATATTGGACAGGAATTCTTCATCTTAAAAATCCAAAGATAAACCTTGCGTATGAATTTATCTGTTTATAAAGATTCTTCAAAACAGAACCGGCAAATTGATGTTTTCTTCTGCTGTTTAAAATAGATTTTATATATTTTGCGTTAAATGTAAATTCAAAAAAAGAATTTAAATAATTGCATACGTTAAGCCTGTAATACATTTTATTCAGATCAATACCGTGTTTTGCCAGCCTGAACCTGGGATCCAGAATTTTTGTGTAAAGATGAGGGTCTGAAAAAATACCGAGCTCATCCCTGGAAAATTTAGGAGAAACATATTTCTCGTAGATATCCGTGCCTATTATAGGAATTGTCAGGTTCATCCCTGCGTGGCTTGCCTTTAATCTTTTTTTCAGCTTTATAGTATCGTTAAGGTCTTTTTCCGTTTCTCCCGGCGTATTAATCATAATATTGGCGAACGTCCTTAACCTGTGTTTTTTGCACATATCAAAAGCCCTGACAGTATCTTCCACCTTTATTTCTTTCTTCATCCTGTCCAAGGCATCCTGCGACCCGGATTCCACGCCAAACTCAACCTGAATGCAGCCGGCTTTTTTTATCATCTTTAACAATTCATCGCTAACCAAATTAACCCTTGTTTCCATTGCCCATATCAATTTTAGATTTCTGGATAAAATTTCGTCGCAAAACTGCATAGCCCTGTTTTTGTTGACGGCAAAAGTGTCATCAGCTATATAAAACGAATCAATGCTGAAAGTATCTTTAAGGTATTGTATTTCATCAACAACCTGGTTGATGTCTCTAAATCTAACCCTTCTATTACAGGCAGGATCCTTCCACAGGTTTTTTGCCGCGCAAAACGTGCAGTTAAACGGGCATCCTCTGCTTGTCAATATATGAACGCCTGAAGTGTACAGGTACCTTATTATGTGCCTTTCTACTTTCAAATAATAATCCATGTTTAATTTACTGTATAACGGCAGGCTCAAATCGCCCAGATTCTCTATAAGCTTGCGTGGATTTGTATAATGCGCGTTTCCTTCTTTTAAAAAACATATGCCGTCTATAGTTTCCAGCGCCTGGTTATTTTTAACATTGTTGACTACCTCGCTTAAGGTCCTTTCTCCCTCCCCTATTACCGCTATGTCAACGGGGCTGTTATCATAAATAAAATCCTCGGGCTGCAGGCTGGCATGGACCCCGCCGACTACAATTTTAGTGTTGATTTTATCTTTTATGGATTTCGCAAGGTTAATAACATTATTATATTCTGAAGTAAAAGCAGTTAAACCCACAACATGAGGCTTCAGAGAATCCAAATTGCGGATTATTTTATCTACAATCTCAGATTCATTTTTCGCGTCTATCCCTTTATAAGAATTGATTTTTATATCTATTATATCAACATCTATACCCTCTTTGCTTAGCCAACCGGCCAAATATATAAGTGCTATAGGCACTGTCTTTACATTGCCTCTTGTAGGAGGCGAAACTAAACAAATATCTTTTTTTATCATGGCTTTAAAAGTTTTCTTAACTTTAAATAAGTCCTATCCCCCAAAATATTCCTAAGCGTTTTCTTAAATCGCGCGTCAAACAAAAAAACGCCTGCAATCATACTTACAATAAAATCACTTATAAGGCCCAGCCTTTTGTTCAAAAAACTATAAAAAGAAATAAACCTGTCTGAAATAAAAGATCTTCGCACTTGCCCAATCTTTATGTTGTTGCCGCTGCCGCCCATAAGCAATATTATCAGATGAAATATTTTATGCCGCATTTTTGCGTTTCTTAGAATTTTATAGCCGTGGGTTATCTCCGTATATTCCATGCGGCCTTTTACGGCTATGCCTGCCTTTACTGCCATATCATAGATTTTGGTGCCTGGATAAAAAGCAAGGCTGTTGCTGTAAACGATAAAAGGCGCAGGAAAACTTTTAATAAGCTGAATAGTATAAATTAAATCCTCCTGTGTTTCAAAGGGATTCATAACTATAAAATCATAACAGACTGCCATTCCGGAAAATTCGTGGAGCGACTTAATAATCTCCAGAATTTTTTCATTTGATATATTACGGTTATAAATATTACGCGCCACATTCTCGCTGCCGCTTTGTATACCTATAATCAGCTTATCCATGCCCGCATCTACCAGGACTTTTATTTTATCCCTTGAAAATGTCCATGGTGAAATAAGAACCTCAAAAGGTATGCCAACCTCGCTTTTATATCTTTGTGAAAAATTCAATATCTCGTCAAAGCCTTTGGCAAAAAAAGTATCGTCTTCTATCCAAAACCTTCTTACTTCAGGATAAATCCTGCGCACCTCTTTTAAATGGCTTATCAGATAATCTATGGAATAATGCCTCACTTTTTTCTGCCAGGGAAATTCCTGTATCATTTTAGGGCTGCAGCAGTAAGTGCAGTTATGCGGGCATCCGCGCGAACCCATTATGCTAAAACTGTCGAGGCGCATATGCGTTGGCTTTGGCGTTACCGGCACAAGGCGGTTTTCTTCAAGAATAAACTGATGTCTCAAATCATAATCCGGAAAAGGATAATCGTTTAAATCCCGTTTCAAAGGCGCGCTTTGATTTTTCACGATCCTGCCGCTATTATTTAACCATAACCCCGGGATATTATCGTATGGCTCATTATTGGCCAGGCGCCGGGCAAGATCCACAATCAGGTCTTCTCCCTCTCCGTGGCACAGCATCTCAAAATCGTTAATCAAGCTTTCAGGCGACAGTGACGCATGAATGCCTCCTATAATTATTGGCGCGCTGCATTTGTTTTTAAGATGTTTTTTGATTTCCACGGCTTTTTTCACGCCTGCTGTCATGGAAGAAATACCTATTAGTGACGCGCCGTTACAAATATCCTCCAGGTCTTTCCATAAAAAATTCCTGAAATCATCACCGTCGCTTTCCATAAGAACAATCGTTGGTTTAAACCCCTGCTCGATAAGGCAGGATGAAAGAATCTTGGGCCCCATGCCAACCAGGCTTCTGTCAGACGAGATTAAAACTATTTTCTTTTTATCAGCTTCTGAGCAAAGATTCATAAAATTCACTGTATTTTAAGGCTACTTTATCCCAGGTTAAATTATCTGATACGTATTTTTTAGCGTTATTTGACAAAAGTTCACGGTTCTGGGCATGATCCAGCAAATCGATCATTGCCTCTGAAAGCTTCTGCGGGTCTTCCTGTTTGACCAAAACGCCGCTATAACCGTTGCGTATTAATTCAGGGATACCTCCTACAGGCGTAGATATAACAGGGATCCCTATAGCCATAGCCTCCAGTATCGTCAATGGGCAGTTATCACTGCGCGAAGGAAATACGCATAAATCGGCTTTGATTATATATTCTGAAATTTTATCATGAGAAACCATGCCTGTGAAATCAATGCTATCCTGCAGCCCCAAAGAACCGGCCAGCGATTTCAATTCGCGTTCCTTCCACCCCGTACCGACAATAATGGTTTTAACAGGCCTTTTTTTAGCTATAAGGGCCACGGCCTCAATAAGTGTGTCTACGCCCTTCTGGTCATCAAGGCGCCCAAAATAAATAACAGTATCCTGCGTATGCCTTCTTCTATCATAACCGCATTCTAAAAGTTCAACGCCCACGCCGTTTAATATTACCTTGATTTTATCAGGAGAAATACCCAGCCTGTGCGCCACATTATTCTTTGAAAAATCGCTTACCGCAATCGCATATTTAGAAAAGCGCATTGACAGTTTTATTAAATAATAACGTATATATCTTCTTACATGCTTGACAAAACGCACAGGATGATAAAAGAAAAACGGCGCGGCTATATCAGGAAAAAGCGGGCAGTGAGTTGTAGTCAGAAAAACTGTGCGCCTGCCTAAAAACGGAATCAATAAAACAGCCTCTCCTTCGATAGAGTGAATTATATCGAATTTTTCCCTGCGCAAGAGCCTGATTAATGCGAAAAAAACACTAAAAACGTTCAAATACTCCCTCTTAAAGTGATGCGCCCACGTAACGCTGTAATTTACAGCTGGAATCGGCAGTATGTCCTCTGTCCTGGTATAAATTACATGCACGGTATGCCCCAATTCTGCCATTTTAGCAGCGATCTTATGTGTAACTATCTGACCGCCGCCTGTCTTAACATCCCACGGCGATGATAAGCATGTATAACAAATTTTCATTCGCGCGGCACCCCGCTTTTCCTTAAATCAATAACGCCTTCTTCCTGCATATTATCTACCATTAACATAACATTTGCGGCAAGGATACTCTTCATGCATTCCCGTGTAGGACAATCTGTTTTCAGGCACTCCAGCCTATCTTTCACAAATGAACAATCAGAATTACTCTTTACATACCGAAAATGCTTTTCTTCATATGAATAGTATCTATTCAGGCCGGGCCCGATTATTCCTATTGTCGGCACATCTTCAGTAACAGCTATCTGCATCGGCGCGCTGTTATTGCCGATAAAAAGCGAGGAACTCTTTATTAATGCGGCTAACTCCTGAAGAGTTGTTTTACCTATAAGATTGATAGGATCTTCTTTCAGCAATGCCGCAATCGTCTCACCTAAACCAATCTCTGATTTAGCGCCAACCAGCAGAATTTTAACGTTGTAATTTTTTATCAAACTGTTGCCTAATTCAGCAAAGGATTCTGCAGGCCACATTTTGATTCTGACGTTACTGCCGGAGTGCAAACATACTAAAGCGTTTTTGCGGCCCTGCATAAAATCGTTTAAAAAAAACCCAACTCTGTCTTTTACCTCAAGGGATGTTGGGATACCTTCCAATTCCCTGCGCTCGCGCGCGCCCAAAAGCGAAACCAATTCAAGATAAGTATACAAATCCGCTTTTTCACCGGAAAAACTGTCCCTAATGCTGATATCATAAAAAAACCCTTTGTCGTCGGTATCCAACCCTGCTGTTATCTTCGCTCTTGCCGCAGAAACTGCCATCATGTTGATAATAAGCACAAAAGTGCTTTCGACTATATTCAGATTTACCAGGACATCAAACCGCCTTCGCCAGCTTCTAAAATAAAGGAGTATAAGATCTTTTAAAAATACCGGGCTCAAAGGGTGCCTGAAATTCCCGCTCTTATCAAAAACATCTATATACTCAAAACTGTCTATATACGGCGAGTTTTCAAATATCTTTGAGTTTTTTCTGTTATCGCATATAAACGTAATCCTGGCTTCCGGGTATTTTAATTTTAATGCCTTTATCGCATGATTAGCCAGAACATAATCGCCAAGGCTTGCAAACTTCATAACAGCGATACGTTTAAAATCAAACGGGGGCGAAAGCGGTTTTTTATGTTTACCCAAACGCCGCCTTAAGATAGGCAATATTAAAGTTTCAATAAGAATTCTTATTCGCCTGGACATGCCCCTCATACTCCA
>PFHB01000001.1:0-2940 GCA_002783585.1 Candidatus Omnitrophica bacterium CG_4_8_14_3_um_filter_43_15
ATTTATGTTCTGACAAAGCCAGAAAAATTTTAGGCTGGAAGCCTGAATATACGCTGGAAAAAGGTTTAAAAAAAACAATAGAGTGGTATGGTGAAAAATTAGATGCAGAAAAATAAAAAAATATTAATTACAGGCGCAACCGGTTTTTTAGGAGCAAATATTGCAAGGCATTTTTTAAAAAAAGGTGACAAGGTATATATTTTTACCAGGAAAATATCTGATAAGTGGAGAATTCGAAATATATTGAAAGATGTTTCTGAATATTCTGTTGATTTAGAGGATTCGGTTAATCTAAACAAGATAATAAAACAAATTAAGCCCCATATTATTATCCATACAGCTGTGTATGGCGGTTATTCTTTTCAAAATGACGCAGCGAAAATAGTAGCGGCAAATTTTACAGGAACAGTAAATCTGATTAGCGCTCTAAAAGATATAAAGTTTGAATTGTTTATAAATACCGGATCGTCTTCAGAATATGGCGTTAAGCCTAAATTGATGAGAGAAATAGATTTGTTAGAGCCAATCAGTGAGTATGGTTCTTCGAAAGCAGCAGCAACATTGTATTGTCAGGCAATTTCGAAAAAAGAAAACAAGCCTATTGTTACGCTTAGGTTATTTTCTCCTTATGGGTACTATGAAGAGAAAAGACGTTTAATTTCATCAGTAATTTTGTCATGTTTAAAACTTAGAAATCCTAGGTTATCGTCACCTGATTCTGTAAGAGATTTTATTTTTATAGAAGACGTTATTGATGCATACAGTAAGATTATTGATAATAAAGATAAGGTTAAAGGAGAGGTTTTTAATATAGGTTCAGGCGCGCAGTATACGGTAGGAGAGGTTGTAAGGAACATAATTAAAATTACCGGTGATAGGGTTAATCCTCAATGGGGCAAAATAATTAATTCCAGGAATGAGCCGGAATGCTGGCAGGCAGATATATCCAAGATTAAGAAAATATTGAACTGGGAGCCGAAATATAGTTTAAGTCAGGGTTTGGAAAAAGATATTAACTGGTTTAAAGAAAATATTACACTATATAAATAATGCCGACTATGAAATTATCAGATTATGTAATTAATTTTTTTGTTTCAAAAAACGTAACCCATATTTTTGAAGTTTGCGGGGGTTCTATAACGCATCTTTTAAATTCTTTATATCAAAGAAAAGATATTCATGTTGTGTCCGCGCATCATGAACAAGCGGCTGCATTTGCCGCTGAAGGCTATTCGCGTTCTGGCGGTAACATAGGTGTGGCAATGGCAACTAGCGGGCCGGGAGCTACTAATTTAATAACAGGCATCGCTAGTTGTTTTTTTGATTCAATCCCCTGCGTATTTATTACAGGCCAGGTCAATACTTATGAATTTAAATTTAAAAAGCCGGTAAGGCAGGTAGGATTTCAGGAAACAGATATTGTGAATTTAGTGAAACCAATAACAAAATATGCAGCACTTATCATCGATCCGGATAAAATCAGGTACCATCTTGAAAAGGCATTTTATATAGCTAAATCCGGCAGGCCAGGCCCTGTATTGTTGGATATACCCATGAACATACAGCGTGCTGAGATAAATTTAAAATCGTTAAAACCTTTTCGCGCGGTTATTTCTGATAAATTATATAAGATGCCAGATAGCAATACTATTAAAAAGATTGTTAAATTAATAAAATCTTCATCAAGGCCAGTTGTTCTTGTAGGAGGAGGCCTTAGATTGTCAAAGGCGCAGGGCGAGCTTTTGAAATTTATAAAACATACAGGGATACCTGTTGTTTCCTCTTTGATGGGCATTGATGGCTTTGCGCATGATAGCGATGCGTTTTTAGGCATGATAGGAACTTATGGGAATCGTTATGCTAATTTGACAGTTGCGAATGCTGATTTAGTTCTGGCTTTAGGTACAAGGTTAGATAGCAGGCAGACAGGTACAGAACCAGAGACTTTTGCTAGAGGCGCGAAAATTATTCATGTGGATATAGACTCGCATGAATTGAACAGTAAAATAAAAACGGAATTGCCATTCCATTTTGACGTAAATGATTTTTTGGTTATTTTGAATAAATATATAGGCAAATGTGATAAAAATAAAATAAAACCTTGGAGGAAAGCAGTCGCAGGATATAAAAATAAATATCCTTCACATAAAATTAGCGTTAGCGGTAATATAGAACCTAATTTTTTTATGCATAAGTTATCTGCATTTCTTCCAGAGGATGCTATAATTTGCGTAGATGTCGGCCAGAATCAAATGTGGGCCGCTCAAGCGTTAGAAATAAAAAAGAACCAGAGGTTTCTTACTCAGGGAGGCGCGGGCGCTATGGGGTCTAGCTTAGCTATGGCAATAGGCGCTTCTTTTGCAAGCCCTGGTAAGGTTATTATTGCTATAAATGGCGACGGTGGATTTCAATTGAATATACAGGAACTTCAGACAGTTTATCATTATAAGCTGCCTATCAAGATAATATTGTTAAATAATCGTTGTTATGGAATGGTTAAACAGTTTCAGGAGCAATATTTTGATTCTAGGTTTCAATCAACTGTAGCCGGGTATAGCTGTCCTGATTTTCAAGGCGTAGTTTCCGCTTACAGGGTGCCTGTTTGGAAAATTAGCCAAGCAGATAAGATCGAAGAAGCACTTAAAAATTTTTTTAATGACAAACTTTCAGGTTTTTTAGAGGTAAATATAGATCCAAATAGTAAAGTAACCCCTAAATTATCTGTTAATAGGCCTGTAGAGGAACAGGAGCCTTTTTTGTCTCGCAGCGAATTAAAATCGAATATGTTTATAGATATTCTGCCGGATGATAAAAAATGAATATAAAAAAATTTGCAAGAAAAGATATATTGAATAAAGTTATAAAATTTTATCAATCACAAAAGCGTAATAAGTTTATACCCGGTAAAACGAAGATTAGCTATGCCGGGAGGGTTTATAA
>PFHB01000001.1:3038-22816 GCA_002783585.1 Candidatus Omnitrophica bacterium CG_4_8_14_3_um_filter_43_15
ACTATTGCCTGCGGTTTTCCTACGACATTAAATCCGATCCTGCAAAATAGTTTAAAACCGGTAATTATTGATATAGATTTAAGGACATGCAATATTCAGGCAGAAAAGATTGAAAAGGCCGTTACAAAAAAAACAAAGGCCATTTTCGTCCCACATACATTAGGCAACCCCGCTGAATTGGGCAAGATTTTAAAAATTGCAAAAAAATATAACCTATGGTTTATTGAAGACAATTGTGATGCATTAGGTTCAAAATATAAGGGAAAATATACCGGTACTTTTGGGCATATTTCAACCAGCAGCTTTTATCCGGCGCATCATATAACAATGGGTGAGGGCGGCGCAGTTTTGACCAATGATGCGCTGTTGTATCGGATAATTATGTCATTTCGTGATTGGGGAAGGGATTGCTGGTGCGATACGGGGCATGATAATACCTGCGGAAAGAGATTCTCGCAGAAATTTGGTAAATTGCCGTTTGGTTATGACCATAAATACGTCTATTCGCATATCGGGTATAATCTAAAGGTTACTGATATGCAGGCGGCGATTGGGGTAGCGCAATTGGAAAAACTGCCGCTATTTATTAAAGCGAGAAAAAGAAATTTCAAGGCTTTTTACAGCGGTTTGAAGAAATACGAAAAATATTTTATTCTGCCGCAAACGGTAAAAAATTCAGAACCAAGCTGGTTTGGATTTCCAATTTTGATTAAACCTGATGCGCCGTTTACGCGGACGGATATTGTTTTATATCTTGAAAAAAACAAGATCGCAACGCGTATGTTATTCGGCGGGAATTTAACGAAACAACCGGCATATGAGAATACAAAATTCAGAGTCGTAGGAGATTTGCGTAACACTGACTTGGTGATGAATAATCTATTTTGGATAGGGGTGTATCCGGGCATCAGCAAGGCGCAAATTAATTATATAACCGGCATTTTTGATAAGTTTATAAAGCAATAGAAAGGATAATAAGTGAAAATATTGGATGTTGGCTGCGGTGCAGCTAAAAAAGAAGGCGCTACAGGGATAGATATGTCATCGTATCCATGTGTTGACATTGTCCATGACCTTAATAAATATCCTTGGCCTATACCTGATAATTCTTTTGATATAGCGTTATGCAAAGATGTGGTGGAGCACCTGGATAATGTTATCGGTATGATGGAAGAGTTGCATAGGGTTTTAAAGGCAGACGGCAAGATTATAATTTATACTCCACATTTTTCTAACCCCAATTCTTTCAGAGACCCTACGCATAAGCATCATTTTTCATATGGAACCTTCGATTATTTTACAGGAGATATCAGTTATCCCATATATTCCAAGAAAAAATTTAAAATGCTTAAAAAAGAATTCATATTTATAAAGCCATATGCATTAGGTAAATGGCTTGCTAAATTATCTACCATAAGGTACGAAAAGTATTATTGCCACAGATCGCCGCCGCATGGGTTATATTTTGAAATAGAGGTTATTAAATAGCATGCTTGACCGGATTGCGTAAAAGATGTTATTATTTTTATTTTAGGAGATCATTAAAATGCTTGAGCATAAAGTTCCTTTGACGGTGGTAATAATAACTAAGAATGAAGAATCCAGGCTTTTGCCTGCCTTGGAAAGCGTGTTGTGGGCGGATGAAGTGATAGTTCTTGATGATGAAAGCACTGATAGTACTTGTAAGCTTGCTGAGGATTTTGGAGCAAGAGTTATAAAGCGCAGGATGGATATTGAGGGTATACACAGGAATTTCGGATATGTCCAGGCGAAAAACGATTGGGTCCTGAGCTTAGACGCTGACGAACGTGTGACTCCGGAATTGCGCGATGAAATTATAGGATTGTTTAAAAACGGATTTACGACAACCGGATACAATATACCTAGAAGAAATTATATCGGCGATTACTGGGTGCGTTACGGCGGCTGGTACCCGAGCGGCCAGATGAAGCTTTTCAGGAAAGACAAATTTAAATGGGAAGAGGTTGAGGTGCATCCCAGGGCGTTTCTGACAGGCGGGGCAGCAGGCCATTTAAAAGGCGATATAATTCATTTCTCTTACAGGGATTTCAGCGACTTCCTGGCAAAGCTTAATAAGCAGACCACGTGGGAAGCGAAAAAGTGGGTGGATGACAAGCGCCTGATGAGTCTGGGCAAGGCGATGTGGCGCGCGATAGACAGGTTTTACAGGTCATATTATTCTAAAAAAGGCAAGCAAGACGGGTTTGTCGGGTTTATGGTGGCTGTTTTTGCGGGGCTTTATCAGATAATAAGCTATGCTAAATATTGGGAAATGAAAGAGGTCCCTCGTCCCGAGACGCCAGTAAGTTAATTGCTAGCGGCGAGGGACTCGGGACGATTTTTCGGACAAAAATATTTAACTGGAAAAATCGGAGGCAAAAAATGAACATAATATTTCTTGACCGTGACGGAGTGGTTAACGAATACCCGGGCCACGGCGAATATGTTACCAGCGTCAAAGGCCTTAAACTTGTAAAAGGCGCCAAAGAGGCGATAAAACTTCTGACAAAAAGTGGCTATAAGATTTTTATTGTTTCAAGCCAGGCAGGCGTATCAAAGGGTTTGTTTACAAAAAAAACGCTTAACGAAATCACAGAAAAAATGTTGAGCCAGATAGCCAAGGCAGGCGGAAAAATAAACAAGGTAATGTATTGCACGCATGCCACAGGCGAGGATTGCGAATGCAGAAAGCCGAAAACAGGGCTTTTTATAAAGGCATCCGGAGACCTGGGTAAGGATTTCAGAGACGTATATTTTATAGGCGATGACAAGCGCGATGTTGAAACAGCAAGAAATTTAGGCTGCAGGTCAATACTTGTTTTTTCAGGCAAATCTACAAAAAAGGACCTGCATAACTGGGAATTTTTACCTGATCGCACTGCGCGTAACCTGCTGGAAGCTGTTAAGAATATAGTTTTAGGCATACCCGAAGAGGTTAAAAAACGAAAATGATTATATTTATGGACAGGTTAAAAAAAGGCGAGATCCTTATCTGTGACGGCGCAATGGGCACAAGCCTTCAAGCTGCGGGCCTTGGCATAGGCGAGGCGCCTGAAGAATGGAATATTTCAAAACCGGAAGTAGTCAAAAAAGTCCATAAAAGTTTTATAGATGTTGGAAGCGATATGATAGCCACCAACACCTTCGGAGCAAATCCTATAAAGTTAAAAAAGGCAGGATTAGGCGATAAGTTTAAAGAGATAAATGCAGCCGCAGTAAAAATAGCAAAAGAGGCAGCGGATAGCAAGGCGTTTGTCCTGGGCGATATAGGGCCAACAGGTGAATTTTTAAAACCAGCGGGCGCATTAAGCGAAAAGGAATTTTATAGCGCTTTTTTTGACCAGGCGGATATTCTGGCAAAATCCGGCGTAGATGCCTTTATAATAGAGACAATGAGCGCCTTGGATGAATTAAAAACAGCGGTTTCAGCATGTCGCAAGGCAGCGCCAGGTATTCCTATAATCGCAACTATGACTTTTAACAAAGGTAACAAAGGCTACAGGACTATTACAGGGGTATCTGTTGAAGAGGCAGCAAAAGAGCTCATTGGTTTTAAATGTGATGTGATAGGCGCCAATTGCGGATGTGGAAGCGTTCAGATGGCAGAGATCGCCGCGCTTATGCGCAAGGCAGCAGGCAAGGAAGCGTTTTTAATTGCCCAACCGAATGCCGGTATGCCGAAACTCATAAATAATGAAACGGTTTTTGATGAATCATTGGATGACTTCGCGAAAGCCATTCCTGATTTTATAAAGTCAGGCGTAAATATTATCGGCGGCTGCTGCGGCATCACGCCTGAGCATATTAGAAAAATAGTAGAGATAGTTAGGAGTTAGGAGTTAGGAGTTAGGAGTTTTATGGGTGAAGAGACAAGTATTTTTAATTTTGAAAATTTAAACGTCTATAAAAAAGCGCTTGATTTTATAAATTTGGTTTATTGTGTTACCAATGGATTTCCTAGCGAAGAAAGATTTGCTTTAACAGACCAGTTTAGAAGGGCCGCTTATTCAATAGCCTTAAATACTGCAGAAGGTTATGGAACCAGTAATTTGGAATTTAAAAGATATTTGAAAATCTCAAAAGGTTCGATTCGAGAATGTGTAGCAATTATTTCTATAAGCAAGATGAGAGAATATATAGATTATAAAACAGAGGCTAAACTCAGGCGTTTATGCACAGAACTTTCTAAGATGTTGTCTGGGTTAATAAATTCTTTAAAACAATGAACTCCAAACTCCAAACTCTAAGCTCCAAACTAAAGATATGAAATATTTAATTGTTTACGCATCTGCGGGGGCGGGGCACAGGAAGGCCGCGGAGGCGATACATGAAGCGCTGCTTGAGCGGGTGGATAAAAAAGATGTTGCTATAATCGATTCTCTTGATTATACTAATGCCTTCTTCAGGTGGATTTACGCAAGAAAATACATCACCTTTGTAAATGATCTTCCTAATATATGGGGGTTTTTTTACTACCTGCTTAATATAAGGCTTATATACAGGCTGATACGTTTTCCCAGGCGCGTAGTCAATGTGTTAAACTGCAGGAGATTCGAGGATTTTGTCTTAAAAAACAGGCCTGATGTTGTTATCTCAACGCATTTTATGGCAAACGAGATAGTGGCGCATCTTAAGAGGAATAATAAAATAAATTGCCGCCTGTATAGCGCGGTTACGGATTACAGGATGCATTTTTTCTGGGTAACTCTGGGAGTTGACTGTTATTTTGTCGCAGCCGAACAAACCAGAAAAGACCTGATAGGATGCGGCATCAGTAAGGATAAAATTTTTGTAACAGGCATCCCTATAAGCCCAAAATTTTCAGTCAGTTTAAATAAACAGGATGTTAAATCTAAGTTTGGCCTTGACGCGAGTTTATTTACCGCCTTGATAATAGGAGGCGGTTTTGGCGTGGGCCCTGTTGAAGAGCTGGTTAAGAAGATAGGCGCGTTAAAAATTGATTTACAACTGTTGGTTGTGTGCGGCTATAATGAAAAATTACGTGAAAAAATAAAACTTTTGGCCGATTCGTTTAACATAAAGGCAAAGGCATACGGGTTCGTTGATAATATTCATGAATTAATGTCTGCCAGCGATATATTGGTGACAAAGTCCGGCGGCCTGACCAGCGCCGAGGCAATGGCAAAGGCCCTGCCAACGGTATTTGTCAGCCCTATACCCGGCCAGGAAGAAAGAAACAGCTCATTTTTACAGGCAAATAATGCCGCGTTTATTGCCGGAGATGTTGATTCGGCGTCTGAAAAAATAAAATGGATAATCCAGGCCAGGGGTGAATTGGGTAAGATGGGTATTGCCGCGGCTAAAATGGCAAGGCCGGATTCAGCAAAGGATATCGTAAATATTATATGTACGCAAATGTAGTTTTAGGCCTGCCTATTGAAGGGCCATTTACATACAAGCTGCCTGACGGCTTGATTGATAAGGCCTGCGCCGGGAAAAGGGCTTGGGTTCCTTTCGGCAGCCGCAGGCTTATAGGCTATATAGTAGAGATAGTCGATAACACTAAAGTAAAAAATATAAAAGATATATATTCGATTATAGACGAAAATCCGGTATTGTCAGAGGATTTATTAAAAACAGCAAAATGGATCTCCGAATATTATTTTTGTTCATGGGGAGAGGCTGTTGAAGCTGCGTTGCCGCCGACATTAAAAAAAGGTAAAAGCCACATGAGGCCGCCGCAGCTTGAACCTGAGGATTATATAGAGCCGACTGAACACTTGCCTCCGACAGAAGAACAGGGCAAGGCATTAAAAACGGTTTGGCATGATATAGAAAAAAATAAACACAATGTTTATCTTTTGCACGGGGTAACAGGTAGTGGCAAGACAGAGGTTTATCTTCAGGCCATAGCAAAGGCCCTTGATAAAAAAAAGACAAGTATAGTGCTTGTGCCTGAGATTTCATTAACACCTCAGGCAATAGAAAGATTTAAGGCAAGGTTTAAAGAGCATGTCGCTGTTTTGCACAGCCATCTTACCCAGGCGCAAAGATTTAGCGAGTGGAATAAAATAAAATCAGGCGAAAGCTCAATAGTAGTGGGAGCCCGCTCTGCGGTATTCGCGCCTGTTAAGAACCTGGGGCTTATAGTGGTGGATGAGGAACATGAGGCCAGCTATAAGCAACAGGATGCGCCACGTTATCACGCAAGGGATGTGGCTGTTAAAAGGGCGTATTTAAATGATGCCGTTGTGATATTAGGAAGCGCTACGCCTTCTTTGGAATCTTATTATAATGCGCGTTCGGGCAGCTATAAATTTTTAAACCTGACCAAACGTACTCAAGCCAGGCCGCTTCCCGGTGTGCAGGTAATAGACATGCGCCATTATATGAATAATTCGCGCCGCCAGGCAATGCTTTCACGGCCGCTGCAGGAAGCCATAAAGTCGGTGCTTGATAAAAAAGAGCAGGCGATACTGTTTTTGAACAGGCGCGGCTTTGCCACATTTATGAATTGCAGAAAATGCGGATTTGTAATAAAATGTAAGCATTGCGAAGTATCTCTGACCTATCACTTTCAATCCGGCGAACTTGTGTGCCATTGGTGCGGTTTTAAACAAAAGCCGCCTAATATATGCCCAAAATGCAGCAGTTCCTATATAAATTATTTTGGCACAGGCACTGAAAAAGTGGAAAGTGAGATAAGCCGGCTGTTTGTTTCAGCGCGCGTAAACCGCATGGATACAGACGCGACAAGTAAACGCGGTTCGCATAAAATGATTTTGGATGGCTTTAAGTCCGGCCATACGCAGCTTTTAGTCGGCACGCAGATGATAGCTAAAGGCCTGGATTTTCCGGGTGTAACGCTGGTTGGAGTTGTTTCTGCTGACAGCACATTGCATATACCTGATTTTCGTTCAGGTGAGCGGACATTTAGTTTACTTACTCAGGTTTCAGGCCGCGCAGGCAGGGGCAGTATAATAGGAAAGGTTTTGGTTCAGACATTTACGCCTGAGCATTACGCGATTACGCTTGCTGCCAAGCATGACTATGTCGGTTTTTTTGAAAAGGAGATAGAGCTAAGAAAAGAGCTTAAGCTTCCGCCATATTCTCATATTGTAAAGATTACTTTCAGGTCAAAATCAAGCGCCAAGGCGTTTGAGTCGGCGTCAAAACTGGCTGCGAAATTAACCGAAAAAAAAGATAAAAATATTTTTAGTGTAGCCGGCCCTGCGGTTTCATGGATGTCAAGGCTGCGCAAAGAATACAGATGGGACGTAATATTAAAGGCAAAACACGCTGAGGACGCAGTGAATTTGCTCAGGCGGGCTTTGTCAGGTTTTAAAAAGGCATCAACAGTTAAGATGGCAGTGGACGTGGATCCGTTATAGAGGATAAGTATGAATATTGTATTTTTTGGAACATCACAATTTGCAGTGCCGAGTTTAGAGGCGCTACATAAATCAAAGCATAAGGTTTTAGCTGTTGTTACGCAGCCTGACAGAAAAAAAGGCCGCCTTCTTCAGCTTTCAGCGCCTGCTGTAAAAGAGGCCGCAGTAAGATTGAATTTAAATGTCCTGCAGCCGGTTGATTTAGGCAGCCCTGAATTTATTGAAAATTTGAAATCGTTTAAAGCAGATCTTTTTGTGGTCGTATCCTATGGCAACATCTTAAAAAAACAAGTCCTGGATATACCGAAATTATTTTGTATAAACCTGCATGGTTCGGTATTGCCTAAATATAGGGGGGCCGCGCCCATAAACTGGGCGATAATAAACGGCGACGAAACATCCGGGGTTACGGTTATGAAGATGAACGAAAAAATGGATGAAGGCGATATTATTTTAAAAAACAAAGTTACTATAATGGCGTATGATACCGCCGAGAGCCTTTCGGGGCGCCTGGCTGCTTCCGGAGCTGTCTTGCTGATTAAGGTAATAGAAAAAATAGAAAAAAATACGGTTAAATTTGAAAAGCAGGATAATTCAAAGGCTACTTACGCGCCTAAATTAAAAAAAGAAGACGGCCTTATTGATTGGAATAAGGATGCGGTCAGGGTGGATAGCCATATACGCGGCATGCAGCCATGGCCCGGAGCGTATACATATCTAAATAACAGGCTTATAAAGGTTTGCAAGGCCAGTATCTATACAAAGACATTGTCAGGAATCCCCGGAGAGGTTGTAGGCATAGAAAAGGACGGCTTGCTGATAGCAACGCGTTCCGGGGCAATAGTAATAGAAGAGCTTCAACCGGAGTCTTCAAGGCGCATGGATGTTGACGCGTTTGCCGCGGGATACAGGGTAAAAACCGGCAATATACTTGGTAGCAGGTAAAAAATATTGCACAAGGTAGAATTTTTGTGATATAATAAAAACTTAACATTAATCGGAGGTTTAATGCCGCAACTACGTAAGGACCCCATAATAGGAAGATGGGTGATTATAGCAATCGAGCGCGCCAAGCGCCCGGGTGATTTTGGCGTTTTCCCTGATAAGGAAGACATAGCGCAGGATAAGTGCCCGTTTTGCGCGGGGCATGAGCATCTGGCTCCGCCTGAGATTTTTTCCGCGCGCGGGGTCAGGGTTGTGCCCAGTATAGCGCCTATATTAAGGATAGAGGGCGAGCTTGACCGTCATGGCCTTGGTATTTATGACGCGATGAATGGCATAGGCGCGCATGAAATTATAATTGAGGCCCCGCAGCATATATCCAACACCGCGCAGCTTCCTGTTGAGCAGGTTGAGGCTGTTATAGCGACGCAGATTGAGAGAATTAAGGATTTGCATAATGACAATAGGTTTAAGTATGTGCTTGTTTTTAAAAATTACGGCCATGCCGCAGGCGGCAGCAGGATAAATCACGCGCGCTCGCAGATTATAGCTACGCCGGTTAATCCAAAAAGGGTTAAAGAGGAGCTTGCAGGCGCAATGAAATATTTTGAGCTTAAAGAAAGGTGTATATTCTGCGATATCATAAAACAGGAACTTGCAGAAGGAACAAGAATAATTGCCGAGATAGATGGTTTTGTTGTTTTATCACCCTTTGCTGCGAGGTTTCCGTTTGAGACATGGGTACTGCCGAAAAAACACAGCTGCGATTTTTACAAGCTGGATAAAAAGGAGTTTTCAAAACTCGCCGCGGCTTTAAAGGTTGCCCTGTCTAAATTATCAAAAGCCCTTAATGACCCGCCTTATAATTATGTTATACACACCGCGCCATTTCGCAATACTCATAAGCCCGGATATTGGAGGACGATAGACCATGATTATCATTGGCACATAGAAATTATACCCCGTTTGACACATATGGCGGGTTTTGAATGGGGCACGGGTTTTTATATAAATCCGACTCCTCCTGAGGACGCTGCAAGATTCATGAAAGAAACAATTTGTGACGCGGAGGTAAAATAATGTCAGAATTAAGGCGCGATCCCATAGGTGGAAGATGGGTTGTAGTGCAGACCGATAATCCTAAAAAACCGTCTGATTTTATCCAGGACAAAGATGTATTAACTGACCCTGCCAAATGCCCGTTTTGCCCGGGGCATGAAAGTCAGACGCCGCCTGAGACGTTGGTAAACAGGCCTAACGGAGGTAATGCGAACGGCCCAGGTTGGACTTTGCGCGCAGTGCCTAACAAATTTCCGGCGCTTAAAATAGAAGGTAATATAGACAGGCAGGGCTCAGGCGTGTTTGATATGATGAATGGCGTCGGCGCGCATGAAGTTATAATAGAGACGCCTGACCACACAAAGGAGCTTTCCCAACTGGAGCTGCCTGAGATAGAGGCTGTTATAAGCGCGTATAAAGCAAGGTGCCTTGATTTGCGCAAGGACAAACGTTTTAAATACGTGCTTATTTTTAAAAATCACGGTAAATCAGCAGGCGCTTCATTAAGCCATCCGCATACGCAGCTTATAGCATTACCCATGATTCCCAAGAATGTGCATGAGGAGCTGGTAGGCGCGCAGCATCATTACGAATATAAAGACAGGTGTATTTATTGCGATATGGTCCGGCAGGAGGAGAAATACGAAAAGAATATGGTTGCTTCAAATAAAACATATTCCGCGTATTGCCCGTATGTTTCTCGGTTTGCTTTTGAGACATGGATTGCGCCAAGAGCGCATTTCGCGGCCTTTGACCATATAAAGCCGGATACGATACCTGATTTAGTGGCCATCATGAAAGATGTGTTGTCTAAGATACGCGTGACGCTGAACGCGCCGGCGTATAATTTTATAATACATACTTCACCGATAGAGGATAAAATAAGAGAGGAATATCATTGGCATATTGAAATAATGCCGAAACTTACAAAGGTGGCGGGTTTTGAATGGGGCACGGGTTTTTATGTTAATCCTACGCCTCCTGAGCTTGCCGCGAAATATTTAAGAGGAGGAATGTAATGGCAACAAAGGTTGGTATCAATGGTTTTGGAAGGATCGGAAGGATGGTGGCAAGGGCAATACTTGAGCGTAACAGCAAAAACATAGAATTAGTGGCTGTAAACGATATAACAGACGCCAAATCCCTGGCGCATCTTTTAAAATATGACTCAGTGCACGGCCGCTTTCCAGGAGATGTTAAGGCAGGCGAGGGCGTAATAGTAGTAAACGGCAAAGAGATAAAGGTGTTGTCTAAGAGGGATCACTGTGAGCTTCCGTGGAAAGATCTGGGCGTTGAGATAGTTGTTGAATCAACAGGTTTGTTTACCATAAAGAATGACGGAGTAAATAAAAAAGGCAAAGAGGTTAAAGGCGCTGTAAATCACATTTCAAAAGGCGGCGCAAAAAAGGTTATTATAAGCGCGCCTGCGCAGGGGGAAGACCTGACAGTGGTGCTTGGCGTTAATGACGATAAATATGACCCCAAGAATCATAATGTTGTGTCAAACGCGTCATGCACGACAAACTGCCTTGGGCCTGTGGCAAAGGTAATAAATGATAAATGGGGTATAGAAAAAGGCCTTATGACTGCAATTCACGCTTATACCAATGACCAGCACCTGCAGGACCTGCCGCATTCAGATATGAGGCGCGCAAGGGCAGCCGCTGTTTCAATGATACCTACATCAACAGGCGCTGCAAAGGCGATAGCCCTTGTTATACCTGAATTAAAGGGAAAGCTTGACGGTTTCGCAATGCGCGTGCCGGTTATAAACGTTTCAGTGGTTGATTTGTCCTGCACCCTGAAAAAAGAAGCAACGGTTGAGGATATAAACAAAGCCCTTAAAGAAGCCGCAGAAGGCAGGCTTAAAGGCATACTTGATTACACATCAGAAGATGTTGTTTCGGTTGATTTTAATCATTCAAGCGTATCATCTACAGTTGATTCAAAGATGACCAAGGTTATCGGCGGAAACTTTCTTAAGGTTCTTGCGTGGTATGACAACGAGTGGGGATACAGCTGCCGCGTAGTGGACCTTATTGAATTGATGATTAAAAAAGGCCTGTAATATACTTAGATGAGATGCGATATAGTAATGCCTGTTTGGAATAAAATAAAGCTTACCGAACAGTGCCTGGCTGGTATCTTTCAGCATACGCGCGGCGAATACAGCGTAATAATAATAGATAACGCCAGCGATGAGCCTGCTGCAGAATATATGAGAGATGTAAGCCGCAGGCATCCGGATAAAATAAAACTTATCCGCAACAGCCATAATGCCGGTTTTACAAAAGCGGTTAATCAGGGCATCAGGGCTTCATCAAGCGGCTACGTATGTATTTTAAATAATGATACAGTAGTTTCCGATGACTGGCTCGGCGAGATGATACGTATCGCAGAAAGCTCGCCTGAGATAGGTATTGTAAATCCTTCCAGTAACTTCGGGGCAAAAAAGCCGCGCAATATTACATATGAACAATATGCGGCAGGCAGAACAAAAGATAAAAGAGGCCAGCTCGTAGAAACAGCCGGTCCTGTCGGATTCTGCTATTTGATAAAAAGAGAGGTTATAGACAAGATAGGCCTTATGGATGAGCGTTTTAACCCCGGGTATTTTGAAGATACCGAATACGCGATAAGGGCAAGAAACGCGGGATATAAATCCGTATTTGCCAAAGGCGCTTTTGTGTTTCACTTTGAACATGCGTCTTTTAAAAAACGCGGGTTTAACGCGCTTTTTAAAAAAAGTGAAGAGAAGTTTTACGCGATGCATAAACGGCCTGAAAGGATATTGTATGTTTTAACGCGGACTGCGCCTGAGGATTTTAAGGCGCGCGTGCGCGAATTTCTGGATAAGGGCGCGTGGGTGAGCGTATATTTAAAAAAATCTTCACCCAAGATAGAATTGCCGAATCATACATATGCAAGAGCGTTTTATTTTGAGGACTTATTTTTTAACACAAAGGTATTTTTAAAAATACTCTTTAAAAAGAAAAAATTCACAAAAATATTTCGGGAGTAGTTTAAATGAATAAAAAAACAATAAAAGACGTAAATATTAGAAGTAAAAAGGTTTTAATCAGGGTGGATTTTAATGTCCCGCTTGATTCAGAGCTTAAGATTACAGATGACGCAAGGATAAAGGCGGCAATCCCAACTATAAAATATGCCCTAGAGCAGAATTCAAAAATCATTTTAATGAGCCATTTAGGCAGGCCTGATGGCAAGCCGGTTGATAGGATGCGCATGGACCCTGTTGCCAAACAGCTTGGCAATTTATTGGGCAGGCAGGTTAAGAAGCTTAATGATTGTGTCGGGGAAAATATAAAGGCCGAAGTTGACAAAATGAAAGACGGCGACGTAATCCTGCTTGAAAACCTGAGATTTCATCCGGAAGAGGAAAAAAACGACCCTGCCTTCGCAAAACAGCTTGCTTCTCTGGGCGAGGTTTATGTAAATGACGCCTTTGGCGCAGCGCACAGGGCGCACGCGTCAACTGAAGGCGTTACAAAATACCTTCCGGCTGTCGCGGGATTTCTGCTTGAAAAAGAAATAGGATATTTAGGCGCAGCGCTCCAGAACCCGAAAAAGCCTTTTGCGGCTATTTTAGGCGGCGCTAAAGTTTCCGACAAGATAAAGGTAATAGAAAACCTGCTTTCAAAGGTGGATATTATAATTATCGGCGGCGGCATGGCTTATACATTTTTAAAAGCCCAAGGAAGAAATATAGGCAATTCCAGGCTCGAGGCTGATAAGGTCAGCTTTGCGCAGGATTTACTTAAAAAAGCGCAGGCAAAAAATATAAAGATTATCCTGCCGCAGGACCATATCATTGCCGATAAGCCGGACATAAAGGCAAACATAAAAGAGTGTGTCACGCAGGATATACCTGATGGATTTATGGGCGTTGATATAGGCCCTAAGACAATAAAGGTTTTTAATGACGCGCTTAAGCCAGTAAAGACGATTGTATGGAACGGGCCGCTTGGGATATTTGAGATGGAGCCTTTCAGTTTCGGCACAAAAAAAGTAGCGGAGTTTATTGCGCGGTTAAAGGATACAGTTTCTATTATAGGCGGCGGCGATACTGCTGCTGCGATAAGCAAATTTAACCTTGAAAGCAAGATGACGCATATCTCAACAGGCGGCGGCGCAAGTTTGGAATTTCTGGAGGGAAAAGCTCTGCCGGGCGTTGTCGCGCTTAACGATAAAGACAAAAAGAAAGGATGTTGCTGCTGTGCGTAAACCAATAATTGCGGGAAACTGGAAGATGTATAAGACATTGACTGAGGCCATTGAACTGGTCAATGGCTTAAAAAGAAATTTATACGATATCATAGAAGCGGATATAGTGGTGTGCCCGTCTTTTGTAGCGTTGGACAGCGTAAGCGAAATATTAATTGAAAGTAATATAGATTGCGGGGCCCAGGATGTGTATTGGGAAAAAGAAGGCGCTTACACCGGAGAGGTTTCTGCCGTCATGCTTAAGGATATCGGATGTAAATATGCGATTATAGGGCATTCTGAAAGAAGGCAGTACTTCAATGAAACGAATGATACTGTGAACAAAAAGGTTAAAGCCGCTTTGGCAGCAGGCCTTACGCCTATTGTATGTGTCGGTGAGACATTGACAGAAAGAGAGGCGAGTAAGACGTTTGAAGTGATTAAAGATCATATTCAAAACGGATTAAGCGGTATAACCAAGGAAGATATTTTAAAAATCGTTGTTGCCTATGAGCCTGTATGGGCAATAGGAACAGGTAAAACCGCTACGCCTGGAGAGGCGCAGGAGGTTCATGCTTTTATACGTAAGTTACTCGCAGATTTATGGGGCAAAGAGGCCGCAGACAGCATAAGGATACAGTACGGCGGCAGCGTAAAACCTGATAACGCAGCAAGTTTAATGGCGCAGGAAGATATTGACGGCGCCTTGGTTGGCGGAGCAAGTTTAAAAGTGGATTCATTTACTGAAATTGTAAAAAAGTCAGTCGGGAGGCAATCATGTACGCATTTATGATAGTAATACACATTTTAGCGTCGATATTTTTGATAGCGGTTATTCTGTTTCAGGCCGGCCGCGGTGGGGGCTTAACAGAAACCTTTGGCGGCGGCGCTATGCAGAATATGTTCGGTTCAAGCGCCAATATGGTAATGACAAAAGTTACAGCCGCATGCGCTATAGTGTTTATTATTACTTCGTTAAGCTTGACTATTCTTACTACAAGGCGCAGTAAGTCATTGATAGACCTGGAAAGATCAAAGGTTGCCGACGTTATTATAAAACAAAAACAGCAGCCTGCTGCAACAGTACCTGCTGCTGCGCCTGTTTCGCCTCTGGATGCAAAAAAGACAGTTACTGTCAGAGAAGTAAAGATAGACCCTGAAACAGGCAAAGAGATAGTTGTAAAAGAAGAAAAGATGACGCCTGAGGAAGCCGCCGCAAAACAGCAGCAATAGAGGCAGGAGTGAATCCGAGATTATTCTGGATCTTCGCGCTAAGCAGCTTAGTATATTTTACGCAGGGCATAGAAAATCTCCCCAACCAGGGTTTATTCTACTACCTTAAGGAATCCCTTAATTTTTCTCCTGAAAAAATAATGTTTATAACAAGCTTTACCACGCTTGCGTGGCTGGTTAAGCCTGTTATCGGCTATATAGTGGATAATTTTTTAAATAAAAGGTTGTGGATCTTTATTGCCCTGGCCTTTGATGCGGCGCTGGTTTTATTTTTAGGCCTGGCGCGATTGCCGCTGGTTGTCCTTATAAGTTTTATCGTGCTGAATTCAACCAATACCGCGTTCAGGGATGTTGCCGTAGACGGCATAATGTGCGTTGAGGGCAAAAAATACAACACCACAGGAAAGATCCAGAGCATTCAGTGGATATCGATCTCAATAGCCGTGCTTATTACAGGTATAGCAGGCGGCTGGATTGCTCAAAGGTATGATTATAAAATGGCATTTTTATGCCTTTTGCCTGTGTATGTTCTGGTAGGAGTTGCGGCGTTTTTTTATAAAGGCGGGCATGAAAATGACAACAAACGCGCCTCCACGCTTTTTAAAGACTTAAAGAGATTATTTTCAGACAGAAAGTTGTTGATTATAGGGCTTTTTATATTTCTGTACAAATATTCGCCTTCGTTCGGCGCCCCGCTTTTATTTATACAAAGGGATGTCTTTGGCTGGAGCAAGATAAAGATAGGCGCCTTGGGTACTTTCGGCACGGTTTTCGGTATTATAGGCGCTGTGTTATATTACAGGTTCAGCCAGCGCATCAATATAAAAAAATGGCTGTTTTTTTCTGTTTTTCTCGGAGCTGTAACAACGCTGAGCTACCTTCATTATACGCCTGTAAGCGCGGTTATTTATGATGTGGTTTACAGCCTGATAGGCATGTTTATATTTTTGATGATAATGGATTTTATGGCCAGGAATACCGCCAAAGGCCTTGAGGCGACTTCTTTCGCGCTTCTTTGCAGTATAAGCAACCTTGCTTTGACAGCCAGCAATCTTTCAGGCGCTTTTTTGCTTGATATTCTGGGGTTAAAATGGCTTATCATGCTTTCATCGGCAACGAGTTTCCTGTGCCTTTTTTTAATAAGAAAAATATAATTTTCTCCGTCATTGCGAGGAGCGAAGCGACGAAGCAATCTCCTTGTTAAAATGGGAGATTGCTTCACCCCGCTTCGCGGGGTTCGCAATGGCGTGCGTTTCCAAGAATTTTCTTGATTTAGTGATTTTATTAGTATATAATTTAGGTGTAATAATATAAATTAAAATTCAGGAGGGAGCGGCCTATGCCAGAGTTTAATTTATGGGAATGGATGAATAAAGGAGGTGATAGTTTTATGTTAAGGACAAAAAAGAAAAATACAACCACGAATAAATCGCAGGATACCAGCGAGCTTATAGCCAAAAAAGCCTATGAGTTATATGAGAAAAGAGGCTGTGAGCATGGCAGCGATTTTAATGATTGGGTGGAGGCCGAGCGCTTGGTGAAAAACTGCGCGCGCCAGAAAAGCTATAGATGATATATTGGGCCCCGTTCCTTCATTTTTATCAGCCGTCGATACAGTTTCATGCAATACTCAAGAAAATCTGTAATGAATCATACAGGCCGCTTCTTGACGTTTTTGAAGCCAATCCGTCCGCAAAGGTTACAGTAAATATCTGCGGCGTGCTCACAGAGCTTCTTAACGACCATGCTGCATCGGATGTAATCGAGCGGATGAAAAATTTGGCGGAACGGGGCCAGCTTGAATTTACGGGAACTTCCAAATATCACGCCATACTGCCTTTAATACCTCAGGAAGAAACCGAAAGGCAGATAGAGTTAAACCACGCTACAAATAAATATTTTTTCAAAAAGGCGTTTTCTCCAAAAGGTTTTTTCCCTCCGGAGATGTGCTATTCAGATGATATAATTGCGCCTATCGCCATATCAGGCCATAAATGGATATTGCTAAGCGGCATAGCCTGCGCTGACCAATGGCCCATGGATAAAATATACCAGATAAAATCAGGCGATTACGCGCTTTCGGTATTATTCCGCGACGATATACTCAGCAATAAAATAAGTTTTCAGAACCTAGACAGCAAAGGCTTCATAAAACATTTAAAGGGCATTGCCCAGGCAAAAGAAGACACGTATGTTATTACGGCTATGGATGCCGAGACATTCGGCCATCACATACAAAACTGGGAAAAACTATTTTTAAAAAAAGTATACGATGACATAAAACAAAAATCAGACCTTGCCAGGTCATTTGAGGGCATGCTTAAAGGCGGGCTTAAAGATCAGATAAAGGTTGTTACAATAAGCGAGCTTCTTGAACATTTCCCAAAATCTAAAGTTATAAATCCCAAAAAATCCAGCTGGAGCACATCAGCCGAAGATATAGAGCATAAAAACTTTTATCCGCTGTGGCTGGACAATGATAATGAAATTCACGGCCTGCAGTGGGAACACGTTAAGATTTGCATTGAAATGGTTTATAAGGCGCTTGAAACGGCTTCAGCCGGCGGCTCAAAAAATTACGCCAATATTTCGCGCATGCTTTTAGACAGCGCCTTGCATAGCTGCCAGTTCTGGTGGGCGTCGCGCATGCCGATGTGGGACATAAACCTTGTGAATAAGGGCCTGATCATGCAGGATGAAACGCTGCTTAATGCTTATAAGGCAATCAAGACATCCTCATCCGAAGAAGAGGTAAAAAGAGAGTATTATCATAAAGTAGTAGCCGCAAGGGATCTCAGGAATAAAATAACAGACAGGTTGTTCGTATTATGAGTAAGGGGTATTTTACATTTGTTTTACATTCACACCTTCCGTATGTGATTGCGCACGGCAAGTGGCCGCATGGGCTTGACTGGCTTAATGAGGCGACAGCCGAGACGTATATCCCGCTTCTGGACGCGCTGAACAAGCTGGTTGACGAGGGCATTAAGCCGAAGATTATAATAGGCCTGACGCCTGTATTAACCGAGCAACTGGCGGATAAAAGTTTCAAAGAAGAGTTTAAGGTATATCTCGCCCAGAAGATCGAGGCAGCCCAGATTGACGAAAAAGAGTTTGTAAAAGAAAAGCAGGAGCATATGATTCTGCTTGCAGCGGATTGGATTAAGTTTTACAAAAGTATCCACGATAGTTTTATTCATAAATACAAGGAAGATATTGTAGGCGCCTTCAGGCATTTGCAGGATACAGGCGCCATAGAGATAATAACCTCGGCAGCCACGCATGGGTATTTGCCTTTAATAGGAGATGATACGTTTGTAAAAGCGCAGGTGCGCACCGGAGTGAAAAACTATAAAAAACATTTTGGTAAAAGCCCCAAAGGCATTTGGCTTCCGGAATGCGCCTACAGGCCGCGTTACAAATGGGCGTATCCTTTAAGTGGATTTGGCCAGCCAAAAGAAAGGGCAGGCGTTGAGGAGATTCTCCATGATGAGAATATTGATTTTTTTATAGTAGACAGCCATCTTTTAGAAGGCGGCAAGCCTGTAGGCGTGTATATGGACAGGTTTAAGGCGCTTAAGACGCTTTGGGAGAGTTTTGAAAAAAATTTCGATTGTCAATCCCTGCCTGCCAAACCGCGGACTTCAAATAAAATTTACATGGTAAGCTCGGCAAACGGCAAAAAACCGGTTGCTGTTTTAACCAGGGATTTAAAGACAAGCCTTCAGGTCTGGAGCGGAGAATACGGATATCCCGGCGACGGAAATTACCTGGATTTTCATAAAAAACGTTTTCCCGGAGGCCTTCGTTACTGGAAGATAACAACCCCAAAAAGCGATCTTGGTTCAAAGATGATTTACTGGCCAAAAGATGTGCCGCAGCGCTTGGAGGAAAACGCGGCGCATTTTGCCGGGCTTGTAAAATCAACGCTTATGGATTTTTATAATAAAAATAATTCACCCGGTATTGTTGTTGCGCCTTTTGACTGCGAGTTATTCGGGCACTGGTGGTTTGAAGGGCCAAGATGGCTTTATCTGGTGATAAAAGGCCTGTCGCAGGATAAGGACATTGAACTGGCAACCGGCACAGAGGCAATAGAGCGTTTTGCGCCTACCGAAATAATCTCTATTCCTGAGGGTTCATGGGGAGAGGGTGGGTTTCATTGGATATGGTTTAATGATTGGACCAAGTGGACATGGCAGAGCTTATATGAGGCAGAGGCAATGATGAAAAAGGCATTGGCTGATTCAGGCGCTGTTGAAGACAAACATGGCCTGCTAAAGCAGCTGGCGCGCGAGTTTTTACTTTTACAAAGTTCTGACTGGCAGTTTCTTATAAGCACCTGGAGCGCGCGCGATTACGCGGAGTTGCGTTTCTCAGACCACTTAGACAGGTTTAAACGGCTTTATAGTATTATAGAAGAATATTTGAAAAATAACACGTTAAGCCACGAAGACACAGTTTTTCTTAATGACTGCCAGAAAAAAGACGCCTGTTTCCAGGAGATAGACATCAAGGACTTTGCATGAACAAGGTCTCATTTTTGATGGCGATACATTTTCACCAGCCCGTGGGCAATTTTAATTTTGTCTTCGAGAAGGTCTGCAATAACAGTTACCAGCCGTTTCTTGAATCCGTTGAAGAATTTCCCGATATAAAACTAACCCTTCATTTCAGCGGTTGCCTCCTGGATTGGTTTTCGGTTAATAAGCCGGAAATTTTAAGCAAAATAAAACGCCTCATAAAACGCGGCCAGGTTGAAATAATGACAGGCGGTTTTTATGAACCGATTCTGCCTGTTATACCCTACAATGACCGCATTGGACAGATTGCCAGGCTTACTGATTTTGTAAAAAAGAATTTTGGCTATAATCCGCAGGGCGCCTGGCTTGCCGAGCGCGTGTGGGAGCCTGCGATTGCCTCAACCCTAAATGACGCCGGCGTAAA
>PFHB01000087.1 GCA_002783585.1 Candidatus Omnitrophica bacterium CG_4_8_14_3_um_filter_43_15
GCCGACAATAAAAGCGTTTACAGCCGATAAAAGCACCGCGCCCGCTGAAACATCCTTTATAATACGCGCCATCGGATGAAACGTCTCGGTCAGCATATCAATTATATGTTCTATTGCGGTATTAAGCATTTCAAATATCAACACAAGGCTTATCGCGCAACACAAAATCATTACCTGCTCTGTGGATATATGCAGGTATATGGCCAGAAGAAGGATCATTACAGCAGCCAGAAAATGAAGCCGCATATTCTTCTGGGTCTTTACCACATAAAAAAAACCTTCGATAGCCGAATTAAAACTGTTTACAAGTTTACGCTGCCTCATTTGCTATCCCGATTTATCCTGGACAAAATCAGACGCTGCGCTTTATCCATTTTTTTTCTTTGTTTGGACGTGGCGTCATTATAACCAACCAGGTGCAATATACCATGCGCAAGGTACAGGCACATCTCCTCTTTAATATCTTTTTTGTAGCGCCTGGCCTGTTTGGCGGCTGTCTCCGCGGAAATAACCACATCGCCCAGGATGCCCTCGCCTCCTTTTAGCTGGCGGCCCTCCCTCATGCTAAAAGCCAGAACATCGGTCGGCTTGTCAATATACCTGTACTTGTAGTTAAGATTCCTTATTTCAAGGTCATCTACAACATACACCGATAGCATATCGGCCTTTTCCCTTAAAAATTCAAGCGTCACAGCCGCGCAATGCCTCAGGGTATCTGTATCTACATTTATTTTTTTCTGTGAATTAATTATGCTTATGTTCATCTTTTACGGCTTTGTCTATATCAGGGTATTCTATTCTGGTATGCGTCACGCCTATCAGCACTCTTATAAACGCCCCGGATATTTTATTTAAATCCCTTAGCGTAAGCTCGCATTCATCCAATTGGCCGTCAATAAATTTATTGTTTATAATCCTGTGCACCAGCTCTTCTATCTTCGCAGGGTTGGGATTTGTCAAAGACCTTGACGCGGCTTCCACGGAATCAGCCATAAGCACTATAGCGGTTTCCCTTGTCTGGGGCTTGGGGCCTTCATATCTGAAACCTTCTTCTTTTAATACGCCGTCATCCTCGATGCGCTCAAGGGCCTTCTGGAAAAAATAGTAAACAAGCCCTGTGCCGTGGTGCTGCTCAACAAAATCCAAGATATCCCTGCGCAGTTTATATTTCCTGCCCAATTCCACGCCGTCTTTTACATGGCTTGTTATTATAAGGCGGCTCATACTTGGGGTAAGTTTATCGTGCAGCACTTTAGAGCCTGCTTTATGATTTTCTGTAAAATATTCCGCCTTGGCGATTTTTCCTATATCATGATAATACGCGCCCACCCTGGCCAAAAGAGAATTAGCGCCCACTGTCTCTGCCGCGGCTTCAGCAAGGTTGCCTACCATGAGGCTGTGATGATATGTCCCGGCTGCCTTAACCATCATATCTTTAAGCAATGGATGGTTCATATCAGACAATTCCAACAGCGTTATATTGGTTGTGATATTAAATATATCCTCAAGTAAAGGCAATATGCTCATTACTATAAAAACACACAAGATACCGTTGCCAAACCCCCACAGGCCATCAGCAAGAAAAGAATCCACATTCAGATTATTCAAGAGGCTTATGGATATTATGCTTAAGGCGTTCACCCCGCCGACTAAAATACCTGAACGTATAATATGCCAGCGCTTCCTTATATTCCTTGTTGAAAAGATACCTATCAGGCCGCCGAATAAAAACATTATTGCCAGGTTCAGGCTGTTTTCGACGTTAATACTTATGGCCAATCCCAGGATTATTGTTATAAAAATTGCCAGGCGTTGATTAAGCAAAATGGCGATAAGCATCGAGATGCTTGCAAGCGGTATGACATAGCTTGGCAGGGGCGAGACAATAATAGCCCTTGCTATAAATATTATTGCCACAGACAAAACGCCTATCAAAGTCAGGTAAGACGTGTTATGAAAGATCTTTGGCTCATACAATATAAGATAAATGGTAACTACTGACAAGAGTAAAAACACAAGAAGCAAGGCCCCGATGGTGAATTTGCCGCGGCTCCTTTGTATTTCGTTTTTTTCTATGGCAAGAAACTGGGCCATATGGTCTTTATTCGCCCTCTGGCCTTTTGATATTATAAGCTCGCCTTTTTTTATGCTGATTTGCTTGTATTGCACAGGTACCGAGGCTGCGGCCTCCTGTCTTCTAGCCTCTGTTATGATTTTTTCAAACAACAGATTGGCTGTAATTTCATTCTGCAATACCTCCACAACCGCCTGAACCATCTTTTTGTCAGAGATAACCTTTTTGGCCCTGTCATACAGGTCCCGCAACGCCTCATCAACACCAGGGATCCTGGCTACGCCAACCTGCTTCTCTGTGCCGGCTGCCTTATTAAAGATAATTATATCCGTCTCGCCTGACTCTTGAATCCTGGCTTTATCTTTAACAGACAATACTCCGTTTTCGTAAACCAGGCTTAACAGATGCTTCGCCTCGACCGATAAAACAGATAGGCCATCATATTTAGAAAACAACTTCATGGAATCAGCGGATCCGAAAAACTTATCCAGCGCAACAATGCCTTCATCCAAAACACGGCCATCTAAGGAATAAACATCCTTTATGCTTTTTATCGCTTTCTGCTGCTCTTTTACTGTCTTCTCATTATCCGGCTCGCCGGAATATACAAAATCATACGGCGCGTAAATGGATTTAAGCGCTATGTCGCCTTCGCGCAGCCGCGATTTAAAAGGCCTTTGATTTATAATCAGGCCTATTACAATCAAAATGAAAAAACCCACGGTCAGAAAACCGCGTAAAAAGGTTTTGAATGTAAGCGTCTCAAGGTTTATCTTCAGTTTTTGCCTTAAATTTACCTTGCTCATAATTATTTCAGATGTTTCGGGCTGCTGACAACCTCAGGCTTTGATTCGGCCTTTTTAACAGGCGCTGGTTCTGTTTGTTTAAATTTACTGCGCGCCATCATAACGCCGCCTTCAAAACTGCCCCTGTTTCCGTTTAAATCCGTATCCACTGTTTTAGGCGCGTTAAGTTTTGACAGATCAGGTTTCTCTAAAAGCTCAACCTCTACTTTAAACTTAGGCTGGCCCTCGCCGGTTGTACCCATCTTCATAACAGGTTTTTGGTCATCCTCGCCTGGTGGCGTATACCTTGAAATAGAAACGCAACCGTTTAATGCAAGCGCTGCTACCGCAACCACAATTACCGCTAAACAAAACCTTTTCATACCCCCTCCAAATTTTACCTGCTCCTTCACGGAGCGAAATTTGTCCCGAGCCACCAACTATCACGTTTAGTGGCGAGGAACTTCATTAATCTTCTTAATCCCCAATTCCTTTAACTGTTTATCCGGCACATCTGACGGAGCGCCTGTAAGCGGGCAGGCCCCTTTCTGAGTCTTGGGAAAGGCAATAACATCCCTTATGCTTTCAGAATCCGTCATAAGCGCTATCAACCTGTCAAGCCCTGGCGCAATACCTCCGTGAGGCGGCGCGCCGTAAGAAAGCGCCCTTATAAAAAATCCGAACCTTGCCTCTATTTCAGGTTCTGTCATCTTTATTATTTCAAAAATCTTTTTCTGTAATTTAGGGTCATGTATCCTTATAGAGCCGCTTGCAATCTCAGAGCCGTTTACAACCAGATCATACGCCCTTGAACCAGCGCTGCCAGGATCTTTATCCAGTTTTGAAACATCTTCTTCTTTTGGCGCTGTAAAAGGATGATGCTCGCAATCCCAGCGCTTCTCTTCGTCGTTGTATTTAAAAAGCGGAAAGTCCGTTACCCACTCGAAAACAAACTCATTCTTTTTTATCAGGCCTAATTCCTTACCCAATAGATTACGCAGCTGAGCCAATGATTCGTTTACAATCTTCGGTTTGCCGCAGACAAAAAGCAATAAATCCCCTTCTTTTGCCGACAGTTTTTTTCTCATAACCGCCTGCAGATCGCTGTTAAAAAACTTGGCAATAGGCGAATCAAACCCGTCTTTGGTAACCTTAAACCACGCAAGGCCCGCTGCGCCGTAAACCGCCGCAAAGCTCGTCAGATTATCTATCTGCGGCCTTGAATAACCGGCGCACCCTGAAGCATTGAGGCCCTTGATAATGCCGCCGGCCTCTACTGCCTGTTTAAATATTTTAAATTCCGCGCTTTTTAAATCATCTGTCAAATCAGCAAGCTCCATGCCAAAGCGCATATCCGGCTTATCTGTGCCAAAACGCCCAACAGCCTCTTTATAGCTAAGCCTTGGAAAAGGCGTCTTTAAATCAAGGCCTAAACCGGCCTTAAAAATATCCTTAAACATTCCCTCTGTAACAGAAAAAATCTCTTCTTCATCTGTAAACGACATCTCAATGTCAATCTGCGTAAACTCAGGCTGCCGGTCTGCGCGCAGGTCTTCATCCCTGAAACACTTGGCTATCTGAAAATATTTATCAAATCCGGAAATCATGAGTATCTGCTTAAAAAGCTGGGGCGACTGCGGAAGCGCGTAAAACTCACCCGGTGAAAGCCTGCTTGGCACTAAAAAGTCGCGCGCGCCTTCAGGCGTTGATTTAGTAAGTACGGGTGTTTCTATCTCCGCAAAGCCCTTTTTATCCAGAAAATCGCGCGCTGCCTTACATACCCTGTGACGCAATAATAACTTTTGCTGAATCTCAGGCCTGCGCAAATCAATAAACCTGTTTTCAAGCCTTGTATCTTCAGAAATAGTTACATATTCACTTATCTCAAAAGGCAGGGCCTTTGACGCGTTTACTATCTGAAGCTCGCTTACAGCGACTTCTATCTCGCCTGTTGTTATCTTTTTATTCTCGGTCCCGGCAGGCCTTGGTTCAACTTTACCTCTTACCGCAAGCACATATTCGGAACGTATACTTTCAGCGATTTGATGTAAGGGCGAACAATGTTCGCCCCCTACGCCTTGTAAATTAATAACTATTTGCGTAATGCCGTATCTGTCGCGCAAATCAATAAATATAAGCCCGCCGTGATCGCGGCGCGAATGCGCCCATCCGCAGAGTGTTGTTTCCTTACCAATATCATTTTTTGTTAACTGACCGCAAGTATGTGTACGTTTCATATTATATGGTGCCAGGCACCGTATTTTAAGTTATTGATTTTAAATGAGTTACAAAGCATTCTAAGCTGATTTCGCTTTGTTCGCTTTTGGACATATCGCGTAAAATTATTTTGCCTTTTTTTAATTCATCATCGCCCAGTATGGCGGCATAATCGCATTTCTGATTGGACGCTGCCTTAAGCTGCGCTTTCAGGGATTTTTCATCGTACTCCATCAGGCAGCATATACCACGCTCGCGCAACTGACTCGCCAGCTCAAAACCTTTTTTACGCGCCGCCTCGCCTAACGTCGCAATATATATTTTTTTCCACTGAACACTGTCCACTGAACACTGTCCACTGGCCATCAGCAATCTTTCAATTCCAATCGCAAACCCGACAGCCGGTATACTCGGGCCGCCTAAATCCTTTATTAAATTATCATACCTTCCGCCTGCGGCCAATGCATCCTGCGAGCCCAATTTACTGCTTATAACCTCAAAAACAGTGCCTGTGTAATAATCAAGGCCTCTGACAAGATTAGCGCTGGGCTTAAATTTCACGCCTGATAATTTTAAACATTCAAGAACGCTTTTGTAATGATCCTTGCAGCCCTGGCACTGATAATCAGCTATCTCAGGTAAAATCTTTTTGCAATCCGGGTTCTTGCAATCCAATACCCTTAATGTATTCTTATCAAACCTCTCCTGGCAATTTTCGCACAAGCTTTTAAGTTTCGGTTTTAAGGCCTTTTTAAGCAATCCGGCAAAGCTTTCCTTATCTTTAGCGCAGCCAAGGTTATTAATATTAACCTGAAAATCCGTAACGCCTGCTGCCTTTAAAAGATCAGCCAAAAGAATTATAACCTCTGCGTCCAGATAAGGGCTTGCAGAACCTATTGCCTCAACGCCTATCTGGTGAAACTGCCTTTGCCTGCCTGCCTGAGGCCGCTCTGCGCGAAACATCGGCCCCATATAAAATAATTTCGTAAGCCCCTGCTTGTTATTTATATTGTTTTCAAGATACGCCCTTACAACTGGCGCGGTCCCCTCAGGCCGCAGCGTGATACTGCGCTCTCCGCGGTCCTTAAAACTATACATCTGTTTCTGCACAATATCAGATGTTTCGCCGACAGAGCGCGAAAATAAAGCTGTTTCCTCTATCACAGGCGTGCGTATCTCAGCATACCCGTATCTGGAAAACAGCTCCCTTGCCGCAGTTTCAACAGCCACCCATTCAGCAGCTTCATTTG
>PFHB01000069.1:0-2115 GCA_002783585.1 Candidatus Omnitrophica bacterium CG_4_8_14_3_um_filter_43_15
CTGTGCCGGGTATATCTAAAACCAGAAAGGAGCCGCCGCTTCCAAGCCATTTAAGCAGCTTGCCTTCGGTATTTTCCTTAAGCCATTGCTCATCAAAACCCTTTGTTTTTTCTTCAAGATGGTTTCTTGTCAGTTCATCAAGCGCCTTTTGTAAAACGGGGTACTTTTCTGTTATTTCTTCCCCTCGCCTGTAGGAAGACAAAATTCTCTCTGCCTTGCTCAAACCTTCCTGCCTGACCTGCCGTACAAATTCCTTCCAGGCAGGGCTTTCTGTTACCGGTTCCTGTTCAACCCGCTTATCATCAAAATCCGCATATGCCGGGTGAACGCCCTTGCATTTCTGGTCCCTCAATATCTGCGCAACGGAAAGGCCCTTGTCGTTTAGCTCTAATATTCTGTGGATGGCATTGAAGCCGTTAACTAGTTCAACATCATCCTGCATATACGCATTAAGATATGCTATCTCACCTAAATCCTGCCTATACCTTGCCTTTTCAGCCTCATTGCGTACCAGACGGGTGAGCCTTTCAAGCTGGGTCTGCCCTAATATACCGGACCTTAAATCGTTATAAGCGTAAAAATCGCTGAGCGTCTCATGCCTTTCCATTTTGACTAAGGGCCCTGCGATAACTGCCAGCCTGCCGTCGTTTATAGGATTAAAGAAAACTAAAGGCCTATTAATACTGCGGGAGCGGGACATATAAATCGTGTCCATAAGGTGGCTCTCCAACGTAAGGCAGGCCAGGTCACAGCTCAATATCAGTTTACGCATAGAAACTAAGGGCAGTTCCGGAATGTTAATTACAGTTACATTTGGGCCAGCGTCAAAACCTTCAGATCCGCCTACTACAAATACCTCTACGTTTACCTCTTTGCCTTTTAAAGCCTCTCCTATTATCTTAAAAGCCCCTTCGGCCTCAGGCATAGAATCTCGGCCGCCGTTGTGCCAGAGGACCCTATAAGCGCCCTCCTTCGGGGTTATGCCCAGCTCAGAACAAACCTCCTGCCAGAGCCCTTGTGTGCCTTCCTTCTCCGCTTTTCTAACCATTTCCAGCAGGCCTATGTCATAAAAAAATCCTGAAAGTATGGAGCGGTCCTGCGGCAGAAATTTACCGAGGTCCCGCCATTCCATATAAATATCAATTGTGTCAACGTCCTGGCCGTCTCCTGCCTTTATTTTCTGCGCGTCGGAAAACCCATGGACACCTATAATCAATGGCCTTTTTGTAGAAGCGCAATATTTCCGCGCATATTCTATTTGCCTGTCCGGAACATCAAAACCTGTAAACCTGGAAAATGGCTCTATGATAACGGCAGCCTTATTATTCCTTGCAGCATTTAATTCGTAATCAAGCTCCATACCTTTGGAAGACCTATTAAAGTCATCAAAGATATTTTTGCGCTCTTCGCCATCCAAAGCATCCTGCAGAAGGTGCGGCTTTATGCCTTTGTTATTGAGCGACTTAATAAGCTTTATGGTAAACAGGATGTTGTCATTACGGCCTGGCCTGTCCCCGGCCCTCAAGACTACAAATACGCGCGTACTCCGTAGGTGGATATTTCCGAAGTCGGGCCAGAAATAATAATCTGACTGCTGCACCATGTCTATATCTTCTGGTTCTATGTGATACCTTTTTTGCGCCATGGCTAACATATATGTCATAAGTTCGCCTGCGGTTTTGCCGGAGCCTGTCGCCATCCTTACATAATAGGCCAGGTTCCTGACTATCCCTGCCTCCTGTGCGTAATACGAATCGGCCTTAATTCGCAGGTATCTTTCCCTGGCAAATAAAAATAATGTTGCTTTAACCACATTGGCGGCAGTAAAATGTATGGCAACGAAGCTTGTTACAAATGCAAAACCTCCGCCGATAACGCCAGCTATAACCTTGTCAAACGGGTTAGGCAGTTTTATAAAGGCAAACCCGAAAACCGAAAGGCCTAATAGAATAGCCGCTGCAAGCGAGCCGTTGGAAATCCATCTCATCAGGTTAGACATTGCCGGCCTCAAATCCGCCGGCTGCGGCCCAAGTAACTTCTCAAAGCCGGTACCGGCCAACTCCACAACAAACCTGAATATTTCTCTGCGGTCCTGCCAATCATATATCCGGAACA
>PFHB01000069.1:2137-6097 GCA_002783585.1 Candidatus Omnitrophica bacterium CG_4_8_14_3_um_filter_43_15
AGGGCTATGCCTTATGACCAGGCCTCTCTGTTTTGTATCAGATATGCCCAGCCCTGCCAGCTCCTCTTCGTTAAATGCCTCTCCGGCGGCGCCGGCCTCAGCCGGCCTTTGCCGCTTTGTTTCAACGCTCGTAAGCCAGGTGTTTATCGCGGACCGGAAGTCTTCTGACCGAGAGAATTTATCGGCACAACGAAGGATCTGGCGCATAAATTCCTCTCTCAAAAATCCCTTTTCCTGTTCGTTGAACCTAAGGAACCCAAGGAAGGCCTTCTGCAGGAGCCGGCAGCTTACAACGAACTCATCAAAATTCTCGCGTGTCTTGAGGGCAGCAGGGATTCCGTCCGAAAAGAAATATTCCGGGGTATAACCGCCTTTGGCAATGGCAATGCCTGTGTCCAACCCTGTGCAGAGCTCGTCTAAAGAAGTGAGGAAAATTTTAGACCCGCGCAGCATATTTCTTACAGCCTCCTGCCTATCCTGCTTTTCACCCGGGAGACTCTTTAATAACTCATATACCCTGGTTATTATCCATTTTTTATATCTTGACGTAAGCCCTGTGTTTGTGTTTAACCAATCCTCAACTTCTGAAACATAAGCTTCGCCGAATTCTTCGGCAAATCTTTCAAACTGCAACTGCGCAGAAAGGTCTTCTAATTGCTCCCGTGCCATTTGATAATACCCGCCGGCCTCCTCATCAGACGCCATAAACTCTGCGCGCCTCATCCTTGCCTCTATGTCCCTAAACCACACCTTCTCTTTATCCATGCCTTCCTGTCCCAAGAGGTCATTTGCCAGTCGGACAAGTTTTTCGTACAGAGGCCTTCTTTCTGTTTCTGCTATCCTTGCGCTTTTTCTGTTTATAAAGGCATTGTAAATATTTTTGCATAACTTCTCAAATTTCGCCTGCTTCTCGGGCGCAAATACGACACCTATTTGCGCCATAGCATCGGATATTCTGCTGAGGTCCTCATAAGAGCCACCGTAGACCTGCTCTATAAAAAGCCGCACTAAAAAATCAGGGTCTTCGGCTAATTTTGCTTCTAAAAGGGCAAGCTGTTTTTTGTTTAAAAGCCTTAGGAGTTTATCTGAATATGGCATATCCCTGAATCTTGCAGCACGACCCGTTCTGGCCGCGGCCTTCAATTCAGAATAAAGGCGCCTTGCCTGTGCGCGGACATTCTTATACGCGTCATTTCTCAGCGCCATTACCGAATTAGTCACATTTGGCGCAGCCACCAATGCCAGTAAGCGCTCATCGCCGGAAGTAAAATCCCTGAGGGCCTGAAGGACAGCCATTCTAACAGTCGCATTAGGATCCTCTAACATTAAGGTCATATCCTGCAGCCTGGAAGGCGTTATTTCCTCGTGTCTAACCCTGGCCAGGCTCCTAAAAGCGGCCAGTGCCTTTGTGCGAACCAGCCAGGCATTATCTTTACCCCACAAAGAAACTATTTTTTCTCCTACACTTTGGACAGAAGAAATAGGCCTTGATAAATCTGTCGTATCTAATCTTGCGAACAGGACTTTAAAAATTTCAAGTGCGGCATGGCCGGCAGTAAAATACTCAAGGCAAGAAGCAACTTCATATAAGAGTTCAACACTGTTAAGCTGTGGGTTGGCCCTGACTAGGTCTGATATGGCAAACAAGGCCCACCTTGTAGTACTGTCCTTCAATTTTTCATCGGGATACTCGCTGTTGAACTTACCCCTGACTCTTTCCAGCGCCTGCGGGGTAGTCAGCTTGTCATTTGTCCTGATAAGTATGCCTACTACCTCAAGGGCCTGCATGGCGCGCGGCCCGCCTAAAAGAGAAAGCGCCTCATCTATTGCCGGTTGGCCTATCTGGTATATGCCATCATTGCGCCTGCATATATCACGAAGCTGAATAAGCGCGCCTTGCGACCGCTGCAAATCCTCACTTCCCACCTGCTTAATTAACTCAACTACATCCGCCTGCCTGGCATCATCGGAGCGCAAATATTCGGCCGGCTGCGGCTGCCGCAGATTCTGCGCGGCAAAAGCCGGCTGTATTGGCGCCGATGTAAATAAAAACGCGGTTATAACAATACAGGAGGTGATTTTTCTGCCCCAATTGCAGATTATATTTTCAGGTTTCATAGATAAATTTATTTTTACAGCCATATGTGCAGTTTCTTTGCTGTGTCTGCTACCGTAGTTAATACAGCTAATTTTTCGCCTTCATAAGATTCTTTAATAGGCCAACCTTCAGCCAGTTTATTTAAGTCAACGCCTTCCACGCCCCAATTTATGATTGTTACAAGTTCATCAGGAAGTTTGTTTATATCTTCTTGAAACTCTTCCATATCGGCATATGCAAAAACATAGTCAAAACCAATCTTGTCTCTAATCTCCGCCTTAATCTTTTCTGCTTCCTCGCCAAACGGCTCAGGATGCAGAAGCACTGCATATATACTTTTATTTTCTCTTTGTAACCTTGCTTTTTCTCCTGCGAATTTGGCTATTAAATCTTGTTCAATTTCATTAAGTTTTTCAGAATAGAAATTTTCACCTATTATTTCGGCTGCAAATTGCGCGCCGCTCATTTGCGCTTCAACTCCTTCAACGAGTAGCTCAACTGCTGTGTCTGTTTCGTTTTCACTAAGGATATGGCCGCTCGCCGCATCATAACCAACAGAGTCAGGTTCTACCGTATAGGCGGTAACGTTTTCATCTCCTGTGGTAATCGTTTCTGCCAGCTCTTTATACAGGCGGCGCGCCTGTATTTTTGCTGGTAACGATTCGGTCCCTGCGCCCTTATCCCAGAATGTAATGTAACTCGTTATGGGCCTTTCTTTTGGGGCCTCTGTTTCTTCTATTGTTTCTACTTTGCCCTTTGCTGTACGCGATGCAGGATGGCCGTAGGATATATAATATGGTTCATTTTTTGTTAATGGTGGGCGGCCTTGAAGATACTGCCGCGCGTCCGCGCCGCCGCCGAGTAATATCGCCTCTTCAGCACCAAGTTTAATTAGCGTCTCGGCAAACTCTTGCAGCATAATCTGGTGAAAATCACCGGATTCTTCTACCAGCGTAAGCAAGATTATCCTCTCGTCGCCGGTTTTACCTATCGCGGTAAAGGATGCCCTTACATTTCGTGGATGCCAATTGACAACATCCGGCTCCATAAGCGAATTATGTTCCTCCGGATTTGCCTGAGCGATATCGCTAACCTTAGATTCTCCCTCTTTAATTATCGGCACGCCCTGAATAGCATTTTGTATCCCTTCAGGAGAGATAAGCTTGCCATTTTCTATCTTTACCTGCCTTACGCCGAAATTATCCTCATCAAAAACAAATGCCCAGAACTCCCCGTTAACAACTTCGTATTCCTGCTGGTACAATCCCGGGTTGTCCTGTCTTGTAATAAGCTTTCCATCTATTATATTAAAGTCATGCGGCTCATAAAAATCCCCCTGAAGCCCGTTAATAAACCCGAGAAACCCCTCCCTTGTATCCAGGGAATATGCGTTTATGAATTCCTCTGCGGTCAACCCGGGAAAGGGCTTATAATTCTTTCCCATTTATTTGGCTAACTTAGGGCTGACAGCATCTGCCTTAAAATCATAAAAACGGCCTTCCTCCACATAGTGCAACCGCGCAGCGCTTTTCTGTGGATTTAGGTAAACTGCTCTGCCTGTTACTTTAACGGGTTTCACTATGGGTATTCCATCAACCTCATATTCAACCTCCGGCGCCCTATACACAACATCCGCAAATTGCGCGCCGCCTGACAACACGCCTGTCTTCGTAATATTCACCTCACCAATCGCCCCGGCAGTAGCGGTATAATTCTCGCCTGAGGCGCTGCCTGTCGTCCCCTCCGCGCCTGCCGTAGCTGTGCGAGCCTGCTGCTTTATGAGCCGCGCGTTGTCAACGACTACAAGATTAACTCCAGGGTTAACAGCAATAGGCAAATTATCTGTTTTAGCGGCGCTTAAT
>PFHB01000036.1:0-4358 GCA_002783585.1 Candidatus Omnitrophica bacterium CG_4_8_14_3_um_filter_43_15
CTTTGTCAACGTGCGTATAAATCTGAGTTGTTGAAATATTTGCATGGCCAAGCAGTTCCTGCACTACCCTTAAATCCGCCCCGCGCTCAAGTAAATGCGTTGCGAATGAATGCCTTAAGGTATGCGGGGTTACCTCTTTTTTGATGCGCGCCTGACGGGTATATTTTTTGATAAGCTTCCACAGCATCTGCCGCGTCATCTTTTTGCCAAGCCGCGATAAAAAAAGCCCGTTGTTCGATAAATGCTTGCCTATCAGGCCTGGCCTTGATTTTTCGATATACACCTTTAATGCGGCTTGCGCCTTTCTGCCAAGCGGCACTATGCGTTCCTTGTTACCTTTGCCAAAACATTTTACAAAACCTACATCCATATTTAAATCATTGATATTTAAATTAATCAACTCAGACACCCTTGCGCCTGTAGCGTATAATAATTCCAGCATAGCCCTGTCTCTTATACCCAAGGGGTCTCTTGTGTCAGGCTCTGTAATTAATTTCTCCACCTCGGCAACCCCGAGCACATCAGGTATGCATTTCCATAATTTCGGCGAATCAAGCACGCTTGTGGGGTCCTGCTTTATTTTTTGCTCCCTTAATAAAAACCTAAAAAAGATTCTTATCGCAACAAGGCCGCGCGAAATAGAATTAGCCGCAATGCCTTTATTCTTTCTGGACCACATAAATTCCGTAACATCCTTATGCGTCACTTTATCAACTCCAACAACGCCATGCTCTTTTAAAAACGCGGCAAACTCTTTTAAGTCCCTTGTATATGCCTGTATGGTATTGGGCGCCAAGCCCCTTTCAACCGACAGATAATCTAGAAATTGCTGGATTAATTCTTGCATGGCTTTAAAAGTTTGCCCTCTCCCTGCCTATTGTTGACGATGAACCGTGCCCCGGGTACACAACAGTATCATCAGGCAGGGTCATAAGTTTATTTTTTATTGATTTAAATAAATCTTTGTCGCTTGAGCCGGGCAGGTCTGTCCTGCCCACGCCGTCGGCAAAAAGCGTATCGCCTGTAAAAACCACGCCTTCGGCCTTAATAGATATGCCTCCTGGCGTATGCCCTGGCGTATGCATTATATCCATAACAATGTCGCCTACCTTCATAACTTCGCCGTCTTCTAAAAACCGCTCGGCAGAAGGCGAGGTTATGCTAAAGCCGAAGAATACAGACATATTTTTATACGGGTCTGTTAAGAATTCCGAATCAAGTTTGTGTATAAAAACAGGCAGCTTGAAATCTTTATTCGCAGCTATATGGTCGGCATGGCCATGGGTATTTATTATATATTTTAATTTTACCCCCGCGTCCCTGGCAGCCTTTTTTATCAAACCAGCCTCTGCCCCGGGATCTATAAGCGCCGCCTCTTTTGTGCGGCTGCAGCCTAAAATATAACAATTAGTCTCATTCGGGCCTACTGTTATCGTCTTTAATATCATTTTTTATCCTGCTGTAATTAAACCTGATGTCCACATTTCTCTTGTGCGTTCCCACGTCATTGCGCGCTCGCGATAAAACACTGTCTGATAAGTTGCCTCTGCCTAACATGCCGCCGATACGCCTAAGCTCTTCTATGTAAAAATCAAGCTCCATGGCTTTTTGTTCGTTAAGGCAGCTTTCCATATCCGTAAGGCTTGAAACTGCGCTGCCAATGCAATCCTGGATTTTAAGGATATTAGCTGTGCGCGGGTATCCCGAAGGAGAAAGCGCGTTTAAAAGCTCTGACTCCCATGACTTCCAGTATAAAAACGCGTGCTGGTATATTTCTGTATTGGCCGGCTTCTCAAACGGCTGTATATTGTAAATCTCCGGCGGCCCTTCAGCCTGTTTCTTTTTCCTGATAAATTTGCGGTTAAACGCATCCGAACCGCATCCTGCAAGAACCAGCGTAAATATCGCAAGCATTGCCATGGCAAATATTTTATTTTTTCTCATTTTATGCCTCCTGTCATATTTTTAAATTCCGCCTCGTCTATTATTTTTATGCCGAGTGTTGCGGCTTTTTTGTATTTTAAACCCGGATCTTTACCTGCCACCACAAAATCCGTCTTTTTTGATATGCTGGATGATACCCTGCCGCCTAAAGATTTTATCAGGCCCTCGGCGTCATGGCGGTTATAATGCATTAATTCGCCTGTTAAAACAAATGACTTGCCGGAAAGCCTGTTTTGCGTATGCCTTTTCGGCTGCCTGGTGTTTACGCCTTTTGATTTTAATTTTTCGAGTAATCTTTTTGTTTGAGGATTCTTAAAAAATTCACACACTGACAAAGCTACAACAGGCCCTATCTCATAAATATCTCCGAGCTCTCCAAGCTCAGCTTTGGCAAGCGCATCAAGCGAGCCAAACCTGTCGGCTAAAACCTCGGCGGTATGTTCCCCTACATGGCGCATGCCCAATCCGAAAAGCAGCCTTGATAAATCACTCTTTTTTGATTTTTCAAGCGCGTCTATCGCATTCTGCGCTGATTTAGGCCCCATGCGCTCTAAAACCTGAAGATCCTCTTTTTTAAGAGAATATAAATCAGCGTAATCCTTTATCATGCCCTTGTCAACAAGCTGCTCTATCAATGCCTCGCCTATGCCTTCTATGTCCATTGCCTGGCGCTGAACAAAATGTTTTATACGCTCCTTTGCCTGGGCAGCGCATGCCGGATTATCGCAGCGCACAGCAACCTCATCCTCAACATATCTTACTTTAGAGCCGCACACCGGGCATTTATCAGGCATCCTGAATTTTTTCTCAGCGCCTGTGCGTTTATCTTTTAAAACCTCGACAACCTGCGGTATTATCTCGCCGGCCTTCTCAACTAAAACCATATCGCCTACTCTTATATCCTTGCGCTCTATCTCGTCCTGATTGTGAAGGCTGGCTCGGCTTACAGTTGTACCTGAAACAAAAACCGGATCAAGCACTGCCACAGGCGTAAGGGCGCCGGTTCTGCCAACCTGAATCAAGATATCCTTAAGCCTTGTTTGTTTTCTTTCTGCCGGAAACTTATACGCTATCATCCAGCGCGGGCTTTTTGAAGTAACGCCTAAAATCTTCTGATGAATAAAAGAATCAACTTTAATTACCATGCCGTCTATATCGTAATCAAGCGATTCTTTTTTCTTCTGCCACCTGTCGCAATATTCCAATACCTCTTCCATATTAGAACATTTTTTTATATGAGGGTTTGTCCTTAAGCCGGCCTTCTTTAAAAACTCCAGCGCTTCATGCTGGGACTTAAACTCTATACCCTTGCAGTATCCGACGCCGTAAAAAAATACGTTAAGATGCCTTTTGCTGACAATTTTTGGGTCTAGGAGTTTTAAAGAACCTGCTGCGGCATTTCTAGGGTTAACGAAAAGATCTTCTGACTGTTTTTCTTTTTCTTTATTGAGCATGGCGAATCCGTCTTTAGACATATAAACCTCGCCGCGGGCTTCTATTAATTCCGGAGCATTCTCTATATCAAGTAAAAGAGGTATTGAGCGGATTGTCTTTAAATTCGCTGATACATCGTCTCCGGTTTCGCCGTCGCCCCTGGTGGAACCTGTTAGAAACACGGCATTTTCATATGAAATAGATACGCTCACGCCGTCTATTTTAAGCTCGACTATATATTCGGGTTTTTCTGAAGCCAAATTTTTCTTTACGCGCTTGTCGAATTCTCTAAGCTCTTCATGGCTGTAAGTATTATCCATGCTAAGCATAGGCGTTTTATGACGGACTGTCTTAAAACTTTTAAGCGGCTCGCCGCCTACTCTTTGGGTAGGAGAATCAGCAGCCTGAAACTGCGGGTATTCGGACTCAAGCTTCTTAAGCTCTTTGATTAAACCATCATATTCAAAATCTGAAATCTCAGGCTTGTTTTGCGTGTAATACAAACGATCGTGGCGGGTTATCTGCTTCTTTAAGCTTTCTATGCGTTTTTTTATATCGCTTAGGCTCTTACTCATATAATTAGATGGCTATATTAAAATCCTTGAATTCATTGGAGGGTTCTTGCCAGGTTATTTCCGCATCATCTATATACGCGGAAAAATATTCTCTTATCTTTGCCAAAAAATCATTCAGCGCGGCTTCCTGCGCCTCGGCTGTTATCTCAACTTTTCCGTCAGAAAGATTCCTTACCCAGCCGCAGACGCCAAGCGCCCTGGCAACGTCCTCGGCTGTAAACCTGAAGCCAACGCCCTGCACCCTACCTGAATAATATACATGTACGCGTTTTTTCATAGGAATGGTTCTGCTACGCCCTATACTTAGAAAAACTAGCGGTGGGGCTTCGCAGGAACACATTCTGCTTCGCCTAAATTCCTGCGTAGCCCATACCAGCTAAATCTTTCCGGTGAAGGGCGAAGCAG
>PFHB01000036.1:4385-6684 GCA_002783585.1 Candidatus Omnitrophica bacterium CG_4_8_14_3_um_filter_43_15
CGCCCGGATTCGAACCGGGGACTTCTTGCTCCCGAAGCAAGCGCTCTAGCCAAGCTGAGCCACGCCCCGAATATACCTGAAATATTAGATTAGTTTACCACTTATGGAAGGCATTGGCAACCAAAAAAAGTGCCTGGCACCCCCAACCGGTCAATCTTTTGCGCTAAGGGTGCCTGGCACTTTTTTACTATTTACGCTGCCGCGCCTACCGCCTGCGCTTCTATCTTATCGCGCAATTTCTGATCTTCTAATTCATTTTGCGATAATACTAAATCACAAATTTTTGTCAGATTATTTGCTAAAGCTTCATTGTCTATTTTTAAAACATTAATCACGACAAATATCTCTCTTTCGCCTGCCATTTTTCTCGCTTCTTCTAAAATTCTGTTTATAGCTCTAAGATCTCCATCTTGCAGGCATTTATAATCATCCGGATAAACTTGAACATTTATTATATTCCAGATGGCAAAACCCTTGCGTAATAAATCTTCCTTTATAGATATAATACCATCGTCCCTTCTTTGCGTTATTACAACTGCTACTTTGTCCTTCAGGCGCGGGTCACGCTCGTATCTAACCGTAACTATATCTTGGTTAGGCACTCCAAACTCTTTTACAAATTTCCTGGTTATTTCTGCCGGCTGTAAGTTCCTGTTGTCTGTTACAAAATATGAATACTTAAAGTTTGACTGTTTGGAATAACCCAGCTCCTCCAAAGATCTTATAAACCGCCTTGAAATTTCACCATAGTTTACAGCAAATTTATCAAAAATATTGTTACTAGAACCGGAATTTAACATATCATCAGAAACACCTCTGCTTAACACAATGCCGTACATATCAGGGAAATAATCATACCAATACGCATTACCTCTTAATAATGTCGCAAATACCCATTCAAAATCAGGGTCGCCTTGCGGCAATGCGGCTTCTATTTTAGGATCAGGAGTCATTGTGATGCGAAATTGCTCTTTTAACTTGTTCAAATCATCCAAAAATTCTGTTATGGACTGCTCGATTTCAGCGCCGACCGCTTGCGCCTGGCCCTTCGCCTCCGCCTCTGCCAAGCTTTGCCTGGCAGGAATGGCAAGCCGCCTAAGCTCGGCTTTAGCATCTTCAATTGAGCCGCCTTTACGTATTTTGTGCAAAACAGTTAAACGAGCAATTTTACCTAGGGATTTTATAAAAATCCAGCGTTTATCCAATGGCGGTAATGCACTGCCAGAAAGCGCCAACGTAACAAAAGTGTATCCGCCTATATCGTATTCTTCAAGGCATGGGGTTGCAGGCATGTCTCTCAATAAATGAACAAGTCGTGCTGATATTGTATACGTAGAAAGAAACTTATAACCTCTTTTCCTGGATTCCCTTATAAAACGCGCCAGTAAAGTCCTCCCTAAACCACCGCCTCTTAATCCTTTCTTTACCAATATTCCTGTTATAAATACAGAGCTGTCAGAACCAAAGTTTCTATCGTACAGATCACATTCTTCCAACCTACCTCCGGTTATATATCCCAACAACTCATTTCCTCTATGCGCTATTATAGTAATCCCATTATCCGAAGACATTGTGTAGAGAATATAATTTTTAAAATATGTGGGAGGAAATTTTTGCGAAACATCTTCGATTTGGCTTTTCCATAAACCCATATCAATATTTTGAACCAAATCAAATTTCAGCCGTGCGTTATCGTCCGCGCCCTTCGCATCCCCCTTCGCATCCGCCTGCGTTTGCCTTTGTTCTGCATTTTTACGCCTAAGAGCATATAACCACACATCAAAAATTATATACTCCTTATCTTCCGACGGCAGCCCGAATTTTGTGAGCGCATCTATAAATCTATCCGCATCAAATACAGCCCCTTTATCAAATGCTTTTATAATCAAAACTTTTTTAAGCGGATTAAGCCTTGCTTCATCTACTACCTGCTGCCAAACAGCGTCTATCACCCAATACTCATCATTTCTTTGCAGTATAATAAAGTAGTGCCCGTCGCGCTCTAGACTCCAATATGATATAACCACTTCTACTTCATATCCAAGAGCGCTAAGCTTATGAGCCAATATTTCGCTCACTCTTTTACAGAGAGGCTGCCAGTAAATTAAACCTGAATCTATTCCAAATTTATTACCAATTTCTTCGTAAGTTTCTTCTGCTGAATTTAAAATATCGCTTTGTGTTTTCGGATCAAGGCCCCCGCCCTTCGCATCCGCCTGCCCTGAATCTGAGCTGTTAGCGGCTAACCCCCCTGATCCTAACCTGGTTAGATCTGCCAGATTAGAACTCGCGCCTGCGC
>PFHB01000036.1:6723-7587 GCA_002783585.1 Candidatus Omnitrophica bacterium CG_4_8_14_3_um_filter_43_15
ATTGATACAGGCCGGCAAATATATCCGATGCTATACCTCTTAATTGATATGACGATGGCGGAGCATCATTTATGTATCTGGAAAAAAGCGAGACGTCCATGCTTCCTATTGATGATTTTCCATTTACCGCATAATATAAAGTCCTGTGCGAATATTGTATGCCTAGTTCCCGCCTTATTCTTTCTAAAAGAAAGAACTGATAAATATGGGTCAGTTCATGGCCTCTTCCATTTGATAATAAAAATTGTAAGACCATAGATACTGCAAAGATGACCAATATGCCACCGACAAACGGCAAATAAAAAGCCAACAATATTCCTGCCGCAAACATGACAAAAATGCCGGAATATGCTTTAGCCCTAGGAGAATACTGAATTCTTTTTAAACTACCTTCTTTGTCCCAAAACATACCAGCATTGGCCGGTGCCATCTGATATATCAACTCTCCAAAGGCTGATAGCGGATCCCTTTTCAACATGGAAAGGATATGAAGTATAAATTCTTTGTAGGTCAAAAACTTTTCCTGCACCGGTACGCCTAGGCGCTCTGCTTGTGACATTATAAAATCTCTGTATGCTGCAATTCTCTCTTTACCCGTAGGTTTATTCCAATATGACGCAGCATCTATTTCAACACACACCTTCTTAAATAATTCAACCAGCGCCTTTTCATTTCCGCTTGCTTTAGCTTTTCCCTCAGCGAGCCGCTCTGTTTCCTGCAACTGTCTCAATTTAGACGTTGTTGGGCAAGATTGAAAATCCGAGGCATAACTTAGCCCGCACTGAGTAGCAATAAACGCTGCCAGGGTTATTATTGAGATAAGTTTAAGTGTTTTGGAGTAATATTTTGGCATATATGGCTTTA
>PFHB01000036.1:7620-13563 GCA_002783585.1 Candidatus Omnitrophica bacterium CG_4_8_14_3_um_filter_43_15
TGCCAGCACAGCGAACGAAGTGAGCGAGCAGGCAAGCCGAAGTCGGCTGCCAGCCTGCAGCGAGCAATCCGCAAACTATCACTATATATAACAATTATAAGCTATAAATATTCCATCTTATTTCTAGATTTTTTATACTCTTAACACACATATAAAACTAACTAACGTAGTGGGTTGTGAGCAGCGAATCAAAAATTTTAGCTTTATCCCGCAGCAAAAAACGGCCACCAGTTATTACAAGTAGTGGCAAAATTTTTCTGAGCTGCGAACAACCCACAAGTTAGAATCCGTGATCTCGTAAGAAATCTTCTGTTATTTTACTCTTGGCGGGAATGGATGCGTTTTGGGCGGCTTGGCTGGAGTACTTGCCCATTACATCTAACTCTATATTCACTGTATCGCCGGGCCGTTTAAAACCCAGCGTTGTTGCCTTTAGTGTATGCGGTATAATGCTGACCGTAAATGAATCCTTATTCTTCTCTGCTACGGTTAAACTAATACCGTCTACCGCGATTGAACCTTTATTAACAATGCCGCTCATAAATTCAGCGCCAATGCTTATTTCAATAACAGCTTGCCCGGAAACAAAACGAATTATACCGGTTGTATCAACGTGGCCTGTGACGATATGGCCACCGAGTGAATCGCCGGCCTTAAGCGCTCTCTCCAAATTTACTTTGTCGTTTACTTTTAATTCTGACAACGTTGTTGTTTTTACTGTTTGCTGCATCACGTCAAAATACAGAGTCGGCCGGGACTGTGTTTCGGTTTTCGTCAGAGTAAGACACGCACCATTGACGGAAATACTGTCGCCGGCCTTGACTTTATCCGCAAAAGACGCGGCAATACCAAGCCGCAGCAAATTACTGCGTTTGGAGATATTTTTTACAATGCCCAATTCCTCGACTATCCCTGTAAACACGAAGCCTCCACGAGTAAATCAGCGCCGATCTTGCTTACGGATATATCTTTTAATTTTAATGCGTCTGCCATTCTGGTTATACCTTCACCCTCAACTGATGTTTTAGCGCGCCTGCCACCTATAATTTTGGGCGCTATGAAAAACATTATTTTATCAACCAGGCCTTCTTTTAAAAGTGACGCTGCCAGTTCTCCTCCGCCCTCGCACAATATGCTTGTTATATGTTTTTTTTTCAGGCCTTTTAAGAATTTCTTCAAATCCACCCTGCCGGCCGGGACTATTACCCTAAGTTTTGCCTCTTTAAGCCGCGGCTTGTCTACCCTGGCTGTATTGGCGCCCACCATAACCGCATCAACCTGTTGACGCAATTTATGTACGAGCTTACGCGATTTTTCACATGAAATCCACTTTGATTCACCGGCCTTGGTTGCTATTTTACCGTCCAAGCTCTGCGCCATCTTCAATATTACAAACGGCATACCGGTTGTTATATATTTCTCAAAGGCCTCATTTAGCGCGCGCGATTCTTTTTCCAGTATGCCTGTTTTTACTTTTATATTATTATTTCTTAATATTTTTATGCCTTTACATCCGTGCGAAGGGTTTGGATCAGTCGCAGCTATAACAACTTTTCTTATTCCCGCCCTGATGATTGCGCCTGTACAAGGCGGGGTCTTGCCGAAAGTACAGCACGGTTCAAGCGTAACATATAACGTAGCGCCTTTGGCCCTCGCGCCTGCCTGCCTTATGGCATGTATCTCAGCATGAGAGGTGCCTGCTTTTTTATGATACCCCTCGCCTACTATTTTGCCATTTTTAACAATAACAGCGCCTACCATCGGGTTAGGGCTTGTCCTGCCTGTTGCTCTTTGCGCAAGTTCCAATGCCCGGCGCATATATTTTTTATCTTGCATTTTTTAATTTCTCTAAAATTTCATACGGCATTGTAACCGTGCCCATTAAAATCTTGCCTTTACCATAGCCATGGCAATCCGAGCCGCCTGTTGGAATAAGCCCGTATTCCTGCGCGATATTTTTATAGTGGTTCACTGCTGCTAGATTATGATCTGGATGATAAACCTCAATACCCTTAAGCCCTGCCTTGACAAATTTTGATATAAAACCGTCATCTCCCATTGTATTAGGATGCGCAAGGACTGCAACGCCGCCTGACTTATTTATCATATTTATCGCATCAATAGGGCTTATCCTGTCACCCTTTACATAACATGGCTTACCTGCGCCTATGTATACATTAAAAGCCTGCTGTACCGACGCTACGAAACCCTTCTGAAATAACGCCTTTGCAAGATGCAGCCGGCCCACAGAACCTTCGCCTGCAACAACCCTCACATCATCAATATTCAAATTTACGCCTTTTTTCACAAGGCGCTCAAGCATCTTAAACATTCTTTTTTCCCTTAAAACCAAAAGCGCCTTCAGCTGTTTAATAAAATTGCTGTCCAGGTAATCAATGAAAAACCCCAGCATATGCACTTCCTGATCCTCAAACTCTGTTGTAAATTCAATGCCTGGTATTATCTGGATATCCCTGCCGTTGGCTGCCTTTAATGCCGGGGCTATGCCGCCGATGGTGTCGTGATCTGTAATAGCAATGGCTGACAAACCAATACCAAGCGCATAATCAACAACCTCTTTGGGCGTAAAAGTCCCGTCGGAAAACCTGGTGTGCACATGCAGATCTACTAATTTTTCATTTTGCATCTTTTTTGGTCTCTTTGTGAATTCCGTCTAATATACCGTTTACAAACTTGCCTGAATCAGGGTCTGCAAATTTCTTGGCAAGCTCAACCGCCTCATTTATGCAAACCTTAGGAGGCGTGTCCGGGCAATACAAAAGCTCGTATGCCGCCAGACGCAGGATATTCCTGTCAACAACAGCCATTCGCTGCAAGGTCCAGTTTTCGGCATATTTGCTTATAATTTTGTCTATGTCATCTTTTTTTTCCTGCGTGCCGCAAACTATCTTAGACGCAAACTCCCTTATCTCCTGGGGCTCATCGTTCTCAGCCCAATACGCCTCTAAAGAATCCTGCGGCAAATCAGACGTCACGTCTATCTGATACAAAACCTGTAAAGCGCACTCCCTTGCCCTTGTCCGCTTACGCATTTTAACTCCTTGATTATATTTGCGCGATTACGTTCGCCATCTCTATTGCTGATAAAGCCGCGTCAGCGCCTTTATTACCCTGCTTTGCGCCTGCGCGCTCTATTGCCTGCTCAAGAGAATCAGCTGTGATTATGCCGAATGAAACAGGTACGCCTGTTGCAAGCCCGACCTGGGCTATGCCCTTTGCCACCTCGCTGGCTATATAATCAAAATGCGGGGTTGAGCCTCTTATCACAGTGCCAAGGCATATAACAGCGTCGAACTTGTTTGATTTAGCCAGTTTGCTGGCTGCCAAAGGCACCTCAAATGCGCCAGGCACCCAAACAACCTCAACGTTTTTCTCATCACCGCCATGGCGGTTTATCGCATCCAAAGCGCCCTCAAGCAGCTTCCTGGTTATAAAATCATTAAACCGCGAAGCCACCACCGCAAATTTCTTCCCTTTTGCCGTCAATTGCCCTTCTATTACCTTTACCATTGAAATTTCCTCCAAATTTTCCCGCTATCACGTTTAGTCCCGTTCACGGTATGCCGTATTCGGCAAAATTTGTCCCGAGCCACCAGATAGCACGTTTAGTGGCGAGGGACTTCCTTTAACTTAATTTTAATAAATGTCCGAGTTTTTCTTTTTTTGTCTTTAAATATTTCTGATTAGCGCAATTCGGCTCCATCTCTATAGGCACGCGTTCTGTTATTTGGAGGCCGTAACCTTCAAGCCCGACTATTTTTTTCGGATTATTTGTCAGTAGCCTGATCTTTTTTATGCCCAAATCAACCAGAATCTGAGCGCCTATGCCGTAATCGCGCAAATCAGCATCAAACCCCAATGCCTCATTGGCCTGGACCGTATCAAGGCCTTTATCCTGCAAGGCATATGCCTTTATCTTATTATCAAGGCCTATGCCGCGGCCCTCCTGGCGCATATAAAGTATAACGCCCGCGCCTTCTTTATTAATAAGCTCCATTGACCTGTAAAGCTGTTCACCGCAATCGCAGCGCTTTGAACCAAACACATCGCCTGTCAGGCATTGTGAATGAACCCTGGCTAAAACGCTATTACGCGCCAAAAAATTTCCTTTAACAAGAGCCAGATGCCCAGAACCGTCAACCAACGACTCATACATAATCAAATCAAAATCCCCGAACTCCGTAGGCAATTTTGTTGCTTCAATACGTTTTATCAATTTTTCTGATTTTAAACGGTATTTTATAAGCTCAGCAATACTGCATATCTTCAGATTATGCTTTTTTGCAAATTCAATAAGCTGCCCTGTGCGCGCCATAGTGCCGTCGTCATTCATTATTTCGCAGATCACGCCTGCCGGATATAATCCGCAAAGGCGGGCAAGATCAACCGCTGCCTCGGTATGGCCTGCGCGCACAAGAACGCCGCCGTCTGCTGCGCGCAGCGGAAATATATGGCCGGGCCTGACCAAATCATCCGGTTTTGTTACAGCATCCAGCATAACCTTAACCGCCTTTGAGCGGTCATGCGCTGATATACCTGTTGTTGTGCCGTATTTTGCGTCAACAGACATACACCATCCTGTGCCAAAAGGCGTGCGGCTGGCATTTGGCATAGGCGGAATTTCCAGCTCTTCAAGCCGGTTTGAAAGCATGGGGATACAGATAAGCCCCCTGCCATGGGTTGCCATAAAATTTATCGCCTCAGGGTCAGCATGTTGGGCAGCAATAACCAAATCACCCTCATTTTCCCTGGACTCATCATCCACCACTATAACAATCTTGCCATTTTTTATATCTTCTATTATTTCTGCAATCGAATTAAACATATCTCTCCTAAAATAAATGGGTCCTGAAGAAAAATATCTTCAGGACCCAAATTAAAATTTGTGCCTTCTTCTTCCATCTAGACTATACTATTGGCTCCGGAATCTCGCCGGATCTGCTTTTTAGGGCTCGTGGGCTTTTATCCCCCTCGGGGGATTTTACCACCAGTGCGGAATTGCGCCGCGTCCTGAAGATTTATATTAAATTTTATTAAATACTAGTCCAATCACTACTAGCAGCGCCGCCATTAGTTGTATATTCTATCGCCTTATTCCCGGAAGGTACTATTACAGCAACTCTAACCTTCTTGTTGGTATCTCCTGTCCTAGTTGCTGTCCATGTCATAGAAGTATCAGCTGTTGTGCCTGCATAAGTCCACTTGCTTGTATCAACGGTAACATCTAAATCGGCGGTTGCGCCGGTCACCTTTCCATATTGCACATAATACAATATCGATCCTGTGCCTATGCTGCTTACGTTTGAAATAGCTTCTACCCTTTTTGCCTTGTCAACCATCTTTGTATATTGAGGTATTGCCATAGTTGCCAAAATACCAATGATGATTATTACTATCAACAATTCCACTAACGTAAAACCTTTCCTCATGTTGCCCCCCTTTCATTTATGTTATTTATTATGGATATACAGGCTTGTAACTCTCTGTAGCGTTTTTGCTTTCGTAGAATGCCTTGTTTCCATCAGGCATCTCTACATCCATCTTAACTTTCCAGTTAGTATCCACTCCGTTGCCTTTACCTTGCGCCACCCATGTGTAAATCCATTTTGGAGCGGTGGTATTCGACGTATTATTATATTGCCATTTGCTGCCTGATGGCACTGTTATATCAAGATAATCGTCATCTACAGTAGATGTAGTCATACCATACTGAATATAATACATTATCGATGCCGTGCCGATGCTGCTTAGCATTGTAATGGCTTCTACCCTTTTTGCCTTGTCAACCATCTTTGTATATTGAGGTATTGCCATGGTAGCCAATATACCTATGATTATGATTACTATCAATAACTCTATCAGAGTAAATCCACGGCGCATAAAAACCTCCTTTTCCCTAATTTATAATGTTATACTATATAT
>PFHB01000054.1 GCA_002783585.1 Candidatus Omnitrophica bacterium CG_4_8_14_3_um_filter_43_15
AGGACGTTGTTACCACAGGCCTTTCAACTAATGAAGTTATAGAGGTTATAGCTGCGCAAGGCGGTAAGGTTGCCGGCGTAGCCAGCATAATAGATAGAAGCAATGGTACCGCAAAATTCAACGCGCCATTTAAGCCGCTTGCAAAAGTAGAAGTAAAAACCTACGAAGAAAAAGATTGCCCATTATGCAAAAAGGGGCTGCCTGTAACAAAACCGGGCAGCAGAAAGTAGCGAGGTTATTATGCCGGAAGATCTTAATGCTTTAATAGAAAAAATACAAACAGAAGGCGTTGATGCTGCCAAAGAAAGCGCTGCCAAGATAGAGGCCGAGGCAAAAAATCAGGCCAGGCGTATTCTGGAAAAGGCAAAACTTGACGCGGAGAGCGTTATTACCGAGGCAAAGAATGAAACAGCCAGGGCCAGGCAGGCAACAGAGGCGCTTCTTAAGCAGGCAGCCAGGGATATGATTATAAACCTGCGCCAGGAAATTGATGCAGTGCTTGGCAGGCTGGTGAATGCCCGCGTAAAAGAGGCGCTGTCAGCGGATGAAGTATCAAAGATTATAAGTTCTTTTATCAAAGACCTCTCAGGCAAGGAGCGTTCAAGCGTTATTGTTTCGCTTGAGAAAGGCCTTTTAGGAGAACTTAAAGAAGAGGCCAAAAAAGGCATTGTTGTCAGGGCCTCAGATGAAATATCCGTTGGATTTACCATAAGCTTTGATGCCGGTAAGTCCCAGTATGACTTTACTGACAAGGCGCTTGCCGAATACATAGGCGTATATCTTAAACCGAAACTGTCTGAAATACTGAAAGGCTGACATGCCCGGATATTATATTTATCTTGCTTCAAGCCTGCCGATGCTTCACTTCGGGGCAAAACCGCCATTTACTTCAGAGAGGTTTTTAAAGATGTGTGAAGGCCTGGTATCGGAAGCTGATACGATGTTGTTAGAAAATCCCAGTCTGTTACAATGGCAGGCATTTGACACAGCCCTGCGCAATGAACTTGTAAAGATTCGCGCAGGCCGTATACACAAGGATCCTTTGGTTTATCTGCGCGAGGGCGCATCAACAGATACAGGCATAGCTGTTATTGCCGCCAACGCATGCAGAAATCCGTCCATACTAGATGCCGAAAAATATCTGGATGAGCAAAGGTGGAGATTTTTGGATGAGCTGTTGTTCGGGCATTATTTTGACATAGATTTTCTGATTATTTATGCGCTCAAGCTGCGCATCCTCCAAAGATGGGAAAAAATAGCCGTAGCAAACAAAAGTATTTTACTGGAAGAGGTTTTGACCAATGGTTAAAAATCGCACAGGCCGCATAGTCAAGATAAATGGCAACATGGTTTCAGCGCAGACAGATACGTTTGTGGTGCAAAACGAGGTTGCTTATATTATCTGTAACGAAGAACGCTTAAAGGCCGAGGTTATCCGGGTTAAGGCTGATGTTGCCCACCTGCAAGTGTATGAAAGCACCCAGGGGCTTAAAGTTGATGACGAGGTTGAGTTTACCGGAGAGTTATTATATGTGGAGCTGGGGCCGGGCCTTCTTGGCCAGATATTTGACGGCCTTCAGAACCCCCTGCCGTGGCTGGCTGAAAAATGCGGGTTCTTTTTAAAAAGAGGCGTTTATATAGACCCGCTTGCCGATGAAACAGAATGGGATTTTACGCCTGTTAAAAAAGCCAGGGAAATTGTCCGCGCAGGAGATAAGCTTGGCGCTGTAAAGGAAAAGATATTTACGCATTACATAATGGTTCCGTTTGGTTTAAAAGGAAACCTTGATATTATAAGCATTGCCGCCAAAGGAAAATATAATCTTAAACATCCGATCGCAGGCCTTAAGGATGCCAATGGTAAAACTCACGAAGTGTTTTTACAGCAAAAGTGGCCTGTAAAGATTCCTATTAAGGCGTACGCGGAAAAATTAAAGCCGCAAGAGCCGCTTGTTACAAAGATGCGCACTATAGATTCTCTTTTTCCGGTTAGTCGCGGCGGCACCTACTGTATACCAGGGCCTTTCGGGGCAGGCAAGACGGTTTTGCAGCAGTTGACCAGCCGCCACGCTGAGGTTGATATAGTGATAATAGCTGCCTGCGGCGAGCGCGCAGGCGAGGTTGTAGAAACCCTAAAGACATTTCCCAATATAAAAGACCCCAAAACAGGCAAACCCTTAAGCGACCGCACGGTAATCATATGTAATACCAGCTCAATGCCTGTTGCAGCAAGAGAATCAAGCGTTTACACAGCGGTTACGATAGCCGAATATTACAGACAGATGGGGTTAAACGTTCTTCTTCTGGCTGATTCAACATCAAGATGGGCGCAGGCGATGCGTGAGATGTCAGGCAGGCTTGAAGAGATTCCAGGAGAAGAAGCATTTCCCGCGTACTTAGAGTCGCGCATAGCGTCTTTTTATGAGCGCGCCGGCAGCGTCAGGCTTAATGACAATAAAATAGGCTCTGTTACCATAGGCGGCACAATAAGCCCCGCAGGAGGAAATTTCGAGGAGCCGGTAACACAGGCAACGCTTAAGGTTGTCGGCGCGTTTCACGGTTTATCGCGCGAGCGCTCTGATGCGCGCAGGTACCCGGCGATAGACCCTTTGATAAGCTGGAGCAAGTATAAAGGTTTTATAGGCGCCAAACAAAAAGAGGCAGGGCACAGGGCTCTGCGTAAAAGCAGCGACGTGGCCCAGATGATGAAGGTTGTAGGCGAAGAAGGCACGTCCCTGGCCGATTATATAGATTATTTAAAGGGCGAGTTTTTTGATTTTGTTTATTTGCAGCAAAACGCCTTTGATGAGATTGACGAGTCCACGCCAAAAGAAAGGCAGGAATATATATTCAGTTTTATATATGATAATATTTTGCGGCCTGATTTTAATCACAGCAGTAAGGAAGAGGCGCTGAAGTTTTTTCAGAAACTAAGGCAGTTGTTTAAAGGCTGGAATTCAAGTGTTTGGGATTCTGAGGATTTCACCCGGACAGAGAAAGAGATAAAAGGCCTATGCATAAAATTTACACAAACATCGTAGAGATAACAGGCGACGTTATTACCGTCGAGGCAGAGGGTATCGGCTACATGGATATTGCCGAAATAGCCATAAGGCGCGGCAGGTCCCTAGCGCAGGTTATACGCATTGACGGCAAAAGGGTTTCGCTTCAGGTCTTCGCAGGCTCAAAGGGCATATCAACAGAGGATAAAGTTAGATTTTTGGGGCATCCGATGCGTGTTGCAAGCGGCAGCGATCTTTTAGGCCGTATATTTAACGGCAGCGGCGAGCCGCTGGATAAAGGCCCCCAGCTTACAGATAACCGGATAGACATCGGCGGGCCGCCTGTAAACCCTGTAAAAAGGGTGATACCGAATAAAATGATACGCACAGGCATTCCCATGATAGATGTTTTTAATTCACTGGTTGAATCGCAAAAGCTTCCCATCTTTTCAATAGCAGGCGAGCCGTACAACGATGTGCTTGCCCGCATCGCAACGCAGGCAGAGGTTGATATAATAGTTTTAGGCGGCATGGGCTTAAAATACGATGATTATTTATTTTTCAGGGACAAGCTGCAGGAGCACGGATCCTTATCAAAGTCCGTGTTTTTTATTCATACCGCGTCTGACCCTGTTGTTGAGTGTCTTCTTGTGCCTGACATAAGCCTTGCTGTTGCCGAGCAGTTTGCTTTAAATGGCAAGCGGGTCCTGGTGTTACTTACTGATATGACGAATTTCTGCGACGCGCTTAAAGAAGTTTCCATAACAATGGAGCAGGTGCCGTCAAACCGCGGCTATCCCGGCGATTTATACAGCCAGCTTGCGGCGCGTTATGAAAAGGCAGTGGATTTTGATACAGCCGGCTCCATAACCATACTTGCAGCCACCACGATGCCCGGCGATGATGTTACTCATCCTGTGCCTGATAATACCGGTTACATAACAGAGGGCCAGTTTTATCTTAAGGGCGGCGTTATCGAGCCGTTTGGTTCTTTAAGCCGTTTAAAGCAGCAGGTAAACGGTAAAACGTGCGACGATCACAGGGCTATAATGGATACAATGATACAGCTTTTTGCCAGCTACCGCGAGGCCATTGAAAAACAGGCTATGGGTTTTCAGATGAGCGCGTGGGATCAGAAACTTTTGAAATACGGCAGGCGTTTTGAAAAAGAGATGATGTCTTTAGAGGTAAATATTCCGCTTGAATCCGCGCTTGATTTGGGCTGGCGGATTTTAAGCGATTGTTTTGAGCCTGAAGAGACCGGCATAAAAAAGTCGATGATAGAGAAGCACTGGAAATTTCAAAATGCCTAAGATAAAGTTTACAAAAGGCGAGTTAAAAAAACAGCGCGACGCGCTCGGGGCGTACAGGCGTTATTTGCCGACGCTGCAGCTTAAAAAACAGCAGCTGCAGATGGAGATTTTAAAGCAACTGGTGCTTCTGGAAGAAAAAGAGCATTATGTCGAAACAAAAAAGGCCGCCATAGAAAAATGGATCGGCCTTGCCAGGCCTGATGGCCTAACTGATATAAAGAAACAGCTGTTATCGGAAGAGATAGCTATCGGGTCAAAAAATATCGCCGGCGCTGATATTCCGGTTTTTCAACAAGTGAGGTTTAAAAACGCTGAATATGATTTATTTAAAACACCTTTGTGGGTTGACGCCGGCATTGAGGCGTTAAGGCAGCTGATTTCATTGCAGGAAGAGTTTACAAGCATAAAAACCGGCATAGAAATATTAAGGCGCCACCTGCGCGTAACAACGCAGCGGGTTAATCTGTTTGAAAAAGTAAAAATCCCCCAGGCAGAAGAGGCAATCAGGCGCATAAAGATATATATAGGCGATCAGATGACAAATGCTGTGGGCCGTTGTAAAATGGCAAAGCGCAAAATCCAGGAAATGGTTTTAGTATGATAGTTCCGATGAAGAAGGCGACAATAGTGGCGCAAGCCAAAGATGCTGCAAGTTCTGTGGCAGCATTGCGGGCTTTGGGCGTAGTGCATGTGGAGCATGTAACCGTGCCTGACGGCGCAGACGTGGCGCGCGTAAAAGATGATATAAATCTTATGGAACAGGCCGAGGCTACGCTATCTGGTTTTAAAGATAAAAAACATTTCGCGCCTGCTTTAAAAGAAGATGTTTACGATTGGCGCAAAACAGCAAGGCATGTAATAGATTTATACAAGCGCCTGGAGCAGCTACAGGAGTATTCAAGGAGGATTTCGAAAGAAATAGGCATATGGCAGGAGTGGGGTGATTTTAATCCTGACGCCATCAGCCGCCTGGCGCATGAAAATATTTTTATCCGCCTTTACCGGATCCCTGCAAATGAGATTAAAAATCTCCCGCAAGGCATAATAATAAAAAAAATATCCCGCTCTCAGGGGGTGATTAATACAGCCGTTATATCAACAAGTGAAATTGATGTTGGTTTCCAGCAGCTCAAGCTTCCCAGGACAGGCCTTAAGATTATGCGGCAAAAGCTCATCGAGGATAAGGTTGTTATAAAATCCATTATAGATGAGCTTCAAAAGCGCGCCTGCTGCGTAAGGCGCCTGTCAGAGGCCAGAAAAGAACTTTATAAACAGCTGGAGTTTCACCAGGCGCTGGGAGGTATGGGCCAGGCGCAAGATTTGGTTTATCTAAGCGGGTATGTGCCGCAGGATCGCGCAGATATGCTTTTTAACGAAGCAAAAAAAGAAAAATGGGGCATAATTATAAATGACCCTTCTGCCAGCGATGATGTGCCGACATTAATACGCAACCCGGAATGGGTATCTATTATCAGCCCTGTGTTTAAAGTGCTTGAGATTGTGCCCGGGTATAAAGAATTTGATATAAGCCTCTGGTTTCTTGTGTTTCTTTCGGTATTTTTCGGTATTTTAATAGGCGACGCCGGTTACGGGTTTATATTTTTATGCCTGACAATGTTTGCTGCCGCAAAATTTAAAGACGCACCGCAAACAAGGCCGTTATTCGCGTTGTTTTACATCTTAAGTTCAAGCGCCATTGTCTGGGGGAT
>PFHB01000003.1 GCA_002783585.1 Candidatus Omnitrophica bacterium CG_4_8_14_3_um_filter_43_15
AGAGGTGAGCGATGCAAAGATAAGCAGGGCGATATTAAGCGAATTTAACAGTTGGTTTAGTGATTACATTGTTTCAGATGTAATTATTGTAGGCGCAGGCCCGAGCGGGTTGGTTGCAGCAAGGGATTTAGCAAAACAAGGCATTAAGGTGCTTGTGATAGAGGTTAATAATTATCTTGGTGGCGGTTTCTGGATAGGCGGATATCTTATGAATACGCTTACGTTTCGCTCACCTGCCGAAGAGATGCTTGATGAATTAAATATACCTTATAAGAAGACTTTAGACGGCTTGTTAACGGCAGATGGGCCCAATGCATGTTCCAAGCTTATCTCAGCGGCCTGCGATGCGGGCGCGAGGATTTTAAACATGACGAAGTTTGATGACGTGGTTTTGAGAGATAAAAGGGTGAAAGGCATTGTTATTAATTGGGCTCCTGTCTCAGCGCTTCCCAGGCAGATTTCATGTGTTGATCCGATTTCAATAGAGGCAAAGGTTGTTATTGATGCAACCGGGCATGATGCGTATGTTGCAAGGAGCCTGGAGAAAAAAGGTTTGCTTAAACTTAAAGGCACAGGGGCCATGGATGCCAATACATCAGAGGATTTAATTGTTAATAATACCGGCGAGGTTTACCCTGGATTAATAGTGGCCGGCATGGCAGTTTCAGCTGTATGGGGTATCCCGCGTATGGGCCCGACATTTGCCGGTATGCTTTATTCGGGTAGAAAGGCGGCAGAGATCACTTCGCGTATTATTTTAAAAAACGAGATTCCGGTAGAAAATCAATTGTAACATATTGAAAATAGACAACTTAAAACGCGGTGCCTGGCACCGGTAAAAAAGCCGTTGACAAACGGCTTTTTTATGGTATAATTGTTAATGTAGTTAATAATTATAGTAGTTAATAGTTTATATAGTTAATGAAATTGACCATGAAACCAATGTCCTTACACAATTTTGCGGATGAGCTTAACGAGATTATGCCTGTTTTGATAAGAGAGTTTTCAAGGCGTAATTCCGAGGAGCTGTATAAAGGAAAGATTACATTGCCGCAGTTTCTTGTGATGGGTTTTATAAATGGCCGCGGCCAGGCTAAGATGACTGACGCGGCCCGCTTTATGAGCGTCAGTACAGCGGCAATGACCGGTATTGTAAATAGGATGGTAAGGGATGGTTTAGTGGCGAGGCTATATGATTTAAAAGATCGGCGCGTGATAAATATAAAATTAACGCCGAAGGGTACAGCGCTTGTAAAAAAGATAAAAGAACAGCGCAGGGCAGCTATTATAAAGGTATTCGGCATGATATCCGAGAAAGAGCGCGGAGATTATTTAAAGATAATTACACGTATCCATAGTATACTCACAAACGATAAAGAATTTACAGGCGAATAATGAAAAAGATTATTTTATTTTTCATAGTATTTTTAATGATAACAGGCTCAAGCTGCAATCTCAGGGCAGAAGAGGTCCTTTTAAACATTGATGAAGCTGTGGGGCTTGCCTTAAGGCAGAACAGGGATATTTTATTAAAGGCAGAGGATGTAAAAATAGCGCAGTCAAAGATATCCGAGGCGCAGGCAGGATTTTTCCCCACGCTTGATTTTACGGCAAGCCGCGTAAGCACAATGGATTATTATGCGAAGAGTATACCCGAGACAAAGACCCAGACAACTCTTAAGCAGTATATATATAAAGGTGGTAAGACAGTTGCTTCGGTAAGCCGCGACAAATATTCTTTAAAGGCGCAAGAGGCGCTGCTTGATAAAACAAAACTTGAAACCGTATTAAACGTAAAAAAGGCCTTTTACACGCTTTTATTGGCGCTTGATTACGTCAGGTTAAATGCGGCTATATTGACAAACTCTACAGAACACCTTATTATGCTTAAAAAGCGTTACGATAAAGGCGAGACATCAAGGCAGGATATACTTAATGTGCAGTCATCGCTTGCCAATGCAAAAGAAGCGTATCGGGCGTCTTTAAATCAGGTGGCAAGCGGCCAGGAGTTGTTGAATAATATTTTATACCTTGATAAAGACGCAAAAATAATACCCGAAGGTGAATTTATATATGATGAGAAGGAATTTGCGTTTGACAAAGCCTTTCTTAAGGCGATCCAGGACCGGCCAGAGATAAAGCAGTATACAGCGCAAGAGCAGGCGGATAAAAAATCCATTGAAGTGGCAAAGGCGAGCGCAAGGCCAAGCGTATACGCGTCGTGGGATTATTACAGCCGTTCTAATGCATCATTAACATTTACTCCGGGGAAGGGCTGGCAGGATTACAGCGTGGTGGGTATTACGTTTTCATGGCCTGTATTTGATGGCTGGGCAACAAAGGCAAAGGTTGATCAGGCAATAGCTGATTTAAAACAGACCCAGCTTTTTAAGGACAAGACAGTAAAGGATATAGCGTTGGAATTAAAACAGGCGTATTTGGATTTAAAGGGTTCATTTGTAAAAATAGATGCCTCAAAAGCAGAAGTTGATTTATACCGCGATACTTTTCAGACAGCAAAAGATAAATACAAGGTTGGTATGTTAAGCTCGCTTGATTTGGATGATATATCGCTCGGATATCGCGTATCGATTTTTAATTATAAACAAGCATTATATAATTATACAATAGCAAGTGAAAGTTTTGTCAAGGCAACAGGGGGGATACAATGAAGTCAAAAGTTATGTTTTTATCGTTAATTCTTTTTTTGTTTACAGCAGGGTGCCAAAAAACCGAAACAGCTAAACAGGAAGGCCTTAAGGTTATTCCTGTAAAAGTAAGCAGGGTGCAAGTCAGGGATCTTAGCGAGGCCATTGAATATGTAGGCAATATAAAAGCGCAGGATGAAGCAGTTGTTTATTCGAAGGTCAGCGGAAAGATTATTGAAAAATTAAAAAAAGACGGCGATATAATAATAAAGGGCGAGACGCTGGCTTATATTGATCGTGACGAAGTAGGGCTGAAATTTGAAAAGGCACCAGTTGAAAGCCCGATGAACGGCATTTTGGGAGAGATCTATGTTGATATAGGCCAGAGTGTTTCACCGCAAACGCCAATTGCTTTGGCGATTAATATGGATAAGGTAAAAATAATCCTTGATTTGCCGGAAAAATATATTCCCAGGATAACCCTGGCTCAGGAGGCAATAATTAATGTTGACGCGTATGTCAACGAAGACTTTAAAGGTGTGATTACAAAAATAACGCCCATTGTTGATATGGTAACGCGCACAGCGCCTGTTGAAATAACAATAGATAATCAGGAGCATCGCCTTAATTCAGGAATGTTTGCCAATATAAGGCTTATTATACAAGAACACAAGGTAGTGCCGGTTGTTTTAAAAGAATCGCTTTTAGGAAGAGAGCCGGAGGTTTATGTTTATACCGTTGAGGACAATAAGGCGGCGCTTAAAAAAGTCGGGCTCGGGGTAAGGCAGGGCCCGTATGTCCAGATTACCGCAGGCCTGAAAGAGACAGATTTAGTTGTGATAATGGGCCAGCAGCGCCTTAAAGACGGTATGGCAGTTGAGGCAGAGGAGTAGAGATATGAGCAGTTTGCCTGAATTTGGAGTTAAAAGGCCAGTCACGAACCTGATGATATTTTTAGGCATCATAATAGTGGCCTTTTACAGTTTAACAAAACTTGGCATTGATATGATGCCTGAGATTGAACCTCCGGCAATAACGGTTATTTCTTCTTATCCGGGCGCAAGTTCCGAAGATGTTGAAATAAAGGTTACTGAGCCATTGGAAAATCAGCTTGCCACAACGCCTGGGATTGAAAAGCTCACATCGCGTTCAATAGAAGGCATATCGTTAATAACCCTTAAATTTAAATGGGGTACAAATCTCGACGAGGCATCTAACGATATCCGCGACCGCATAGAGCTTACCAAGCGTTTTCTGCCTGATATACCCAATGAAATGGATAATCCATTTATATTTAAATTTAACACAGCCAGCACACCTATTATTTTTATGGGGGTTACTGCCCAGCAGAATTATCCTGACCTTTACGACATTATAGACAAAAGAGTGGGCGACAGTTTAAGGCAGCTGCCGGGCGTGGGAACCGTGCAGATTTTTGGCGGGCTGCAAAGACAGATCAATATTATAATAAACAGGCAGCGGCTTGAAGGTTATGGGCTTTCAGTGCTGGATATAGATAAGGCGCTAAAACAGGAAAATGTTACCCAGCCGTTAGGCAGCATAAAGTCCGGGCTCACTGACTACCTTGTGCGGCTACCGGGTGAATTTGCAACACCTGATGACATAAACCTGATTATAATAGGAACGCGTGACGGCAAGTATGTTTATCTTAAGGATGTAGCGCGCGTTGAGGACAGTTTTAAAGAAGAATTAATGAAGATCAGGTTTAACAGGCAGCCGTCATTATTACTGATGGCGCAGAAGCAAACAGGCACAAATACTGTTGAAGTAGCGACCATGATAAAAAACCGGCTTAAGCAGGTTGAAAAGACGCTGCCGGCAGATGTCAATATGTATATAATTTTTGATACATCAAAAGATATTGTAAGCGCTCTGCAGTCGCTTAAGAGTACTGTATGGATAGGGATATTTTTGGTAATACTTGTTGTGTGGTTTTTCTTAAGGAGGCTTTCAAGCAGCATAATAATAGCGCTTACAATACCTTTTTCGCTTCTGGTCGCGTTTATATATCTTTTTTTAAGCGGCAAGACTATAAATGTAATAAGCCTTTCATCTCTGGCAATAGCCGCGGGAATGGTTGTTGATAATGCCATTGTTGTCGTGGATAATATCTCGCGCCACATCGAAAAGGGCAAGAGTCCCAAGGAAGCATCCATGTCAGGCGCATCAGAGATTTTTCTGGCGATAGGCGCTTCTACAATGACTACTGTAATGGTATTTCTGCCGATGTTTTTTATAACAGGCGTTGTGGGTATAATGTTCGGGGAGCTTGCGGTTATAGTGACAGTTACGCTTATTGCGTCGCTTTTTACAGCTACTACTTTTACGCCGATGCTTTGCTCTAAGATGTTAAAACCCGGACGGGTTATTTCTAAAACAGGATTTTACAGATTGTCAGAAAAAATGTTTGCCGGCTGGGAAGATTTTTATTCAAAGGCGCTCAGGTTTTGCCTGCGCCATAAGAAAATTGTTATCATAACGTTTACAGCAGCGTTTATAGTAAGTTTATTGTTAACGCGTTTTATAGGCCATGAATTTATTCCCGAGGAGGATTCCGGAGATATCCGTGTAACCGTTGAGTTGGCCCTTGGCACGCGGCTTGAAGAAACGGATAAGGTGGCAAAAAGGATAGAGGACATATTTCAGAAATATGTGCCTGAGGCAAAATTTATTTATGTCAGAAGCGGAGAGACCTCGGGCCAGGGCAGGGTAATGGGCGGAGCAGCCGGAAAGCATGTTGTAAGAAGCGGCGCGAAACTTCTGCCAAAGGTAGAAAGAAAGCGTTCGGTTAAAGAAGTGGGCCAGGTTGTAAGGGCTCAGATACAGAAGATACCGGGCGTGATGAAGATTGATGTTGCCACTGGTAATCCGATAGGCAGTATGATAACAGGCCTTGGCGGCAAGGCAATCCAGGTTGAAATTATAGGCCATTCTTTTCTGGAGACAGGCGCATTTGCCGTAAAGGTAAAACGTATTATAGAAAGCACGCCCGGCGCGGTTGACGCCAGTATATCAAGGGATATAAGCAGGCCTGAGTTGAGGATAAAAGTTGACAGGCAAAAGGCTGCACTTCTTGGCCTTACTATGAATACAGTAGCGTCTACAATCAATACTTACATAGAAGGTTCTACAGCAACAAAATACAGGGAAAAAGGCGAAACCTATGATATTAATGTGCGGCTTGAAGAGGCGTCGCGTTCGAAGATAGAGGATGTAGAGAACATGTCAATAGTTTCTCCTGTAACAGGAAAACAGGTGCGGCTTTCAAATTTTGCCAAGGTTTACGAGGCCGCAGGCCCTGTTGAAATAGAGCGGCAGAACAGGGAAAGGGTGTTAAGGGTGGAGTGCAACGTTTACGGCCGCTCTGCAGGAAAGATTAAGGATGACATCAAAAAAGAACTTGATAAACTGACGATGCCGGATGATATAATGATAAATTTTGGAGGAGAAGCAGAAGAGCAGCAAAAAGCATTCAGGGACTTGACGCTTCTTTTGCTTTTAGGCATCATGCTGGTATATATGGTTATGGCAGCGCAGTTTGAATCTTTACTTGATCCATTTATAGTCATGTTTGCAGTGCCGTTTACTTTTACAGGCGTGTTTGTCGCTTTTATTTTAACAGGCACAACATTGAGCCTTATTACATTTTTGGGAATAATTATGTTGATGGGTATTGTTGTCAATAATGCCATAGTGCTTATAAGTTATATAAATATTTTGCGCAGCCGCGGGCTGTCAATGATTGAAGCAGTTACAACAGGCGGCAAGGAAAGGCTGCGGCCGGTTTTAATGACAACTATAACAACGCTTGCCGGGCTCCTGCCTCTTGCGCTTTCGCGCGGAGAAGGGTCTGAGACATGGCAGCCTTTAGGTATTACTATGATAGGCGGGCTTTCAGTTTCAACCCTGGTTACTTTACTTTTTGTGCCTACTCTTTATGCTATATTTGAAAGCCGCCTGCGAAAACGCAGCGAGACGTCTTGAAAAAATACTTTGTATTTTTATGCGTTAAAAAAGATCCTTCGTCCCAAAAAAGGGGCTCAGGATCAATAAAAAAATACTTTGTATTTTTTTATTGACAATATGATACTAATATGGTATCATTTATAAAGATGAGAAAGTCCCTCGCGACTAAACGAGATAGCTGGTCACTCGGGACAATTTTTTAAGATGTGATAACTGGAAAAATTGGAGGTGATTTTTATGAAGAGGATTATGACAGTAGTAGCATTAACAGCGCTTGTTATGTTTGTTTTTTCAGGTATTTCTTACGTTGTGTGCGGCACCTGTTATGCAGGCGAGAAGACAAATGTTAATGGCGGTCAGGTTGATGCAGCGGCGCTTGTGCCTATAAATAGGACATGCCCTGTAATGGGAGGGGAGATTTCAAAAGACACAGAATATTATGCTGTGGTCAATGGCGAGAAGATAGGTTTTTGCTGTGCGGGTTGTGTAGAAGCGTTTAACAAGGACCCGAAAAAATATACAGACAAGGTAAAGGCCGAACTGGCCAGTTAGAGGAAGTCCCTCGTCCCGAGACGCCAGCACATAAAATGCTTGCGGCGAGGGGCTCGGGACGAATTTTACTACCCGTGATAGTGGGTAAAATTTGGAGGTGTAATATGAAAGTGACTGTCAGATATATGCTGCGCCCGGTTGCGCACTGTAAAGAAGGTTGTAGTATTTTGTCCCTGGCAAGACATTAAACTGCCACACTTTAAAATTTCGGGGACACCTCTTAAAGAGGTGTCCCCGCCGAAAGCGAGAACATGAAGCTTATAACAAAAGATACTGATTACGCAATAAGAGCGCTTTGCTGCATAGCAAAAAATAAGAAAAAGGGTGATATTGCCTGCGTGACAGATCTTGTTAAATGCCTTAAGATACCAAAGCCGTTTTTGCGTAAAATATTGCAGGCGCTGAATAAATGCGGCCTGCTTTTGTCGTTTAAGGGCCCATGCGGAGGGTTCAGATTGAATAAACCGGCAGATAAAATATTTATAACAGATATCATGCAGGTATTTCAGGGGCCTTTTATGCTTTGCGAGCATACATTTAAAACTGGGCCGTGCCATGATGTTAAAAAATGTATATTTAAGAAAAAACTGGATGCGATAGGAGTATATGTTAAAAAAGAGCTTGGCACTATAACGATAAAGGATCTGATAAAAGGGAGTTGAGTATGGCAAAACGCAAGATAATAAAAATAGATTCTGATAAATGTAATGGCTGCGGGCTTTGTATACCTAATTGTCCTGAAGGCGCAATTCAAATGATAGATAAAAAAGCCAGGCTTATAAGCGATTTGTTTTGCGACGGGCTTGGCGCCTGCCTTGGGCATTGCCCGCAGGGTGCCATTACTATAGAGGAAAGAGAAGCCGTTGAATACGATGAGAAAAAAACAATGGAAAACATCGTAAAGCACGGTGAAAATACTATTAAGGCGCACTTAGAACATTTAAAAAGCCACGGCCAGGATAAATATTATAAGGAAGCGCTTGAGTTTTTAAAGGAAAGAGGGATAGATATGAAAGTAGAAAAACCAAAGCATGTTCATGGTGGTATGTCCGGATGCCCTGGTTCAAGGATGATGGACTTTACAAAAGAACAAGCAGGCGCAGGGGATGCAGAAGGCACAAGGCAGTCGCAGCTCAGGCAGTGGCCTATACAGTTACATCTTGTATCTCCAATAGCGCCGTATTTTCAGAAAGCAGATGTTTTATTGTCAGCGGATTGCGTTGCCTATACTGTAGGCGATTTTCATAAAGATTATCTAAAAGGAAAAAGTTTGGCGATTGCATGTCCGAAGCTTGACGAGGGCAAAGAGATTTATATAGAAAAAATAAAATCTCTTATAGATGACGCAAAGATTAACACGCTTACTGTTATGACTATGGAGGTTCCTTGCTGCCATGGCCTGGTTGCTTTAGCACAGGAGGCAGCGCAAACAGCAAAAAGAAAGATACCTATTAAATCTATGATTGTTAGTTTGAAAGGTAAGGTATTAAGCGAGGAGTGGTTATAATAAAGCCGATTTTAGAATATTTTGGTTTGTAACTTGTTTAATTTCAATGGGTTAAAATGCGGTGCCTGGCACCGGGAAAGAGAGATAGAAAATGGCGGATGATTTGAAGAAGAAAGTGGAAGCAGCGTTAAATACCATAAGGCCGCATTTACAGGCAGATGGAGGTGGTATAGAATTAGTATCTGTTGAAGGCGGAGTTGTTAAGGTTCGTCTTCAGGGCGCGTGCAGCGGATGCCCTATGTCGCAGATGACAATGGTTAATGGGGTTGAGAAGGCGATAAAAAAAGATGTGCCAGAGATAAAAAAGGTGGTTGCGGTTTAAAGGCAGATTTAACAGGGGGTTAAAATATGTTTTGCGATCAGTGTGAACAAGCCGCAGGCGGCACAGGATGCGCGTCAAAAATCGGGACATGCGGGAAAAATGAAGATATACACAGCCTGCAGGATACATTAATATATGGTTTAAAGGGCATTGCCGCGTATGCGTATCATGCAAGAGAGTTTGGGGCAAGAGATGAAGAGGTTGATGCCTTTATGCACGAGGCGTTGTTTACTACGTTGACCAACGTCAGTTTTGATTTAAATCAGCACCTTGATATGGCGCTGCGTTGCGGTAGGATTAATCTTAAAATTATGGAATTACTTAACAATGCGCATACGAAGGCCTTTGGAAATCCTGTGCCAACAATAGTTGAAATAGTCACAAAGAAAGGCCCAGGTATATTAGTTACAGGCCATGACCTTTTGGCGCTGGAGAAACTTTTGAAACAGGCAGAACCTGAAGGCGTTAATATTTATACTCACGGTGAAATGCTGCCTGCTCACGGTTATCCGGGATTAAAAAAATTTAAGAATCTCGTAGGTAATTACGGTGGGGCATGGCAGGATCAGAAGGATGAGTTTAAATATTTTAGCGGCCCTATTTTGATTACGACAAATTGTGTGCAGATACCGCATAAGGATACATACCTTGACAGGCTTTTCACTATGGGTATTACAGGTGTTCCCGGAGCAAAGCATATAACAGAAATGGATTTCAGCCAGATTATAAAAATGGCAAAATCACTGCCGCCTTTACTTGATACTGCAGGCACAAAGGTATCTACAGGTTTTCATTATACAGCTGTTCTTGGGCTTGCTGATAAAATTAAAGCTGCTGTTACATCAGGCAAGATCAAGCATTTTTTCTTAGTAGGCGGATGTGATGGGGCAAAGACCGGCAGAAGTTATTATACAGAGTTTGCCAAGATGGTGCCAAAGGATTGCGTTATTGTAACGCTTGCCTGCGGAAAATACAGGTTTAACAAATTGGATTTTGGCGATATAGATGGTATACCAAGGCTTATTGATGTTGGCCAATGCAATGACGCGTATTCGGCGATACAAATAGCCCTTGCTTTAGCAAAACTTTTTGATACAGATGTAAACAAACTGCCGCTTAGCTTTGTGCTTTCATGGTATGAGCAGAAAGCAGTTGCCATATTGCTTACATTGTTGTATCTTGGTATAAAGGGTATGTATATAGGTCCGACGCCGCCCGCATTTTTTACAAAAAATGTTTTACAGGTGGTGCAGGATAAGTTCGACCTAAGGCTTATAGGAAACCCAAGAAAAGACTTAGAAGAGATGTTGAGTAGGAAAAGATGAGTCCCTCGTCACTAAACGTGCTATCTGGTGACTCGGGACAAATTTTACAAATCGAGATAGCTGGTAAAATTTGGAGGATTTAACCATGGCGGAATTAAAAGATTTATTTCAGAGCGCAGACTGGAAGGCGGAGAAACATGCCCCGGTAATAGACGCGCCGGAAAATATTAAAAAGGGCGAATTTTTTAAAATAACGGCAACCGTTGGCAAAAGTATAGCGCATCCAAACAAAACAGAACATCATATAGCGTGGATAGAGGTTTATTTTCAGGCAACAGGCGAAAAGTTTCCGTACCAGATAGTCAGGGCCGATTTCACAGCGCATGGCGCTTCAGCTCAGGGGCCTGACACAAGCAGTATTTATACGTACCCGGAAGTTTCGGTTAGTTTTAAGACAGACAAGCCGGGCGCAATATACGCATCAAGCTATTGCAATATACACGGGCTATGGCAGGGATTGAAAGAGATAAAAATAGGTTAAAATTATATGAAGCCGCAGAAAGCCATTGTTGTAAGTGTAATAAAAAGGGCAGAGTATGTAAGGAGCCTGCGTTTTTTACCGGAGCAGCAGTTGCCTTTTAAGGCAGGCCAGTTTTTACGCCTTGAAATCGGAGAAAATAAGTTAAAGAGATATCTTTCGATTTCAAATTCTCCCACAGAGACAGGATATTTAGAGGTTACAAAGAAGCTTACAGGCAGCGATTTTTCAAAAGCGCTTGATGGTTTAAAATCAGGCGATACTGTGTTTATTGAGTATCCTATGGGTAGTTTTATCCTTGATGAGAAGCCGTTGAAAATAGCCTTTCTTTCAGGCGGTATAGGCATTACTCCGATAAGAAGTATGATAAAGTACGCCACTGATAAAAAACTCGACTTTAACATAGCTTTGCTATATGTGAATAAAACAGTGGATGATATAGTGTTCAGGCAGGATTTTGAGGATATGCAAGCAGCAAATCCGCAATTTAAACTTGTAAATGTGCTTAGCGAGCCTGCAGGCAGCATAGATTGTAAAATAGGCAGAATAGATAGCCATATAATAGAGGAAGCTATACCTGATTTTGCTGAGAGAAGATTTTATATATGCGGACCGCCGGAGATGGTTAGCGCAATGAAAAATATACTGCTAAATGAATTGCATATGCCGACAGAGGCTGTTGTAACGGAAAATTTCCAAGGTTATTGAGCTTGAATTTTTACGCGTAACATTGTATAATAATTAACCATGACCCTCCTATATATAATAATAAGCATATCCATAGTAAGCCTTGTATCTTTAATAGGCATATTCACGCTTTTTATAAAAAAGCAGACATCCCTTGATAAAATCCTTTTTATACTGGTAAGTTTTGCCATAGGCTCGCTTTTAGGGGCTGCATTTCTTGATATATTGCCTGAGGCATTTGATGTAGCAGGCGAAAATATTTTCGTTTCCGTGCTTTTTGGTATAATGTTGTTTTTTATCATGGAGAAATTTCTGTTTTGGTATCATTGTCATAAGGGCGACTGTGATATTCATACATTCAAATATATGAACCTTATAGGCGATGGCATACATAATTTCTTAGACGGCATGATAATAGCCACGGCGTTTATAACAAGCCGGTCATTGGGCATAATCACAACTATTGCAATACTGCTACATGAGATACCTCAGGAATTGGGTGATTTTGGCATATTGTGTTACGGAGGTTTTAGCAGGATGAAGGCATTATTCTACAATTTTTTGACAGCGCTTACAGCGTTCTTGGGCGCTTTTATTGTTTATATTTTTGCTGCCAGAATAGAGGGGCTTACCAGTCATATATTAGGTTTTGCAGCAGGCGGATTTATATATATAGCCTGCACAGACCTTATGCCTGAGCTGGGAAAAGAGATTAACCCGAAAAAGGCGTTGAAGCAGCTCATTTTTATATCTTTAGGCATAGCTTTGATCTGGGGCGGTAAACTGATATTTCATAATTAAAGTAGTTGTTATGAAAAAATACAGATGTACGATTTGTAATTATATATATGACCCTGCAAAGGGAGATCCTGATAACGGCGTAAAACCAGGCACTGCCTTTGAAAATATTTCTGATACATGGGTTTGTCCGGAGTGCGGCGCAGGAAAAGATCAGTTTGTAATGGAAGGATAATATGAAGCCTGTAACAATAGCAAATGATGTTTACTGGGTAGGCGCAATCGACAGGAATCTTAAACGTTTCCATGGTTATACATACACTGTAGCCAGAGGCACTACTTATAACTCTTATCTTATAATGGATGATAAGATTACGCTGGTAGATGCAGTATATGCGCCTTTTGCCAAGGAGTGGATAGACAATATAAAAAGCATAATAGATCCCGCGAAAATAGATTATATAGTAGTCAACCATCTTGAAACAGATCACACTGGTTCCTTGCCTGAACTTGTTAAACTTTGCCCAAAGGCAAAGCTTTACAGCACAGCCAAGTGCAAAGAAGGGCTTTTAAAGAATTACGATATTCCTTCTGACATGGTGCATGTAGTAAAAACAGGCGATAAACTGAACATAGGAAAAAGAAACCTGGATTTTATAGAGGTACCTATGATTCACTGGCCTGACAGCATGTTTACTTATTGCGCTGAAGACAAAATCCTGTTTTCAAACGACGCTTTTGGCCAGCATTACGCTACAAGCGAAAGATTTGACGACGAGGTTTCCCGGGATATACTGATGGCTGAAGCGATAAAGTATTACGCTAATATACTGTGGCCTCTTGCGCCTGTAATACTTAAAAAACTGGAGGATGTTAAAAAATTGGGCATAAAGATAAATGTTTTGGCAACAAGCCACGGTATAATATGGCGTAAAAATGTTTCAAAGATAATAGACGCGTATGTGTTGTGGTCGCAAAATAAGTCAAAACAAAAAGTAACTGTTATATTTGACAGTATGTGGGGTTCAACCGAAATCATGGCTGGAAAAATAGCCGATGCTATAAAAGACAGCGGTGTGGACGTCGCGTTGTTTAATGTTAATAAAACATCCCTGACGGAAATAATCGCAGAGATGTTTGATTCAAAGGGTTTTATTATCGGTTCATCAACTCATGATAATGATATGTTGCCTACTATGGCAGGGTTTTTATCTTTTTTAAAAGGCCTTAAACCGAAAAATAGGATTGCCGCGGCATTCGGTTCGTATGGCTGGTCAGGAGGAGCGGTAGTTTCAATAGAAAAAGTTTATAAAGAATTAGGCCTTGAAATTATTCAGCCGTCTGTATCCGTTAAACATGTGCCTGACGAAAACGATAAAAAGGCGTGTTATGATTTCGGGATGAGTTTCGCAAAACTCATAAAAAGTAAAATATGAAGCTCAATGAAGATGTGATAGATTTTTTTAATAAACAAAACTTTGTGATTGTATCTACCATAGATAAAAATGCAGCCCCGCATTCTTCCTGTAAAGGCATAGTAAAAATAGATCCCAAGGGAATTATATATCTTCTGGATCTTTATAAAGGCAAAACGCGAAAAAATCTCGCGAATAATAACAAAACAAGCTTAACAGCAGTTGATGAGCATAAATTTAAGGGGTATTGCCTTAAGGGTACAGCCAGTGAAATTGCGGCGGCGGATATTGATGCGGATGTTGCGGATGAATGGAAAAAAAAGATAACCCAGAGGATAACGCACAGGCTGATTAAGAATATTCACGGCGAGAAAGGCCACCCATATCATCCTGAAGCGCAAATGCCGCGCCCGGAATATATTATCAGGATGGATGTGGAAGAAGTTATTGACCTTACGCCGCAGCATTTAAAATAACAGGAGAAAATATATGGCCAATACAGTAATGGTTTATAGCACGCCTACGTGCCCGTATTGCATACGAGTTAAGCAGTTTCTTAAAGATAATAATGTTGCTTATCAAGATATAGATGTTTCATCTGACCAGGCAAAGGCAGAAGAGATGACATCAAAGTCAGGACAGCTCGGCGTGCCGGTTATTGACATAAACGGGCAGGTTATAGTTGGATTTGATAAAGGAAAGATAAAAAAGGCTTTGGGTTTATGACAGAAATTTTTGATTTGATTATTATCGGCGCCGGGCCGGCGGGTATAACCGCCAGTGTTTATGCTGCGCGTAAGAGGATGAATTTTATAGTAGTTACAGGCGATATAGGCGGCCAGACCGTATGGAGCGGCGATGTAGAAAATTATACGGGCTATCAGTTTATAACAGGCCCGGAACTTGCCGCGAAATTTGAAGAGCATATGCGCCAGTATGGTATAGAGGCAAGAGAAACGGAGTTTGTCAGCGATATCCAAAAATCAGGCGGCATAATTTCTGTAAAGACCAATAAAGGCGCCTACCAGACAAAAACACTGATTATAGCTTCCGGTAAAAAATCAAAAGAATTAAATGTGCCAGGAGAAAAAGAGTTTAAAAACAAAGGCCTTACTTATTGCGCGACATGCGACGGCCCGCTTTTTTCCGGCAAAAACGTTTCAGTTATAGGCGGCGGAAATTCCGCCCTTGACGCGGCGCTACAACTTGTTAAAATAGCAAAGCATACCTACATTATTAATATAACACCTGCTTTGGGTGGCGACGCTGTAATGCGGGCTAAAGTAGAAGAAAGCCCGTCGGTGACGATATTTAATAATACCCAGGTATCTGCTGTGTTGGGCGATAAGACAGTAACAGGCATTAGGATAAAAGATAATAAAGGCAAAGAGGATTTAGTGGCAGTGGAGGGGATTTTTGTTGAGATAGGACTTGTACCAAATTCTGATTTTGCCAGGAACATTGTAAAAAATGAACAAGGCGAAATAAAAGTAAACTGCCACAATGAAACAAATATTCCCGGCATATTCGCCGCAGGTGATGTTACAGATGTGCCGGAAAAACAGATTGTGATAGCAGCAGGAGAGGGCTCAAAAGCAGCATTAAGCGCGTTTAAATATTTGGCGAGAAAAAAATAAGGAAGTTTTTCGTCCCTCGCCACTAAGTGAGATAGCTGGTGGCTCGGGACAATTTTTACAAATGAGAGAGGAGGTAAAAATTGAAGGCGAAGGTTGATAAAGATGCATGTATTGGATGTAGTTTGTGTGTTTCTACATGCCCTGAGGTTTTCAAGATGGATGCCGACAAGGCAGTTGTTATAGGCAATTCTGTTCCCGGTGGCGCAGTGGATTCTGCAAAGCGCGCAGCCGAGGAATGCCCGACTACAGCGATAGCTGTAGAATAAAAGCCAACTTTTTTACTCTTAACATTTTTCTTGACAATAAAGCCCCGCAATGTTATATTTAGTTGCGGGGCTTATTGTTATGGAAAAAAACTGTGTAATCTGCAATAAAATATTTACGCCTACCAAATACAGGCCACAGGCCCAGGAGGTCTGCTCGGATCCTGTTTGTCAGCACAAAAGACAGCTCGAAAACATGAAAAGATGGCGCCGTAATAATCCTCATTACTTTAGGCAGGATGAGATAAGAGGCGTTTACTGGAGAGAACTATACCGCCGCAGGATACGAAGGTGGCGTAAGGAGCACCCTGAATATTTTAAGAAATACAGGGACAGGTACAAGGCCCAGCACAGGGAATATATGCGTGAATACATGAGAAGATACAGGAATGTGAAGAAAAGAATGTTGCAGCAGGCAGAGCCGCAGCCGCCAATCAGCGATATTTTGTCTTGACACTAGTAATATATATATGATAAATTGTAGTAAAATTAACGCACTAGAATTCCCCCGACAAAATGGCAGAAAGAAAAAGAAAGGAAATTTTCTTTGACCAGGCGTGTATTTTTCTTTTTAATCTTTTTGTTGGCAATAACGCTACCGGCCTTTGCCAGGCCTTCAAGTTCATCTGATTTTCTTATCCTGCTTGATATTACCGCGCAAAATAACCCGGATTCAGCCAGAATAACCATATATACAAATAAATTTCTTGAATATGTAGATTACGAGCTTCAGGATGGCTCGGGCGGCATTGTTTTTGACCCTACAGAACCTTTATATGTAAATATAGAAGGCCTGAATTTTGATAAAAGCGGCATTATCAGCGGAATGAAATTTGCCAAAAGCGCTATCAAGCAGGATGATTTACCCGAGGTGTTGAAGGCGGGTTTTTACCCGTTGGATTATCTGGTTATAAATTTAAAACTTAAGTCCGGTTACAGGATATCGCAGCGGGCGAATATGATTGTTTTGGATATAGGAAATACTGCGATGCCGCTGCCTTCAGAATTTGTGCCAAGTTTTACATTAAAGCCTGCGCCTGTGCCAAAAAAAGAGGTTGCTTCAGGAGCAGGTTTGCTGCCGGAAGATATTGCAGCGGAATTTATAAAAACAAAACAAGGCAAAAAACAAGATAAGAAAAAAGAAAAGAAATCAAAAAAGAAACAAGAGCCGTTGGTTGAAAAAGTGTCCTTGCCGCTCCCGGCTTTAAGCCCGCAAGAGGCCGTGGCAATGGATTTTAAGCGCCTTAGGGAGGAGATTTTATCCAGGTCGCTTTCCGGCAAACCATCTTTAAAATTGCCGCAAGGCAGAAATGTACTTGGCTTTAATCAGTGCGTTGAAATAGGAACCACTAATTTTCTGCCGCTTGTTATTGCCGAAGAGGAAATGAGGCTTGGCGATATGAAAATCAATGAAGCCAAGCGCGGGATTTATCCTACAGCCACCGCAAAATATACTACAACAGACGGAGAAACGCTTGGGGTTGAGTTTACCGAAAAATCTTATGGCATGCAGGTTGAGCAGCCTCTTTATTACGGAGGCCGGCTTAAATTAACATTAAAACAGGCCCAGATAAACCGTCAGGTTGCCCAGTCGAAATTCGACAAAGCTGAAGCCGATGTGGTGTCAAAGATTACAGAGGCATTTTACGGCCTTGCTACAGCGCAACTTAATCTCGAGGACCAGAAGGAATTATTCGTAAAATCAAAAGAGATGCTTGCGCTTGCCGAGAAAAAATATAATCAGGACCTTACAACGAAACTGGAGCTGTTAAATGTCCAATCGCAATGCAACCAGATAGATTATCAGCTTGCTGTTGCAGCCAAGGATGTTGATATTGCAAAGATAAGCCTTCTTCAGGCAATGGGCACAGACCCTCAGGCTGACATTCGAGCCGATATGCCGCTTGATTACGCCGAGAATATTATAGATATTAACAAATGCCTTTTACTTGCATACCAGAACAGGCCTGAGTTGCATATGAATGAACTTCTGCGGGAGGCCGCGGAATATGAAGAGAAGATAGCCAGGTCAAAGGATGATTTTAAGGTTGATTTTACAGGATTTGTCGGCCAGTCGGGCGGCGCGTACAAAACAGAACCGTTAAATATGGGCAGTGACTGGTATATGGGATTTAAGGCGTCAAAGCCATGGCTTGGCAATACGGGTTCTTATAATTATACGCAGAATAAAACAAGCCCTAAATTAGGCCAAAGCACAAGGACAGGAGGTACTAGCCAATCTCTTGAATTCGGCATACTGAATAATATGACGGCTTATTCTGAAAAGCAGTCCGCCTTGATAAGCAAGCTTAAAGCGGAGAATGAACTTGTTGAAATAGAAAAGGCGATAAACACCGAGGTGCGCGAAACCTACAGCAGCTATGAAAAAGCTATTATGCAGATACAGAATACGCAGGAGAAGATAAGGTTCAGGCAGGAAGAACTTAATACATTGAAGGCGCAGTCGGAAATAAACGAGGCCGCCTTGTCGCAGGTGCTTGACGCGATGGTAAAGCTTAATGATGAAAAGGCATTATACCACCAGGCTATAGCAAGCTACAAGACCGCTTTGGCGAATTTAAACAAGGCAGTGGGGCTGATAGGGTATTTCAACTAATTCCCTCGCCGCGCCTCGTGATAAGAGGCGGCTCGGGATAAAATTTTGCCGAACACGGCATCCCGTGAACGGGACAAATCGAGATTACTGGAAAATTTCAGAGGTGAAAAATGGCCGCATTGATAAAAAAAAGATTTAAGGGTTGGGGGGTTGTGCTTATTGTTATTGCCGCTCTGGTTATTATGTTTGTTGTTTACGCGGCGCCGATAGCAGAGCATTTATGGAAAGTTTTTCCAGGTATCGCAAATTTTTCTTTTGTTTCCAATCTTTTAAAAGACAGGGTAATACAAAAGTCAGGCGCTCAGTCCGCAGGCCAAGAGCAGGAAGGCGGCGCAGCCGGAGCCGAAGAAAAACAGAGGCCGGTGTCAGTTATAGTATTTAAAGCGGTAAAAAGCGATTTTGAAGATACTCTTCTAGCCATGGGCACAATAAAGGGCGTCAGAGAAATAGAGCTCAGGTTCGAGGCAAACGGCGTTATAGACGCCATTAATTTCAGAGAAGGCGATTTTATAAAAAAAGGCGATGTAGTTGCGGTTTTGAACCAACAGGACGCCATATTAAAACTGGAATATTCGCAATCAAAGCTTAAAACAAGCCAGACGCAGATGCTTACGGCCAAGAAAAAACTTGAGATACATCAGAAGTTATACGAGTTGGGCACCATTATTAAATCAAAACTCGAAGAAGTGGCTCTTGAATATGAAAACACAAAAAGCCAGGTGACATCCGCTGAAAAAGAGGTGGCGTTTGCCAAACAGGAAGTGCAAAAGGCTTATATATCTTCTCCTATTGACGGTATTATCGGCGAGCGCGAGGCAGAGGCAGGCGAATTTGTTACGTCAAACACAAAGATAGCAACTGTTATAGATGTGTCGAGTGTTTATGCTGAAGTCGGAATTATTGAAAAGGATTTGCAGAAGATAGCCCTGGATATAGAGGCAACAGCTACTGTAGACGCGTATCCTGATGTGGAATTTAAAGGAAAGATCGATAATATACTTCCTACAATAGAAGGAAAATCAAGAACAATAACCTGCAGGATTAAAATAGATAATCAGGATGGCATGCTTTTGCCGGGGATGTTTGTGAGGGCGACTATTTTTGTATTTGGCCAGAAAGATGTAATAGTGCTGCCAACCCCGAATAATACACTGCGCGATACGGATAATGACGGAAAATTTGATTCTGTTTTTGTGGTTGATCAGGATAACGTCGCGCATCTTAAGCCTGTGGAAATAAGTTATCTTACTACTGATAACGCGGTGGTTGTTTCGGGGCTTGAAGAGGGCGAGCAGGTTGTTACAGAGGCAAGGGCTGAGCTTAGCGATGGCGCGCCGGTTGAAGTTTTGGAGACGCAGGAGGGGCTTAAGCCTCAGGAAGAGCTTCCGGGAGCAGGCGGAGAAAAAGAGATGGTGATACAGTAGCGTAGCTGGAAAAATTTGCCCCTCGCCGCAAAACGCGATTAGAAGCGGCTCGGGACAATTTTACTAAACGAGATAGCAGGTAAAATCGGAGGTGTAATATGGAAGAGAAAAAGCAGGCAGCACAGCAGCCTTCACCAAAAAAGAGAAACGATTCAGTTATTTTAATTATATTGGCTGGGATATTAATAGTTATTTTTGCTTTTATGGTTGCTAAATTGTTGAATACAAGCAAGGCCTCAAAGACAGAATCGAAAACCGTGCAAGCTTCCGAACCTGCTGTGCAAGAAAAAGTGATGCCTTATCCTGAAGAGCCAGTATCTATGCCTGATGCAGATATAACCGAAGGCGAGGCTGATATGGAGCAGCTGCCTGCAGAATACGCAAAGGCGCCAAGCGATGCGGAAGGTTTTTTTCAGACAGGAGAAGATCTTTATTACAAAGGGGATTTTGATGCGGCAATAGAGAGTTTTAAAAAGGCAATCGAGCTTGACTCGCAATATGCTGACGCGTATTGCGAGATGGGCGTTTCATTTATGGAAAAAGCCGATTGGGATACTGCTATAGCCCAGCTTAACAAGTGTATAGAAATAAACCCGAATCAACCAAAGGCGCAGTATGCAATAGCGGTTAGCTACGCCAGAAAACCAAGCCCTGATGTTGCGGCTGCAAGAGAGCATTTTGAGATATCAAAAAAATTAGGTTTTGTTTATCCGCAATGGTTTGAGGATTTTTTAAAGCGCCTTGAAGCAGGCGAGCGCTTCCCAGGTCAAAACTAGTAGAAATGCGTTGTAACATATTGTTATATAATGAGTTAAAACGTGGTGCCTGGCACCGAGAAAAAAAGATATGTCGTTACCCGATTTTTCGCTAAGACGGCCTATAACAGTCATAATGGTTTTTATAGGCGTAATTCTGCTGGGGTTTATCTCATGGAGCCGCCTTCCGCAGGAGCTTTTTCCTCCTATTACCTATCCGCAGCTTACCGTAGTTACCACATATAAAGACGCAGCCCCCGAAGAAATAGAAATACTAGTCACGAAACCCTTAGAAGAAACCATAGGCACAGTAAGCGGCCTAAAGCGCATAAGCTCTGCCTCCAAGGAAGAGACTTCTATAATAACCGCGGAATTCAACTGGGGCACAAATATGGATTTCGCTGCCCTTGGCGTAAGAGAAAAGATAGATCTTGTAAAAGAACGCCTGCCAAGGGGCTCTGAAGAGCCGGTTGTAATGAAATACAATCCGTTTGATCTGCCGGTTATGGTTTTAAATATTACATCGGACCTGCCGCCTGCTGAGGCAATGCAGTTTGTGCGCAAGGTTATAAAAAACGAGCTTGAAAAAACAGACGGCGTGGCAGTAGTGCAGCTCTCAGGCGGAAGGGAGCGCGAGATACTTGTTGAGGTGGATCAGGGCCGGCTTCAGGCAGCCGGCATTTCTGTTGTTGCTTTGAGCGAGGCCTTAAACAAGGCAAACCTTAATTACCCGGCAGGCACTATAGAGGAATCTTTTTATGAATACCTGATAAGGACCATAGGAGAGTTTAAGGCGGTAAATGAAATAAGAGACGTCCCTGTTGTTGTGGACGAGATACCTGTCAACCCCAGAGAAGAAAATCCTCAGGAGCAGGGTATCCGGCCGCCAAAAGACAAAAAAACCGAAAAGAGGCTCATCCTTATAAAAGATGTCGCGGTAGTGAAAGATACGCTGCGGGAGCGTTCCAGTATATCAAGGTATAACGGCAAAGATAATATTTCCATTTCAGTAATAAAACAGGCAGGCGCTAATACTATCTGGGTCGCCAATAATGTCAGAGAGACAATCGGAGAATTAAAAGCCAGCATGCCTGCTCATGTAAAACTTAATATTGCATATGATCAGTCAAAATTTATAAAAGGCGCTGTTGGCGGCGTAAGAGATGCCGCTGTGCAAGGTGGATTTCTGGCGTTTATAGTGCTTTATATGTTTTTACGGCGATTCAGTTCGTCTCTGATAGTTACCGCCAGTATTCCGATATCCATACTTGGCGTATTCAGCTTGATGTATTTTTCAAATATATCGCTTAATATGATTTCTTTAGGCGGCTTAGCGCTTGGCGTGGGCATGCTCGTAGATAACGCCATTGTTGTTATGGAGAATATTTCACGCTACAAGGAGGCCGGTAAAAATCCAAAGGATGCCAGTGTTGCCGGCGCTAAAGAAGTGGGTTCTGCGATAACAGGCTCTACGCTGACAACAGTAGCGGTGTTTCTGCCGATGGTATTTGTTATCGGCGTTGCCGGCCAGTTATTTAAGGAGCTTGCATTTACAGTGGTAGCGTCATTAATGGTTTCATTGATTGTGGCCTTGACATTGATCCCTATAATGGTGTCAAAAGAAGCGCTTAATAAATCAAAAAATAATATACTGCCGGTTTCATTTAAAAAGTATCTGGCGCTTACTGAAACGTTTTTTGTTAAATTAAGTTTATCGGTTAAAGAATCTGTTTTGTTTATCAAACTCAAAGAAGCGCTTTCCCTTGAGAACGCGAAAAGGGTTGTATCTTCGTCGTTGAGATTTTTCCTAAAGCACAGGATAATATGCCTGCTCTTGGTTTTTCTTGTATTTTTCATCAGCATATTTTTTCTGATAAATATGGATTGGGAATTATTGCCAAGGGTTGATCAGGGCCAGTTTATAATCAAGGTTGACCTGCCTCCCGGCACACGGCTTGAGGTAACGGATTCGGTAGTCAAAAAAATAGAGAAAGAGCTTTTTTCTCTGCCTGAGGTAAGCGATATAACGGTTACTATAGGCTCAAGCAGGGAAAAGATCTCAGAAGGCCCTATGATAGAGACGCTTGGGTCGAATCAGTCACAGATTATGGTTTTACTTAAATCTTTGGCAGCGTATAAAAAGACAAAATATCCGCTGTTACAGTTTTTGATTGAACCTTTTTCCGTTAAAGACCCAAAGAAGGTCCGCACTCGTTCAACAGGCGAAGTGCTGCAGAGTTTGAAATCGTCTCTTGAAAAAGACAATCTTTTCGGCGCCGATGTCCAATATATATTACAAGAAAGCGTTTTTCAGAATGCCTTTAGTAACGCCGCGCCTGTGGTTATAGAAATAAAGGGGCATGACCTGTTGAAAATAAAGGCCATATCCGACGATGTTGAAAAGAACCTGGAAAAAATAAAAGGCGTCTATAGCGTAAGGTCTTCTTTTATAAAGCCCGCGCCCGAAGCAAAGGTATATGTCAAAAAAGACAGGGCAGCCGCTTATAACCTGTCGGTAAGCGATATTGCCCTTACTTCGCAGACAGCCATGAAAGGCTATGTTGCCACAAAATATAAGGAAGCAGGCAGGGAAATTGATGTAAGAGTGCGCTTAAGGCCGAAAGACCGTTCCGATATTAATAAGATAAGAAGGCTTCTTGTACATTCGCCGCTTGATATCGACGTGCCTCTTGCCGAGGTTGCTTATATGAAAATAGGCAAAGGCCCCAGCCAGATACAGCGCCTGGCGCAACAGAGGGTTATAATGGTGTCAGCCGGCATATATAAAAGGCCATACAAAGAGGTGGTCGAAGATATTAATATTTTTCTCGCCCGGATGAAGTTAAGCCTGCCGCCTGATTACAGCGCAAAACTTACAGGTGAAAATCTGCAGATGAAAGAGTCGTTTGACAGCCTGCGTTTTGCGCTTATACTTTCTCTGTTTCTGGTTTACATGATTATGGCCGCGGAATTTGAATCGTTGTGGCAGCCGTTTATAATATTATTTACATTTCCGCTGTCTTTGATAGGCGTATGTTTCGGGTTATGGGTTACAAACACGGCTATTTCTATAATGGTTTTACTGGGCATTATAATCCTGGGAGGCATAGTCGTAAATAACGGCATAGTGCTGGTTGAATATGTGAATCTGCTGCGCGGCCGCGATAATTTTAACCTTCACGACGCGCTTATAGAGGCAAGCCAGATGCGGCTTCGGCCTATATTAATGACAGCGCTTACCACTGTGCTAGGCCTTTTACCTTTGGCAATAGGCCTGGCTGAGGGCGCTGAGATTCAGATTCCGATGGCAGTAACTGTTATGTCCGGTTTGACTATTTCAACTTTTCTGTCTTTAATAGTTATTCCTTTATTATATTTAAGTTTTGAAAAGTCTCTTGCTGCTGCCATGGGTTTATTTTTCGGCGCGCCACAACAGGTAAGGCTTGAATTTGAACCTGAATATAAGCCCAAACCCAAGCCCGAATATAAGACATCAACTATAATACACCTGCCTCACAGGCGCGAGCCTTCGCCGCAGATATCTGCTATAAATCTGCCGCATCAGGAGGAAGCGCCATCTGAGCGCGATGAAAGCCGCATCTTTTTTAAAGACGTGCTTCCCGATAAATACAAGTCTATCGAACTTACCGACAGGCAGAAAGAACTTATTTTATATTTAATACAGAATGACAGGATAACGCGCCCGGAATATATAATAAAATTAAATGTTTCTGTTGCCACCGCCGCAAGAGATATAAAGGATATGCTTGATAGAGGGCTGATAAAAACATGCGGCCCCCAGGCAGTGGGCAGATATTATGAACTCGCCTAAATATGGGACTTCCTAAAATATCAATAAATAGGCCTATAGCAGTGCTTATGCTTTACACGGGCATAGCGCTTATGGGTATAATATGCCTTTTGCGCCTGCCTATAGAGCTTATGCCTAATTACAGCTTCGGCGACATATCCATTTATGTTGATATACGCGGAGGCATGCCGCCTGTTGAAGTTGAAAATCTTGTTTCAAGGCCTATAGAGGAATCAGTCGGCACAGTCAGCCTTTTGCGTGATTTGATATCCATTTCAGAAGAGGGCCGTTCGCGCGTGGTGCTTACTTTTGAGCCGGGCACAGATATGGATTTTGCGGCGCTTGAAACAAGGGAAAAGTTTGCCAGGGTAAAAAATAAACTCCCGCCGGAAATAGAAAAACCCGTTATAGCTAAATTTGAACAGTCAGACCTGCCTGTTTTAAATCTTGCTATAACAGGTGAGGGCTATACAACCGAGATGCTGCGCCGCCTGGTGGATGACCAGATAAAAGAAAGGCTTCTGCGTATAAACGGCGTTGCCAATATTGACGTCGGAGGCGGCCGCGAAAGAAAGATTCTGGTTGAAATAAACCAGCAGAAGCTGCAGGCCTTTGGCCTGCCAATAGGCAAGGTGATAAATCAGTTAAGCCTTAATAATCTTAATCTTTTAATCGGAGATGTAAAAAGGCAGCATTATAAATATATAGCGCGCGCCATAGGCGAATTCAGGACCATAGAAGAGATAAAGAATATAGGAGTGGCGGTTGCGCCCAGCGGAGCCATAATACGCCTAAAGGATGTGGCCAGCGTTGAGGATTCATATCTTGAGGCAACAAGTTTTTCAAGGGTTGACGCCTTGCCGGTCGTGTCATTATATGTGCAGAAGGAATCAACAGCCAATACCGTAAACGTCGCAAAAAATGTTTTAGAGGAAGTTGATAATATAACTTCGCAGCTTAAAGATATAAGAATAATACCCACCTATAACCAGGCTGAATACATAAAACGCGCTATTGATGAAGTCAAAAAATCCCTCATTTACGGCGCCATGCTCGCTATTTTGATACTGTTTTTATTTTTAAGGGAAATAAAATCAACTTTTATAATAGGTATCGGCATACCCATATCTGTCATAGCCACTTTCAATCTTATGTTTGCGCAGAAAATAACTTTAAACGTTATGACTTTAAGCGGCCTGGCGCTGGGCACAGGCATGTTGGTGGATAACGCTATTGTTGTGCTTGAGAATATATATAAAATGCGCGAACGCGGCGTTAACAAAATACTTGCGGCCGCATTCGGCAGCGAAGAAATGCATCTTGCCATAGTGGCATCTACAATTACGACGATAGTGGTATTTTTACCGATAATCTTTGTTAATAAAGAAATAAGGATATTGTATTCAGGCCTTGCAATGACAGTAACGTATTCTCTGATAATATCTCTTTTTGTAGCGCTTACTTTGGTGCCTATGCTTGCGGCAAGGCTTCCCGGAGGCCGCAAAAAAGAAAATAAGATAGAAAAAAATATTCAGGAGGTAATTGACAGCGAGGATGTCATACCTGTCAGGGCGTTAAAACATCCGGGTATTTTTTGCAGGTTTTACAGGTCTTTTTTATCAACTTTTATACGTTACCGGTATTTCTTCCTGTTGGCGGCATTTCTGGCATTTGTGATAACTATTGCGCTTGTGGTGCCTAAAATACCGAAAGAATTTATAGGCACAACCGAACAGGAGGATTTCACAATTTATGTCGAGCTGCCCACAGGAGCAAAGCTGGGCATATCCGATAAGGCCGTGGAAAAGATAGAAGAGGTTGTTTCCGCGATGCCTGAAATAAAGACGGTTTCGTCGAGAATTGAGCCGTGGTCTTCAAAGGTTTTTGTAAAGCTCGTCCCGTTAAATGAAAGGACCCAGACAACCAAAGAGGTAATAAATTCTTTAAGGCCAAAGGTACAGGAGGTTGAAAAATTATTTAAGGAGGCCTTTATATATTTTGAAGAGCCGCAGGAGATCGAGACCAACGAATTGATACTTGAAATATACGGTTATGATTATGATGTGTTGAATCAGCTGGCGGTTGAGATGCTTACAAGGATGCAGAGGGTTGAAGGGTTAACTGATTTAAAGATACGCTGGAGAAAAGGCAGGCCTGAATGGCAGCTGGTTGTTGACAAGCAAAAGGCCGCCGGATTCGGGCTTACGGTAAAAGATGTGGCTGATACAGTGCATGCCCAGATGAGGGGTTTAAGAGCGACATTGTATCACACCGAAAGCAAAGAGGTTGAGGTGGTAGCCAGGCTGCGCAAGGATGATCGAAAGACATTTGATATGGTGCGTAAGCTTTCCCTTGCCCTGCCAAACGGCAGGCAGATTACGCTGGATCAGGTTGTAAACTTTGTGCCTGAGACAGGCCCCAGTAAAATATGGAGAAAGAATAAAAACAGGATGATACAGGTTTCTGCCAATAGGGGATACCTGGCCTTCGGAGCCGCGGCCGAAAAGGTTAAAGCGCAGCTTAAGGATATGAAGTTTCCACTAGATTATTACTGGAAGTTCGGAGAGAATTACTGGAGGATGGTGAGAAATCAACGGGAGCTTTCGTTTGCTATTTTTTTGACGATAATTCTGATATATCTTGTTTTAGCTTCTTTGTTTGAGTCGTTTACACAGCCATTTATTATTATGGCTACTGTGCCGTTGGCTGCCATAGGCGTTGCCCTGGCGCTTGATATTTTTAAAAAATCGATAAACATCGGCGTACTTATGGGTGGCATGATGCTCGGCGGCATCGTTGTTAATAACGCGATCATACTTATAGATGAGATAAACCGCCTCACCGTAAAAGGGATAGTAGGCATAAAGGCTGTTTTGATAAGCGGCGAGAGCCGTTTGCGGCCTATAATGATGACAACATTGACTACCGTGCTAGGGCTTTTGCCTATGGCTATTGACAGAAGCGCTGAAGCAAATCTTTGGTCGCCTCTGGCAATAACAGTTATAGCAGGCTTAAGCACTTCAACGGTCCTTACCCTTGGCTTGGTCCCGTGTGTTTATCTTGTCTTTCTGGATGTTAAGCGCATGTTTAAGAAGAGATACGTTTTGAATTAATGAAATCCTATCGTTTTGTTTTTCTTTCCATAATATCAGCGGTATTATTAGTGCTTTCACATCCCTCGCCCGGCATGTGGGCATTTGCCTGGTTTGCGTTTGTGCCTTTATTTATTGCTCTTGACGGGAAAAAGTTTTTAGATGCATGGCTTTTAGGTTTTTTATCAGGGGTTGTATTTTTTTATGGCGCGATATCATGGCTTAATTCAATTGCTGTAATGGCAACCGTAGGCCTGGTTTTGTACCTTGCTTTATATTTTTCTTTTTTTGCTGCGTTTACGGCAGCCATACTTAAGAAAAATCTGCCTGTATTTTTAAAATGCGCCATAATAGCGTCGTGGTGGGTGGCGCTGGAATTTATCCGTTCAAATTTTCTGACAGGTTTCGGCTGGGCGCTTTTGGGATATTCTCAAAGCCCGTTTCTACCGGCCATACAGATAGCTGATATAACAGGCGCATACGGGGTTTCGTTTATTGTGATGTTTACGAATGTGGTGATATATGAATTCTTCGCGTCTCGGGGACAGGTTCATCCGGACAACAATTTTACGAGAGAACCTGTCCCCACCATGTTATTTAATAACAGGTTAATAAATTTTTTAGCGTGCATTTTCCTGATAGCTGTAGTTTTTATTTATGGTTTTTATAAATTAAACTTCCAGTTCTCAACTCCCAACTCCCAGCTAAAAATTTCTCTAATCCAGGGCAACATCCCGCAGTCGTTGAAATGGGACGATACATACAGGAAAGATATCATAAAAACATACTTTGATTTTACGATGGAGGCCGCAAAGGATAAGCCTGATTTAATCGTCTGGCCTGAGACATCTTTTCCTGTAGATTTGGAACTCGAGCCGGCAATGGCAAAAAGGCTTTTTAATCTGGCCAAGGCCGTAAATACGCATATATTGGTGGGAACCAACCGTTATAAGAGCGGCAATATATATAACAGCGCGTTTCTGATATCTCCTGACGGCGCGATAATGTCGTATTATGATAAGCTGCACCTTGTGCCTTTCGGGGAATACATGCCGAAAATACCCGGATTTTTATATAAGGTTTTGCCTGAAAAAATAAACATGGTCGGTGATTTCTCGCCCGGAGGGCAATATACTGTTTTCAAAAATTTCTCTGTCCTTATCTGCTTTGAGGATGTATTTCCGCAAATTTCGCGGCGATTCGTACAAAATGGGGCGCAGTTTCTGGTTAATATTACCAATGACGGTTGGTATGGCGCCTCAGCGGCGCCTTTCCAGCATGCCCAGGCCTCGGTTTTCAGGGCAGTAGAGAACAGGGTGCCTGTTGTGCGGTGCGCAAACACAGGGTTGTCCGAGTTTATTGATAAAAACGGCAGGATAACATCCGGCATGAAACCGTTTAGCGCAGGATATAAGACAGAAAATATTTCAATAAACCCTGCCAATAGTTCGTCGCTACAAGGTATATTTGTTGTTATTTCTTTCTTGCTTTCTTTTTGTGGTTTTGGTATAATATTTCTACGTCATTAGTAAAACTAAAAAGTTAGATTTTAAACTTGCTTTTCCTCTATATTGTGATATAATATATACACTGTTATATGAAAAAACAATCTAATAAATATAATACATTTATAATCTCGCTGTCGCTTGTGGGCTCAATGGTTTTATTGGGCCTTGGCGCTGACGTATTTTCTGTCAGTTGGAGGCAGCTTATAAAACCCGTATTTGTAAAAGAGGTTAAAAAGGAGGGTGTGGATTTTATTCTTGTTGATGATTTTGAAAAAGGCCAGTCCTCAGGCGTATTTTATGAGAGAAAAAATTCAATAGGGGGTTATCAGGGCACATGGGCAAAAAGGCCCTCGTATTCGATAATAACCAAGCTATCTGATGAAAGAGATTCTGCAAGAGGAAGATACCTGGCGATAGAATACAAAAAAGAGGCCGGCTGGGCTGGTTGGTATACGCTTTTAAATAACGCCGATATAAGTAATTATAATGCGCTTACGTTCTGGGTAAAGGGCGATAAGGGCGGCGAGAAATTTGATATAGGCCTTGCTGATGCCAAGATGCAGGAGTTTCAGATGGACGCTGTTTACGCCGGGCCGATAGATTTGTTTTTGCCGTTAGGCGTTACAACCGAATGGCAGAAGGTAAAGATACCTGTTTCAAGGGTGGAATCGCAGATAGATTTAAATAAAATGGGTTCGATCGTGCTGTGGTTTAAATACGGCGGCGAGGGCAAGGTTTATATAGATGATATGGAGTTTGAATCCGATAAAGAGGTGCAGAAAAAAGAGGCATTTAATTCCCCTAAAGCCAATTTTGATCCCAAGCATCCGCGTTCTCTGTGGGTATGGAAGGTTGATCCGGTTACAAATCAGAAAGGCCGCAAGGAGCTTCTTCAATTATGTAAAGATGCAGCCATTACAAATATGTACCTTTATTTCGGCGACTTTGACCCGGAAAAAGAGCCTGAATACGCTTCGGGGCTTGCTGATTTTTTAAAAGAGGCGCATAAGTTTGGCATTAAGGTTGAGGCGCTTACCGGAAATCCGGTATGGACCCTTAAAGTATATCATCAATCATGCCTTGACTGGATAGATGCATTTTTGAAATTTAACAAGACAAGGCCGCAGAATGAGCGCATAGACGGGGTATCCCTGGATGTGGAGCCATATCTTACGTCTGAATGGCAGTCAGACACTGATAGGGTCAGGTCAGATTATATTGATCTGCTTAAAAAGGTAAGAAAGCTTGTTTTAAGATATAACCAGGAGTTTAAGATAGGGGTTGCCATACCTCATTTTTATTCTGAAATAGACAAAGGAAAATTTGAAGAAAAAACACTTGAACTGGTTGATTACGCGGCTGTTATGGCATATTATGACGATCCAAACAAGATAATAGAAAAATCCGCCCCGCATTTTGTTATAGCCGACAAACTGGGCAAAAAGATAAGCATAGGAGTTGAAACCCAGGACCTGATAGCATTAAATCAGGGCGAGCGCCGGCAGACGTTTTTTGAGGAGGGTTGGGAAGAGATGGAGGATTCGCTGGCGCAGGTTTCAAAGAAATTTAAATCGCATCCATCTTTTGAAGGATTTGCCATACATTGTTATTACAGTTATAAACTGCTTCAGAGGGGGCGCAATGTTCCGATAAAACAGCGGCCCAAGGACATATATTCTATTGTTTCCAAGCGAAGGCTTTCCAATATTAAGATAGACGGTAATTTGTCAGACTGGGACCTTTCTTCTATGTATGCGGTTGATAAGAAGGTAAACGTGGTGTACGGCCAGTTTTCCTGGGCAGGGCCAAATGATTTAAGCGCCAAGATTTACAGCATGTGGGATGACGGCAATCTTTATTTTGCTTTTGATATTACAGACGATGTAATAGAGCAGGAAAAGGCAAAACATGATTTATGGGAAGGCGATCATATAGAGATGTGGCTTGATATGAATCTTATGGCGGATTACAACGAGGCCATAAATTCCAATGATGATTACCAGTTTGGGTTTTCACCCGGTAATTTAAAAAAATTAAAATCCGAGGTATATACCTGGACGCCTGAATTAAGCAATATGGACTATACGAAAGAAATAGAGATTGCCTCAGCGAAAACCGAAAAAGGTTATGTTATAGAAGTAAAGCTGCCGGCGCGCGTTTTATATGCCAGCAGGGACACCAGGCAGCCGGTAAATCTTCGCCGGTCAGTATGGTTTAAAAATGGGGACAAATTCGGCATAAGTGTTGACCCTAGCGATTGCGATGATCCGGCGGCGCCGCAGAAGGTGCTTATGTCGTCTTCTGTTAGCAGGGCATGGGGCGATCCGACGACATTTGGAATATTGGAGCTTAAATGAGAAAGATTTTATTTTTCATAATATTTTTCATATCAACGGCTGCGTATGCCGCAACGGCGACTATAGAGCAGCTTCCCAAGCTGCCTGAGGGCACAGCGCTTTTTGAAAGTGAAAAAACATTCGGCAGAAGGGGCAAGCTCGGAGGTTTTGCTTTAAAACCCAGTAAATACGGCATATTTTATGACGACAAACAGGGTGGCGCCATAAAGATGATGTATCTGAAGCCGAATGATAAAACTTTCTGCGGCACATACGTTATACTAATGGCCGATCTTTCAAATTATGCGTCGCTTACATTTATGGTTAAAGGCAAAACAGGCAACGAGGCATTTGAGATAGGACTTAATGATACTATATCAAATAAACGCGAAGACGCTGTTATGGTGGGTTCTATCTACAGGTATCTGCCAGAGGGCGCTACAACCGAATGGCAGAAGGTGGTTATATCTCTGGCGGATTTTTACGGTTCAGATATGCATAAGGTTTACAGCCTTATATTTCATTATAATGAAATCGGCACAGGCGCTTTCTGGATAAAAGATATCCAGTTCCATACTGAACATTTATTTAACATAGAGGATGAAATATATAAAAAGGGTTATCTGCTGCTTGATAATTTTGATCATAACGACTTGAACCTTCTCGGAAGAAAGACAAATACATACAAAAAACTTCCTTCTATTTGTGAATCTGAAAGGGCCGAAGATGCGTTTCTCGGCGGCAAGGAAAGGGCGCTTAAGCTTATATATGACAAACAATCCACCGGCTGGGCCGGTTATTTTACACTGCTTAACCAGATAGACGGAGAGTATTTTGACCTGAGTAAATATAAAGACGTGTCATTCATGATAAAAGGCGCAAAAGGCGGCGAAACATTCCAAATTGGAATGGCGGATAGAAACTGGATTAATATCGGCGACTCTCTTAAGGCAGGCCAGATAGAGGATTTTTTACCCGGAGGCGTTACAACAGATTGGAAAGAGGTTACAATACCTTTGAGTAAATTCGGCTCGCTTGACTTTACCCAAATGGGTTCATTTGTCATAGATTTTAACAAGAAACAAAAAGGCGTTATTTATATAGATAATCTGAGATTTACACTTAAAACTAAAGAAGAGTTGTTGGCGGAATGGTAGATGTCGTCCCTCGTCACTAAACGTGATAGCGGGTGACTCGGGACGAATTTTGCCGAACACGGCATCCCGTGAACGGGACAGCCAAAAAGATTCTACTGGAAAATTCGGAGGTAAGTATGAAAAAAATATTATTAATTGCGTCAGTGTTTATTTTATTATTCAGTTCAGTGGTTTATGCCAAAGATGCGGCGCAAGTTTTTCTTTTGGATGATTTTGAGAAAGCAGGCAATCTCGTAGGCGGAAAATCGAATACTTACGAAAAAGAACCTTCAAAGTCGCTTGCTATGCGTGTTTCAGAAGAGTTTTACGGGAACGCAGGCAGGTCTCTTATGATAAAGTTCGACAAAAAGTCAGAGGGCGGGCTGTATGGCACAGGCGGATGGTGCGGTTATTATACAATGCTGCGCTCAGGCGCGAAATATTTCGACATAACGCCGTATAAAACGCTGACTTTTCAGGTAAAAGGGGTAAAGGGCGATGAAAATTTTAAGATAGGGCTCGCTGACAGGCATTGGGAGGAATTGGGGGATTCTGTAAAATCCGAAGATGTAGTTAAATATATTCCCACGGGAAAGATTACAACCGAATGGCAAAAGGCCGTTGTCCCGCTGGATGTATTTTTTCTGGATAAAAAAGAAGTTTCCTCGCTTGCCTTTTGTTTTGAGAGCGAGTCATTTGCTACCGGTAGCGCCAAGGGTACTGTTTATATAGATGATTTAAGGTTGGAGTAGGGGATGTGTAGTCCCTCGTCACTAAATGTGATAGCGGGTGACTCGGGACAAATTTTACTACCCGTGATAACGGGTAAAATTTGGAGGTAGTTATGGATAGACGTTTTAAGTTTTCAGTTTTAAGCGTAATCGTGGCTTTAGCGATGGCTATGGTTACCGCAAGCAGTTCTGTATCGCTGGGTGAACAGGTGAAACCTGTTATAGTCGATGATTTTGAATCAGGAACTATAGCAAATTCGCTTGGAGGCAAGACAAACGTTTTTATAAAGGCGCCTTCCAAGGCAATGGTTTCTTTTCGTAAAGACGTAAGGGCAGGAAAACCGACAGCAGTGCTTATGCTGCGCTATGAAAAAAAGGCAGAAGGCGGGCCGTATGATTTAGGCGGTTGGTGTGGTTATTACACACTGCTTAAAAAAGTGCACCCTTCGGTTTCTCTACAGGGAGCCACTGCGGTTGAAATCGAGGAAGATGTTTATTTTGACGCCTCTAACCACAGCGCTATAACCATGTGGGTTAAAGGAGATAAGGGCAATGAGAATTTTATGCTGGGCGTTGCCGATGCCCATTGGGATAAGATAGGTGATTCTGCAAAGAGCCAGGAAATAGGCAAGTATCTTCCCACGGGCAAGATAACTACGGAATGGCAGAAGGCTGTTGTTCCTATGGATGAGTTTTTTATCGATTACTCGAAATTCTCTTCCATTGCCATATCCTTCGAAAGCGATTGTTTTCCTGAAGGACAGGGTTCAGGCAGGATTTATATAGACGACATAGCGTTTGAATAGCCTACTTCGCCGTGATGCTTTCGCTCACGGCTTCGTAGCGCCTAATTGCTACGAAGCCTTTACCAGCGTTTTTCGAGCGTAAGGCGAAGTAGAAGCCAAGGAGGATGAAAAAGATGGTCTTTGGGTTTATCAAAAGGATATCTTTATTTATTCTCCTTGGCGTTTTGTTTTGTGTAATATTTAATATGGGGTCAGGTTCATCTGCTGTTATGGGGTCAGGCTTAAAGCCTGACCCCATAACATTAGGCGAGCCGCCCAGGGCTATGTGGGTGTGGGATGCAAAGATATTTCAATATGAAGATGCTTCAGGGCGGCTTCTTAAATTCTGCAACAAATGGAATATAGGTACGATTTTTTATACAGCCTATAAGGTTACAGGAATAAATACCGAAAATGATTACCGCAGGTTTAATGCCCAGGCGCATAAGCGAGGTATATTGGTACATGCCCTAGCAGGCGACCCCAGGTGGGGGCTTGAAAAATATCATCACAGATTTTTAGGCTGGGCAAATGATGTTTTGGAGTTTAATAGAAAGGCGCGGCCACAGGAAAGATTTGACGGCCTGCATGCCGATGTTGAGCCTTACCTGCTTGGTAAGATGTGGGAGCAATCAAAATCAAAAATGTTAATAGAATACCTTGAGGCGTGCAGCAAAGTGAGAGAGCTTATTAAAGAGCAGCAAACCGGCATAATATTTGCAGTTGATCTGCCTTTTTGGTATGATGATGATACTGATATGTGGGTAGAGTGGCGAAACAAAATGAGCCCGGCGAATTACCATGCGCTTGATATAGTTGATGAGATTGCTATTATGGATTACAGAAATTTTGCGCAAGGCGAAAATGGCTCAATTTTACTGGCAAAAAATGAGATTGATTACGCTTCCGGCATTGGTAAGAAGGCGTATATAGGCCAGGAAACAATTAAGGAGCTGCAGCCTGAATACATAACGTTCGGCGTAAAAGACGCAGATTACATGGAGCGTGAAATAAAAAAACTGGTAAACGTTTATATTGACAAGCCCGGTTTTAAGGGCATAGCCATGCATCATTATATAAGTTATAAAAAGCTTTTAAAGAAAAGTGGGAAGGCGGTAGAATGATGATAAAACAGTGTTCAGTGTTCAGTGTCCAGGGGACAGGGGGCAGGGGGCGGAAATTTTGTTTAATATTATTTCTTTTCTGTACCCTGTACCCTGTACACTGTACCCTGTTAACGCCTCCGGCGTTTGCCGATGCCGTGTATCTTAATACAGGCGAGATATTGAAGGGCGTCGTGGTCGAGGAACATTGCGACAGGATAGTATTATCGACGTATAGAGGTGAAATCGATGTGTCAAAGGCGTCCATAGACCAGATATTTTTCGACAACGAAGAACAGAATTATACTTATCTTGGCGATAAGGCCTTTTCCGAAGGGGATTTTAACCTTGCTTTCGGGTTTTATCAGAGGGCGCTGCAGATAAATCCGGATTATCAGGCGGCAAAAAATTCTTTGCTCCGTTTAAATGACGCATTAGCCAGAGAAAAACTCGGCATAGCTAATAGCGAATTTCTAAAGCTCCTTAAAAAACAATTAGGGATATTTATAGCAAGGCGCAATGATAAAATAGAAGTGATTTCGGTTGATAATGATTCCGTTGCCTCAAAGTCCGGCATAAACAAAGGCGATTATATAAATAGCGTGTGGGGTTCTTCAGTCTTATATATGGATATTGAATCCGCTGCCAGGGTTATGGTTGGGGCAGATTCGACTCCTGTTATCCTGGGCATAGAGAAAAGTATTATTCTTCCGGTAAATCCGTTGCCCTGGTATAAAAGGATATTCTTATTTTTAATGTTTAACGATTTCGGTTTTAGATTGGCGCTTAAACCTTCAGGATTAATAGTTTCATATGTGGATACGCATGGCATGGCAAAGCAGGCTGGCCTGGAAGCAAAAGATGAGATAATCTGTATAAATTCAGAGTCGGTAAGATATATGCCGGTATCAATGGTCAGGAGAAATATTTTTCAGAGCAGGCTTAGACATGTGGTGTTGACTGTAAAACGAAATGTAATCGCTATAAGGAAATAGTCCCTCGTCACTAAACGTGATAGCTGGTGACTTCCCTCGCAACTATACGTCAAAAGTTGGTTGCTCGGGATGGTTTCAGCGTGTAAGCGCAGGAAACCACGGGACAGATTTTCAAATCGGAAGACAATGGAAAAATTTGGAGGCAAATTATGACTGCGGAGAAAAAATACAAAAGAACCCATTATATAGTTGAAAAAAATATACAGTATAGGTTTGTTGAACTGATATTGATGTATATACTTATATTTTTTCTGATATCGGTAGCCGTTATTTATTTTAGCGGCTGGAGGGAATTGCTTGTAAAGTTATCCAATGTATATCCTCAGGCCATGCTGGTAGGCATACTTAATAAAGTATACGTGCGCCTGTGGATCGGTTTCCTGCTTTTATTGCCTGTTGCAGCTATTTCTGCGATTTTGGCTTCGCATAAAATAGCCGGCCCTCTTGTAAGGATAAAGCAAAGCCTGGATGAATTCATAAAAGGAAATTATAATATTTCTGTCAAGCTGAGAAAAGGCGACCATCTTCAGGATGTAGCCGATCAATTAAATAAGCTTTCCGAATCAATCAGAAAGAAAAATGTCTGAAACCAGGCATATAACAAAGGCAGCCGGTATCATTGGGGGGGCTACTTTTTTAAGCCGCATCCTTGGTTTTGTCCGTGACTGCATAATAGCCAGATTTTTCGGCACAACAGGCCCTGCCCAGGCATTTGTAATAGCTTTTACCATTCCTAATATGCTGCGTGACCTTGTAGGCGAAGGCGCGGCAAATTCCGCTTTTGTTCCCGTACTAACAGAGTATAAAACAAGCCATTCAAAAGAAGAATTCTGGCAGCTGGCCAACGTGTTGCTTAACGTTATGCTGGTCGTGCTTATGTTTATAAGCATACTGGGTATTATTTTCGCGCCTTTTATAATACGCGTAATAGCCCCGGGTTTTATTTCACAGCCTGAAAAACTCAATCAGACAATCATGCTTTTGCGGGTAATGTTTCCTTACGTGTTATTGATAGGGCTTACCGCATATGCCGCAGGTGTGCTTAATTCCTTGAGGCATTTTTCTGTTCCGGCCTTGGGCCCGTGTGTTATGAATATCGCCATGATTGTTATGCCGCTTATTTTTTATGGCGCCGGGCATGATTCCGCGATGATTTTGGCAATAGCAGTGCTTATAGGCGGAGTTTTACAGCTTTTGATACAGGTGCCGGTTCTTTATAAAAAAGGCCTGCGTTATAATTTTAAATCGGGATTCAGGCATCCTGCAGTAAGGCAGATAGGAAAATTGCTAGCGCCGCGCGCATTATCAGCCAGCGTATACCAGCTGAACATAATAGTAAATCGCATGTGTTCATCGCTTACTTTTATAGTTGGCGAGGGCGCGCCCGCGGCGCTTTATTACGCAAATCGTTTGTTTCAATTTCCGCTGGCAATATTCGGCATAGCGCTTGCGCAGGCGGTATTGCCTACTTTTTCTCTGCAGGCGCAGGATAAAACATTGGTAAAATTCAAGGAAACGCTTTCATTTTCACTGCGCCTTATTTTCTTTGTCAGCCTGCCGGCCGCTTTCGGATTGGCCATATTGCGTATCCCGATAACTCAGGTTTTGTTTCAGCATGGAAAATTTGACGCATATTCTACAGGGATTACAGCAACAGCGGTTTTATTTTATAGTTTCGGGCTTATTTTTTATGCCGGTAATAATATTCTGAATAATTCTTTCTATTCTTTAAAAGACACACGAACTCCGGTAAAGATAGCTGTAGCGGCGTTATTGGTTAATATTTTTCTTAACCTTGCGTTGATGTGGCCCATGAAAGTCGGTGGGTTGGCATTATCAACAGCTCTATCAGGCGCATTGAGTTTTATGCTGTTATTATCTTTTTTAAGAAAAAAAATAGGCAAGATAAACGGTCGGCTTATTATAAAAGATTTTTTCAAAATTTTTATAGCGTCTGTTATTATGGGTTATGTGATATTTTTCCTGAGGGAAAGGTTTTATTTTGGGCTAGAGAATGCTGCAACATCAGTAAAAGTAATACGCCTTATAATGCTTTTGACAGCAGGGATTCTGGCATATGTGTTTAGCGCGTATATTCTTAAGATTGAGCAGGTAAAATGGATATTAAGAAAAAGATAAAAACGTTGCCTTCGTCGCCGGGCGTATACCTTATGAAGGATAAGTCCGGCGAAATTATTTACATAGGCAAGGCCGCCTCTTTAAGAAAACGGGTATCAAGCTACTTTGATGGCAAAAGGCGCCAGGCACCAAAAAAGGCGCCAGGCGCCTTTTGTAAAACAGATGTTCTAGTTTCAAGTATAGCCGATATAGATTATTTTACTACGCCTTCAGAGGAAGAGGCGCTTTTACTTGAGGCAGCGCTTATCAGGGAAAAAAAGCCCAGATATAATGTTTTGCTTAAAGATGATAAGCGCTATCCCTTGCTTAAGCTGACGCTTAATGAGGAGTTTCCCCGCCTGATTATTGCGCGCCGCGCTAAAGACGACGGCGCGATATATTTCGGGCCATACACGAATGCGAAGCTTTTGAGAAAGGCCCTTGGCATTATGCGTAAGATGTTCCCGTTGAGAACATGTAAAGTTATCCATAAATCAGCATGCCTTAATTATCATATAAAACAATGCGCAGGCCCGTGCGTGGATAAAAAATGTAGAGGCCTGTATAAACAGGTAACCGGCGATTTGATACTTTTTCTTTCAGGAAAAAAGAAAAAGTTGATATCTAAACTTACGCAAAGGATGAACGCTGCCTCTAAATCTTGTGATTTTGAAGCCGCAGCCAGGCTTAGGGACCAACTTAAGGCGCTTACATCGGCTGTAAAAGAGCGCAAACAAGCCAGAATAGAGGCCTTTGATATATCCAATATTTCAGGCAAGGAAGCGGTTGGCTCTATGGTATCTTTTTACAACGGCAAACCCGACAAATCGAATTACAGAAAATACAGGATAAAGACGGTTTCAGGCGTTGACGATTATGGCATGATAAAGGAGGTTATTACAAGAAGGTATAAAAAGCTTGTTTCAGAAAACCTGCCCTTGCCGGATCTTATAGTTATTGACGGCGGCATAGGCCACGTATCTGCGGCAGCAGCCGTTTTGGACGCGCTTGGGCTTAACAGGATAAATATCCTTGGCATAGCAAAAAAAGAGGAAAGGATTTTTTCTCGCGCAGGCGAAGAGCGTATTGGCGAAGAATTTAGAAGGCTGATTCAGCATGCGCGGGATGAGGCGCACCGTTTCGCGCAAAGCTATCACCATGTGCTAAGGAGGAAAAAGGTCATCGGGGAATAAGATTCCGCAAAAGTTTTTGCTTGACTTATTATATAGATTATATAATAATATAACCATACTATATATATACTAAAGAGAGTTATGGGGGTTTATTCATCAGGGACAGGATAAATGAAAAGCGCGCCAGCGGGTAACAAAAATAGGAGTCAGGCCGTGTAAAAAAGGTTTTTCTCTATTATTCGGCCTGATTTTTTTATGCTTAAGAAAATATTTAAAAAGAATATAAATACAAGGGTATTACCGCGTATAAAACTTGAGAATTTGATAAAATATAGGATAGATTCTGGCGCGCCAGGCAATGTTGCCATAGCAAATGTAAAAGATATAGGCGGCAGTGGAATACTGTTTTTGTCAAAGGCCGAACTCTCCAGGGAGAATATGCTTAGCATATCAATAAATTTTCCAGGGCTTGACCCTATAGAAACAAAGGCGCAGGTGGTAAGGGTAAGGCGGACTAAGGCAGGAGAGTATGAGATAGGAGCGCATTTTATCTCTATAGATGAACAGAAAAGGCGGGATCTTAGCCGCAGAATAGAGTTTATATTAAAAAAAATTGCCGATAGAAAATCCTTGTTGGGCGGGCTTAAGAGGGTATTTAGAATATAGAATGAAAATCTTCGGGGCGGGGATAATGGCTTTTACAGGTTTTTTATGCTTTTGCGGCTATGCCTTTGCCGAAGGCATAGATTTAGGCCCATGCAAGCTTTACCCTGTAATAAAAACAGAAGGGCGCTATGAAAGCAATATTTTTCAGATGTCAAGCAATACTAAAAGTGAACTGGTAAACACTATCACGCCGGAGATTTTGTTTAAGTTTAAATTATCAGGAGATAATGTATTTGATATAAGCTATAAATATGAGATGATCAATTTTGATAGATACTCGAGCGATAATAGGCGGAATAATAAATTTAACGCAAATCTGGAATTATACGGCAGCAGTTATTTTTTTAAGCTCAAAGAGCGGTATGACGAGGTAACAAGCACTTATACCTATGCGGAATATTTCGATGATTATGTTCAAAATGAGGCTTTTATTTCAACAGGAAGAGAGTTTAACGATATTTCTTTTGAACTTTTTTATGAAAATCTGGATTACGAATATAATAATATTGATTCTGTAAACAGCCGCAATGACCATGTTTTCGATATAGCCGGATTTTATAATATTTTACCGAAAACCAAGGCGTTGGCAGAATATAGTTTTACAAAAATCAATTACGATAATTCTTCAGCAAAAGATGGAATGGCAAATGAGTTTTTGGTCGGAGTGCAGGGCGAATTGGCTCAGAAAATAACAGGTACTGTAAAGGCAGGTTACCAATCAAGAAATTACGACGGCTATACTGACTGGAAAGAACCGGTTACTTACGCCAATATCGTGTATGAGGCGTCAGAAAAGACATTACTAGATGCCATGGCAGAAAGAAAACCGCTGGAATCGATTGATACAGCGCAGAATTTTTATGAAAGCAATATAGTGGGTTTTGGGATCAGGCACGATGTTACTGCCAAGACAGCAACGTATCTTAAACTTAAATATAATTTTGACAGATATCCTGCTACAAATACGGATTCTGTCAGGAGAGAAGATGATATTTGGAACGCAAAGATCGGCCTTGATATTAATTCAAGGCAGTGGCTTGACATAGGCGCTAACTATGAATTTCAGAAGAGAAATTCAAACATAAGTTCGAATGACTACGAAAATAATATAACGTCAATTTATCTGAAGGCGATGTATTGATATGGGCAAAAAATATTTAACTTTAACAGCAATTATTTTGGCCGCAGAGTTATTTGCCGCCCTGCCCTGCATGGGGAAAGCGCCCAAACAGGCCAAGGCCGGATACGGTGTTTGCGATGTGGCCATAGAATGCTTGGAAAACAAGAAGAAATCATACGATTCACAGGCTTATGAGCTAAACAGAGAAATAGCGCGGCTGCAGGAGAAACAGGATGCCGAAGCCGAGATGGATCAGCTTGTCATATATTTTATAGAGGCCCAGAATATGAGCGCGCTGGCCGGCAAACAGATACAAGATTACTTGAAAAAGAAAGATCAGATAGAATTAGCCGGCAGCGAGCCTGACTATGTGGAATATAGGATTTCGGCGCATGATGAACTTCAGATAAACGTTTATGGGGAACCTGACCTTACTAAAACAGTCAGGGTTGCCGCCGACGGAACCATATCATATCCGCTGATCGGCAAAGTTAATGTTGACGGGCTGACAACGCAGGGGCTTGAAGAAAAATTAAGCAAGTTGTTAATTGACGGCGGTTATATTGTTAACCCGCAGGTCAGCGTATATGTAGAAAGGTTCAGCTCTGTGTCTATTTTAGGCGAAGTGCGTAATCCCGGGTCATATGAATTGAAGGGCAGGCTCAGTATTATGGACGCTATTGCCCAGGCCGACGGATTTAACATAGACGCGGATATAAACAACGTAAAAATATTAAGAATTGAAGACGGGCAGCAAAAGACAATCAATATTAAACTGGGCGATATTAAAAAAGGGATGGAAGGCGTGGAGATAATCCTTAAGCCAAACGATACCATATTCGTTGAAAAAATAGGCAAGGCTACGGTGTTGGGCGAAGTAACCAGGCCCGGCACGTTTGAGCTTAAGGACAGGATTACTGTTTTGGAGGCAATAGCGATGGCAGGCGGTTTTACAGATATCGCCGCAATCAACGGCATGAGGATTATCCGTGAAAATCCGGGCAGTAAAAAGAAAGTGATAAGGATAAATGTTACGGATGTAATTTCCAGAGGAAAAAAAGAAAAGGATATAGATCTTGTTCCGGGCGATATAGTTTATGTGCCGGAGAGTTTATTTTGAGCGGGGCGTAAAATGATACCGAAGTCGGATTTAAAAGAACTTAATTTTAACGATTACCTTGAGATTGCAGGCAAGCACAGATGGATCGTGGTGACTTTTTTTGTCGCTATAGTCAGTTTTGTCGCATTTTTTTCTTTTTGGGTGGAGCCGACCTACAGGGCGACCACTGTTATTTTAATAGAAAGGCAGCAGCCAAAGGTTCTTTCCGTGGAAGAGGTTTACGGCATGGGCTTAGCTGACAAAGAATATTATGAGACGCAATATAAGATATTGCGTTCACGCACGCTTATTAAGCTGATCTTTGACGATATGAATTTATATCTGGATCCGGAGTTTTCGGATGCAAGGGATCCGATAAGTGTTTTCATATCGCGGCTTACCATTGATCCGGTAAGAAATAGCCGTCTGGTAAACCTGCATTTTGACGGCAAAGACCCGCAGAAGATAACGACTATAGCCAACACTCTGGCGGAGCTGTACATAAAGCAGGACGCGGAAATAAGGACAAAGGCCTCCAGGGATGCGGTGTCATGGCTTATGGAGCAGATTGTGTCAGTGAAAAAGAGGCTGGAGGAATCGGAAACGGCGCTGGTCAAATATATGGAGCAGGAAAAAATTACCGAATCGCCCGAAGCCGGCAATAAAGACAATACTGTGAATTTGCCGAAGACGTTAAAAAGGGAGCAGTTAAGGCTTGAGGTGGAGATATCGGAAATTTCAAGAAGATACGGCCCTAAACATCCCCAGATGGTCAAGGTTCTATCAGAGCTTGAATCGGTAAAATCAAAGCTGGATATTGAAACGCAAAATTTAATCAATCTTAACAGAAAGGCGGCTCAGTATACTATTTTAAAGAGAGAGGTTGATTCCAACCGGGACATTTACGAGACTCTTGTCAAGAGGGCCAAAGAGACAGGCGTTTCAGAGCAGCTTGAGGCGACTAATATCAGGGTTGTAGATCCAGCTGAGGTGCCTGATGGGCCTATCCGTCCGAATAAAAAGAACAATATAATTTTAGCCTGTTTAGTCGGGCTTATGCTGGGCGTCAGCACGGCATTTTTTATTGAATATATTGATAATACCGTAAAAGACCCGGATGATGTTACTAATTATATAGGGCTTCCTTTTTTAGGGTATGTGCCCTCCGCAAGAAAAGAAGCGCGTACTGAGGATGAAATAGATTTGATAGTCTATCAGAAGCCGCATTCAGTTATATCCGAGGCCTATAGGTCAATACGGACATCAATTTTATTTGCCTTTGCGGGCAAGCCGTCAAAAACAATACTCATGACCAGTTCAAGCCCCCAGGAAGGAAAGACCTCGGCGGCTATAAACCTGGGCATTACCATGGCAAATACCTCAGAGAAGGTCCTTCTTGTAGACGCGGATTTGCGTTGTTCACGGCTGCACAAGAGTTTCGGAATACAGAAAGAAAATGGTTTGAGCGATTATTTAGTCGGCAATATAACTCTGGACGCGGCAATAAAACCCACAAGAATAGAAAACCTGTCTTTATTGACAGCCGGCTCTACCCCGCCGAATCCGGCGGAATTATTGCATTCCGGCAAGATGAAAGCATTTCTGGAAGATGCAATAAAAAAGTTTGACAGGATAATTATCGACGCGCCTCCGATATTGATGGTTACAGATGCCGCCATACTCGCTAATATTGTGGACGGCGTTATAATGCTTGTAAGATGCGGCAAGATCCATATAGAAATCGTTTCAAGGACCAAACAAAAACTTCAGGATTCCAAGGCCAATATACTGGGAGTGTTGTTGAATAACGTGGATTACGGCAAAGAGAGTTATTATCACTACTATTATTACAGCGACGAAGAAAAAAAGAAAAATGTATGAAGCCAAATTTTTTGATATTGCCATTGAAGCATGTATAATCTTTCTGATAATTTTTACGCCTATGGCCTTCGGAAGCGTCGGGCTCGGCCCGCAGATAGTTTTTATTTCAATCAGCGAGTTTATATTTTTTTTATGGCTTCTCAAATCTATAAAGTCAGGCAGAACGGATTATTCATTTAGCGCCTTTAGTTTTTTATTTGTAATATTTCTTGCCGTAATTTTTTTCCAAACAATACCCCTGCCAAAATTTTTACTAAAAGTATTATCACCAGCGATGTACCGCAATTACGTGGATTTTCTGCCGGGATATAAAGAGCATTTTATGTGGCGTAGTATAAGCGCTCATCCGCAAGCCGCGCGAATAGAATTTTTAAAATTTTTGTCATACGCGCTTATAATTTTTGTTATCGCTGATAATTTTAAAAAAAAATCGCAGATCCTTCATGTATTGGGAGCCGTTTCTATCGCCGGATTTATAATAGCTATTTTCGGTATAGCCCAGAAATTCAGCTACAACGGCATGATTTACTGGGCCGTGCCTGTTCCGGAAGGCGCGGGGCCGTTCGGCCCCTTTGTCAATAAAAATCATTTTGCCGGGTTTATGGAGTTGGCCATTCCGATAACAGCGGTTTTTGTTTTTATAACGCAAAAAGCCGAAAAAAAGATATTTTTCGCCTTTATGGCTGTTGTTATGCTTTTATCCTTATTTTTATGCCTGTCAAGGGCCGGTATAGTGAGTTTTTTTCTTGCCTGCGGTATTGTGATGGCGCTGGTTTTTTTAAGGCGGTCTTTGGCAAAATATATTTTTTATGCTCTTCCTGTAATCTTGATAATCTTCGCGTTGATATTCTTGGTGACAAAGGGTGTTTTAGTGGAAAAATTTGCAGCCGCGCCGGAGGCCTTTTTAAAAAGGGCCGCAATATACAAAGACACCGTAAGGATGTTTTTAGATTTTCCGCTGTTTGGGTCGGGTTTAGCGGGTTTTACCGATATATTCCCCATGTACAAAACTTACGCCGGCGGTATGGTTTTCAGGCATCCGGAAAGCGACTGGCTGCAATTTTTATCGGAAACAGGACTGGCCGGATTTTTATGCATCGTGATTTCCATATGGTTATTTTTCAAAGACATTCTATGCTGCCATTTTTTGGGCAAAGGCCGGTGCGTTTCTTTAAAAAACGTTAATTTGCGGCATGACAGGTTTATCCTGCTGATCATATCGGCAGGCATTGTGTCTATAATAAGCATAATACTGCACGGTTTTTTAGATGTAAACCTGCACATACCCTCTAATATGCTTTTAACCTGTATTGTTGCGGCAATATTAGTAGCCTCGGCGCATGTGAAATTTAAAGAAGATGACAATAAATAAAAATGTTACCAAAATAATATTTTTTATCGGCTTCTGGGCCGTTTTTTATAGCCAGGCTGTACTTTGGAGGAATTATCTGGCAGAAAGAACCGGCAGGCAGCCAGAATTAAATTTTATGAACGCGCAATACCATTTTCAGCGCGGCATAGAATATGGCTCTGAAGAGGAATTGTATAAAGCAGTAAAATTAGACCCAACTAACCCCCATACGCATCATAAACTGGCAAGTTATTATGTTTCTTTTTACGCAGGCGCCCGGCTGGACAGGGCTTATGAAGAATACAGAAAGGCGATGCTTTTTGCGGACGAAAAATTTCTATCAAAAATTTTGCAAGATGCATATGATAACGCGCAGAATATTCAGCGTTTAAAAGAGATTGTGCCTAATACAGGCAAAGCGAGGTATTTATTTGCCGAGTTTTTACGCGATAAAAATATTTACGACGAGGCAATCCTGGAATTCAAACAGGCCGCGCTAATGTCCGGACAAGCGCGCAATAATAAAATACTTGCCGGTTCGTATAACTGGATTGCCATTATATATATGTGGCAGGGCCGTTTTGCGGACGCGGTGGAATATTTTGATAAAGCGTTCTTTTGCGCGCGGGAGAATGTCCTTAAGTCCTGGATTTTGAGGAATTTGGGCAATACATACGCGGGTATGGAGGATTTTAAAAAAGCCGAAAGTGCCTGTAAAAAATCCATAGAAAGCGACCCATCTGCAGCCGCCAATTATTACACCCTGGGAAATGTTTACGATAAGATTGGTTTGCCGAGACAGGCGCGCGACTGTTATTATACCGCATTAAAATTTACTAACGATAGATATCTTTTGGAACAGATATCAAAAAAATTAAAAGAGATAAACAGTTAAAAATGGAAAAAATAGAAATAAAACCAGCCGACAGCTCCGGACTTTTTAATTTCAGAGAGTTATGGTCATACAGGGAGTTATTGTATTTTTTGGTTTGGCGTAATATAAAAGCCCGCTACAGCCAGACAGCCATAGGTGTTTTATGGGTTGTTATACAGCCGTTGATGGTAATGCTGATTTTTAGCGTGCTTTTCGGAAGGTTAGCCAATCTTCCGTCGGAAGGGCTCCCTTACACTGTTTTCGTATTTTCCGGTTTATTGCCGTGGAATTTAATCGCCAACGCTGTCAGCGGAGCGGGGTCCAGTCTGATAATGAATAGAAATCTGGTGGCAAAGGTTTATTTCCCCAGGATCATCATACCTTTGGCAAGGGTGCTGGAGGGCTTGATAGATTTTGGCATATCCTGCTGCATCTTGTTTTGCCTGATTTTGTTCTATAAAATAATCCCTGCGCGGACGATAGTAGCCCTGCCGTTTTTTATTTTATGGACAATTGTACTTGCGTTAGGCGTTGGATTTTGGTTGTCTGCGCTGAATGTCAGGTACAAAGACGTTGCCCATATAATGCCGTTTTTGTCGCAGATTTGGTTTTATGTTTCTCCTGTGGCCTATACCTTGAATTTAGTCCCGGAAAAGGCCCGCTGGCTGTATTCATTAAATCCTATGGTGGGAATAATAGAAGGTTTTAGATGGTCGTTATTCGCAAGAGGGGCAAGTTTGACAATAGTTTTCCCGGCCTCATTAATAATAACCGCAGTTATTTTTATAACAGGTTTGTTCTATTTTTACAACTCTGAAAAGACGTTCGCAGACATAATTTAAAGATATGGCTAATATAGCGATTAAAGCGGAAGGCATAGGTAAAAAATATCTTATAAACCAGGTCAGGCGCGGCCCGTCTAATCTGCGGGACCATTTGTCCGATTCCTTAAGGCGGGCATTATTTTACGGGATTAGCCGCAAAAATCCGGATAGCCGTATTATGCATGCCGTCTGGGCGCTTAAGGATGTCTCTTTTGAAATCGAGAGGGGCAGCGTAGTGGGCATTATCGGCAGAAACGGCGCAGGAAAAACAACCTTGCTAAAGATATTGTCCCGCGTCATAAGGCCCACTTCGGGATCAGCCGAAGTTTACGGCAGGGCAGGTTCTTTGCTTGAGGTCGGGCTCGGTTTTCACGAGGAGCTGACAGGCAGGGAAAATATTTATCTTAACGGCGCCATACTCGGTATGAAAAAAAGAGAGATAGACCGGAAATTTGACGAGATAGTCAGTTTTTCCGAATTGGAGGATTTTTTGGAAACGCCCATCAAGTATTACTCCAGCGGAATGTATGTACGGCTGGCGTTTGCCATAGCGGCCCATTTACAGACCGAGATTCTTTTTATAGACGAAATATTAAGCGTGGGCGACATGCGTTTTCAGAAAAAATGTATAAGCAAAATAGAAGAGGCCGGCAGGGAACGGACGGTGTTATTTGTCAGCCATAATATGTCTCTTGTCAACGCGCTTTGTTCCTGCGCCCTGTTGTTAAACGGCGGCCGCCTTGAGGCAATCGGCGACAAGGAATCGATCATAAAAAAATATATTGAAAATACCTACAAACTTATTGACACGGGTTTATCCTCCCGTACAGACAGGACCGGCAACGGCGCGATGCGTTTCGTGAAATATCATTTGGAAAACAGCAAAGGGCAAAAGGTTGCTGCCTTCAGGTCAGGTGAAGATGTTTCTATCGTTGTCGAATATGCAGGGGCCTTGGCCAAAAAGCTGCAGAACGTTTCCGTTTCATTTGTATTAAATGATTTTTTGGGCAATATCGTTACTGACCTGGCGAACAGGATAGCCGGTGATATATGGCATGAAGTGCCTCCGAAAGGCATAATAAAATGCCGCATCAAAAAACTGCCTTTAATGCCCGGGAAATATACATTTAACGCCTTCTGCCAGGTTAATGCCCTGGTTTCTGATATGATATGGAGCGCCGGTATCTTTGAGGTGGAGCCTGGGCCATTTTTTACCAGCGGCAGACTGCCGGATTCAGGTTTTGGGCCGGTATTATTTGAAAATGAATGGACCGTTGAGGGGTCATAGATGCAGATGGACCAAATTAAATTAGACAGAAAACATATGCTTGTCATAGCGGCAGCCATTTTTATCGTATTTATATGGGCGCGTTATGTAAGCGCGCCGTTTTTTATATTTGTATTTTCGGCAGGGCTCCTGATTATGCTGCTGGCCAAGGAGGCGCTTTTATTTTATCTCTTTGCGGTATTTTTTTGGATGCCCACGTCGGTTAGCTACGGGCCTTTTGGAGAATTTTTAAAATTTAAGACGCTTCCTGAGGTGGGCATCTATATCTTTTTTACCGGCTGGTTTTTAAAAAGTATCTTAACCGCAAAGGTCAGGAATGTAATAGAAGATATTTTAAAAACGCCTTTTTCGTTTCCTTTGGCTTTGTTTTTTTTAGGCGGGGCAATCGCCTATTTTCTGAATGATAATACGGGATGGGAAATAACTCAGGATTTATTTGTTAAAAATTGTATTTACGGGTTGACGGTGTACATATTGGCCAACAAAATCATTAAAACCCCGGGGCAACTTAATAAATGCCTGCTGGCTCTGGTGATAGGTTGTTTTATAATAGGCAGCAGGTATTTTTATTTTTTTCAGATAAGGCCTGAAGAACTGTACGACACTGAGGAATCCATGCTAAGGCTCGGAGGTTTTGTCGAATTCGGCAAAAGCGCATTCGGCATCACATCTTTAGGCCTGGCGGCTTATTTGGCGGCCATATTGCCGATATCAGCCAGTTTGTTTTTTTCAAAATCAGGCGTTTTACAGAAAACCATCGAGTTTATAAGTTTCGCTTTTTTTTCTTATTTACTTATTCTTACCGGAAGCCGAAGCTGCTGGATCGCTGCCGCCATATCCACTGTTATTGTTTTTGTATTGCATATGAAATATACAAAGGCATATTATTTTAAAGGCATATTATTTCTGTTTTTGGCGTATCTTGGGTCTGTTACTGTTTTAGGCGATAAAATGCTGCCCGAATGGATTTTTAAAAGGGTAGAGACGTTGAGGTATTTTTCCGGGGATATGAGCCTTTTACAGCGCGTAGATATATGGAGAGATAGTTTGCAACTCTTGGCTTTTAACCCGCTGGGCATGGGTTTTCAAAAAGCTTTTAACGTAGGCTCTTATTTTACCACGCCGCATAATATCTATCTTTCCATAGGATTGACTAACGGCATTTTGGGCCTGGCTGGATTTATCTGGTTTGTCGCGGCCTGGTTTAATGGGATGTTTTTGCGACTAGGATCAGAATCAATTTCAGACAAGGCAATCATCATAGGGCCTATCGCGGCTATAGTTTCTTTTTTAATCTGCGGTTTTTTTGATTCGTACAACTATTTTTTCCTCAATATAAGCACTATATGGATAATTTTTGGGGCATCATCATTTCTTTTAAAGGATAAGGGATAGATTTATTATGCTTAAAATAAGTGTGGTAACACCTTCGTATAATCAGGCCCAATTCCTTGAAGATACTATAAAGTCAGTCCTGCACCAGGGCTATGCCAATCTGGAATATATTATAATCGACGGGGGTTCGACTGACGGAAGCGTAGATATTATAAAAAGATACGCAGATAAACTTAAATACTGGGTGAGCGAGCCGGACAACGGCCGCGGAGATGCGGTTAACAAAGGGTTTAAACACGCTACAGGCGATATTATGGCATGGCTTGGTTGCGGCGATCAATATTTTCCATGGACACTGAGAGTCGTAAATGAAATATTTACTGCCCTGGCTCAAATAGAATGGTTGACTACAAGCGCCTTCTTTTTTTGGTATAAATCAAGGATTCCTAGTTTTGGGGGATACAAAAGCGGTTTTGGCAAAGAATTATTTTTTAACGGCGCATATTTGCCAGGGCGTTGGACTATACAACAGGAATCGACTTTTTGGAGGCGGTCGCTTTGGGAAACCGCCGGCGGTTATGTAAACAAAGATTTTAAAATGGTGCCGGATTTTGAATTATGGGCCAGATTCTGGCAGAAGGCGCAACTTTACACCACTTCTGTGCCCTTGGGCGGCATAATGGTGCATAAAGAACAAAAGGGCTACTTCCCGGAAGCTTATAATGTAGCCAAGTCTGTTTTAAAGGGATGTCATCACAATAGCGATATAAAAATGTTTTATCATAATGTATGTTATGCATTATCTCGGATACCCATATTGAGGCGCTTGATAAGATCCACAGCTTTCACGGTTAATTACAACTGCGGTAATGATCGGTGGATAATCGAAAAAATACGTGCACGGATATAAAGGGAGGTTTTAATTATGTGGAATAGCAGGCGGGTTTTGGTTACAGGCGGGGCGTCTTTTGTAGGTTCGCATTTGGTTGATGCCCTTGTTAAGCGCAAGGCAAAGGTTAGGGTGGTAGATGATTTAAGCAGCGGCAAGCTTGAAAACATAAAAGGCCATATCAAATCAAGCAAGGTTGTTTTTTTAAAAGGCGATCTTAAGGATGCGAACGTCATAAAAAAAGCCATCAATGGGATAGATACAGTATTTCATTTAGCCGCCGATCACGGCGGACGCGGATACGTGGATTTGCATCAGGCTGCCTGTGCCTCAAATATGATGCTGGACGGCATGTTGTTTGACGTGTGCAGAAGGCAGGGCGTAAAAAAAATTGTATATGCCTCGTCAGGTTGCGTCTATCCTAATTACCTGCAGACAGACCCGAAAAAAATTTTATATCTTAAGGAAAAAATGGTTGGTCCGCCGTATGACGCCGACAACATGTACGGTTGGGCCAAGCTTATGGCAGAAATGACTTTGAAGGCGTACTATAAGGACTATGGCATGAAGTCAGCCAGTTGCCGTTATTTTACGGTATACGGCGAGCGCGGGGTAGAGAACCATGCGGTTATTGCCATGATTGCGCGCGCTTTTATCAAGCAGAATCCGTTTTTTGTATGGGGGACAGGAGAACAGATACGCAACTGGACTTATGTCGGCGATATAGTCGAAGGCACCATACTTGCCGCGGAAAAAATCAATGACGGCACAGCGGTAAATCTGGGAACGATGGAACGCATCCGTGTTATAGACGCGGTAAAAGAGGTCCTGCGTTATACAGGCCATAAGGCCGCGATCAATCTTCAGCCGGATATGCCAACAGGCCCATATAACAGGGTTGCTGATAATTCGCTTGCGAAAAAGCTTTTGGGATGGCGGCCAAACGTCAAATTTATGGACGGTTTCCACAGGACGATAAACTGGTATTTTTCCACAAAAAACCGCAGGGATGTTGAAAAGATTTTAAGGAAGTCGTTGACGGAGCGCTGAATGCAGGCTGTGGCATGAATAACAAAATAAAAAAAGCCTACGATATTTACAGGGCATATGGTTTAAGAGGGTTGATTAAAAGAACAGCTTCTGCATCCAAGAAGCGGCCAAGTCTGCCGGTAGGCACATCTTTGGTATGGCAGAAAAAATTTTACGAGTTCAGGGAAGAAGTACTGAAAACACGCCATTGCCATAAATATTTTGACCTTGTGAAATGCCTGGCAGGCCATTCTTTATTTTTCTACAAGGTAATTCCTTTGTTTTCCATACCGTTATTACTGCGTCCGACTAATATAGTGGAGCTTGGGTCTGCTTTTACGTCTTATCTGGAAAAGTGCAATGACCCGTGGGGCAGATACGATAAACTCGAAGAGGGCCTTATAAGCACCAGGGTGCTGTTAACCGCCTGCAGATTTTTAAATAAATACGGCATAAAGGCGAGCTTGACCAGTATTGACATAAGGGATGACAAAAAAAAGTTTGAAGATACTGAGAGACACCTGCAGGAATTGGACCTGTTACAGTATTGGAAACCGTTTTACGGAACAGACAGTTTGGATTGGCTTAAAAGAAACAAAGACCTGATACATCTGGCCTATGTTGATTCAAGCCATACGTATAAACAGGTAAAGGCCGAATTAGAGGCGTTGGCCCCGCAGATGATTCAAAATGGGGTAATTATAATTGACGACGGTTTTACAATTAACGATCCCAGTGATGTATCATGGCGGGTAAACGAGGATGAAGGAGGCAGGTCAAAAGGCGGTGAATTCGGGGCGGTTTTGGATTTTTTAAAAGAGCATCCTGAGTGGCGCAATACATGGTCTCCCGAAGGGATGGTTTATTTATGCCGCAACGCTTCTGTAATGAAGTTTTTATCCGAATAACATAATCAAGGGTTAAGACAAAATGAATATCAGAAAATGCTCGG
>PFHB01000052.1 GCA_002783585.1 Candidatus Omnitrophica bacterium CG_4_8_14_3_um_filter_43_15
TTTTTTATTTCCTCTTACATTTCAACACCTTACATCAATTCCATTACACTTTAAACGAAAGAACCCAATTTATTGAAGAACATCGGATTTAGCATATATTCTATATGAGGTTTTATGTGCCTATAACAATCACAGATCTTTTCTTTGTCCATCCGCAGGTGTATCCACGGGTAATCCTTAAAAAAATCCCGCTTGTGGTGGCCGTATCTTGAATTCCACAAAGGCCCGGCAACGCTGTAAATTATCCCTCCGGGCCTCACCGCGCGGCACATCTGGGAAAACGCAAGGTCTATACGGCCTATGTGCTCCATTGTCGCGTAAGAATAAACTATATCGTAAAAATCGCTTCTTATTGTATCCATATTTTCAGCGGATAATTTGTAATACTTTACTCCTGCGTAGCTGTAATCAGAGCCTATGTCGTCTATTATGTCTATACCATGAACCTCCGAGGCGCCCATCCTTATGAAATAACCGCACTCTTTACCTCTGCCGCAACCCACAACCAGGCATCTTTTGCCTTTGATATTTAAGTAGCGGCCTGCCTTTTTAACATGCCCGTAATCGGAATCCAATATATAAAAAATTTTTAAGACTGCTTTTTTAAAATCGGGCACGGTCTCTATACCTTTTAAAATAAATAAAAACCAGCCGCAGGCCGGATATCCTGTAAGCAACCCTGGCTGCCGCATATAATAATCTCCTGCGCATAATAAAATTTGCGGCAGGGCTAAAACTACCAAAGCGCGGGGGTTGCAAATAATTTGATATTCTCTTGTAATACTTTAAACAATCGGCCTCATGACGCGCCGGCATTTTGATTGACGGGCATGTACGATAATTGGCTATATCAAGCATTTCGCTTTCGTCTTTAAGCATATTCTGCTGTTTACATATCTCATAAAGCCGCGTGCCTTTGTACGGATAAAAAAAAGCGCATACGCCCATATCCGGCTTTATGCGCCTGTTCAACATGAAAGTATCCCGCATATGGCTTTTTGTCTCGAAAGGAAGCCCTATCATATTAAAAGTAAACAGCCCTATACCCGCGGCTTTTATCATTTTGCACCTGTCCAGTAAAAGCTCGTTGCTGTATTGCCTGTTTAAGACCGTCTTTCTGAAATGCTCATTGCCGCTCTCAAGGCCCACGTATACGGCCTTACATCCGCTGCTTTTAAGGAACGCGACGATATCTTTATCTATAAATTCGGACCGGCCGCAAACCCTGTAGGCAAGCCCTATACTTTCCTTATACCGCCGGGCAAAATCTTCAAACCATCGCTTGTCGGCAATCAGGAGGTCATCTTCAAAATCAATAAACCGCGCCTCGGGAAATTCCGCAACCAATCTTTTAAGCAGATTTATCGCGTACTTTGCCGAAGGCAGCCTGAAATACCCCTTGCCTGACGGATAAACCCCGCTTAAAGCCTTGTTGCAGCAATAAGAGCAATTGTTGGGGCATCCGCGGCTGAGCATGACAAGAAGCGCGCTGTTATCACAGGCTAAATCCCTGTCAAAAACGCTATAATCCGGAAAATCCAACGTTGACAAATCAGATACGAACTGCGGTACCGGGTTTTTCCTTATACCTTCCGGCAAACTCCACCAGAAACCTTCTACAGATGAAATATCGGCATTTTCTTCGATGGCTTTAAGCAAATTGTCAAGCGGCTTTTCGGCCTCGCCTATACATACGGCCCTGAGCGCGCTTTCGGTAAACGCGGATTCAGGGTCAAGCGTGGGCCCTGCGCCGCCTGCTATCTGTAGTATTTCAGGCCGGCTGCGCAATGCGGCAGAATACATCCTCAAGTATTTTAAATGATGCGAAAGAGACGAAAAACCCACTATTGACGGCTCTAAGCTGCATACCTTGCCGTAGAACTCCTCCGGGCTCATCTGATCCATTATGTTTATGCACGATACCTCGTAAGAATGCCTTTTTACCACAGGCACAAGATACGCTATCCCGTGATTTATACCGGAATTATACCCTCCCACAGCCAGATTTACAAAAACAAATTTTTTACTCACTGAGATTTGACCATAATGGATCATTCCCGGATTTTAAAACAGGGCTGATATCCAACAAGCGGACATCTATTATATACAGGCACCTGTTTGAATAAAAATATCTTGAAACCCTGTTATCGGAGACACCGCAGCGCCTTAAAAAATCGCTTATTATAGCGTTGGAGAAGTTAAAAAAATGGTATCTGTCGCGGTTTGAAACCTGCAGAGTACAAACGGCATCGAACGAAGGATTTGATACAGACAGCACATCTATATCAAGAACAACAAATTCCTTCGCGCATTTCAGCATCTTATATAACCCCAAAAACGGAAAAATCATATGGCCCAAAACCGTAGATGAAAACAGTATATCGCTCTCCGGCAGGCCTTCCTCAAAAAGAAAATCCCTGTTAATAAATCTTACTGTATCTACGCTCAACAGATGTTTTATCAAATTCGCCTGCCGCGCATATTCAGAAACAGCTTCCACCCCGACAACCTGCTTTGCGCCCATCCGGGCAAACTCAAACGAAAAAAATCCGCAATTACTGCCTATCTCAAGGACGGTTTTGCCTTCAATCGGCGGAAGCCTCTTTTCAATAAACATCCATTTCGGAAGCGGCCGCAGTATTGCCGCGCCCCTGGCAGACAAACGCCCCCCGAGCATATTGTCTGAAGCGCCGTCAAACACAACCCAGTCCTCTTCTTCCGCTGTAGACAAATTATGCCCTGGCAATTCTATGCGCTGATACCACGGAGCGTTTTCCTTCAGCAGGCGATAAACTTCTTTGTCGGGCTCTCTTTTAGCTTCGGATGCAAGCAACTGCCTGCATTGCCTTACAATATCATCTATTTCCATACAGACATCCGCAGATACGGCATGCGCAGATACCGGCAAGATAAAACGCGCAAAGGCCTTGCGCATCCTGAATAAAAACTCACGCAACCCGTTTTGCCTCAGAATATTATATGCCCTTTTAAATAGACCTATGTCCATAACGTGCCGCCAAGATTTTTATTTTAAAGAAAATTATCGCCGGCATCATACGCAAAGATTTCATAACGCTGGGGTAAATAAAACATTCGTGCGTGCAATAGCAATCTTTGTTTCTTATGCTTTTTCTCATAAGGTCTGCCAGGTATGAATTCCATATATCTAAAAATTCTTTGTCCTTTATATTTCCGAACGTCTCCCTTAATTCACAAGCCCGCGCATCTCCGTTGGAATCCACAACCCCTATGGATTCGCCTGCCCGGCAGACGACTATCTGCCTTCTCTTATTAATAATATCAATCTTTATACTAAAAATCTTATCCCATATGTTTTTCTGAGGAGAGACATCGCTTCTACCTTTATAAAATACGCTGTTTATCTGTTTATATACCCGCGACAATGTCGTGGTATCAGCCGCTGTCTCATTTTCGGACCTCGTATCTCCCCTTACGATAGAAAACCAGAAATGGTCAATACGCGGCATATGTTCCCTTACAAATCCGGCAAGCTTTAGTATCTCGCCGGTATTGCGCGAGGTTACCACCGGATTTACCGTTATAGTAAAATCCGGATATTTCTCCTTAAGCGGCTCAAGCATCCTGTATGTATTGATAGCGCTGTCAAAGGCGCCGGGCTTTCCTCTTAAGGCGTCATGGTAATCTTTCATTCCATCCAGTGAAATTCCTACTGTAAGCGGAATATTTAATCTTTCCAATAACTGCTGCGCTTTCTGCCGCGCAATCTCCGGAAGAGACCCATTGGTAGGGATTGATATAGATTTTATCCCGTTATTCTCTTTAAAAAAACAACAGATCTCAAACAAATCTTCTCTTAGAAACGGCTCTCCTCCGGAAAGCAGAAGATTTTTTATCTTTCCGAAAGATTTAAACGCTTTTTTTATCTGCTCAAGCTTAATATCGTCATTCTTGTTGAGCCTGTCGTGGTAAAAACAATGCTCGCATCTTAGATTGCATTCGCCTGTAACAAAAAATATGAGCGACTCCAGGCTCTTTCTCATTCTTGGTTTTGCTGCCAGGCCCAGATGCCACGCCAAAAAACCCAAAATGACCCCGGGAATATACATATACTGCCTGGGATAAACGCCTCTGTTTAATCTAAATGACTGCAGCGCGTTTAAAAAAGCTCGAATAGCGGCAGATGCCGTATTGATAATAAAATTCTTCGGCCCGGTATCCTGCGAAAAATACCTCCTGTAATTCACTCCGCCTTCATACATAAAAGATATCATCTTAAAAAATGTGTCCTTACCGTGATCATGGTAAACGACAACTTTAGGATCATATAGAATCTTATGCCCTTTTACGTGCAGCCTCTCATACAAATCGCAATCTTCAACCATGTCTTTGGCCGGGTCAAATCCGCCGATACCCTCAAACAGTCCGCGCTTTATACCGAGCGAAGCGGCATATCCTAAGCCTACATATCTTTCTATCGCGTTTTGCTGGACCCAAAAACCGGATAAATCCGCGCACCGGGCGAAATATCTGCCTGATTTTCCCAAAAGCCTGCCAAGCACCACTGAGGTCCCGGGAGAATCCAAAAGGGCTTTCAGGTTTGATTGTATCCAGTCAGGCGCTGCCTGACAGTCGTCGTCCATAAAAAGCAGTATGTCGCCCTTCGCGAACGCGGCGCCTTTATTTCTTGCGGCTGCGGCATTCATCCATCTATTTTCATTAATAATTCGAATCCTGTCATCCGGCCCGCAGGAAAGCCCGCTTATATTCCTGCCAACTACAATAATCTCGTCCGCCCTTATATCCTTCTGCGACTCCACACTTATCAGGGCCTGCCTTGCCATTTGAGCGTTTGTCGAAGGAATTATAACTGAAATCTTCATCATGATTTGCCTGATTTGAATATATTTTTTAAAACAAATTTTTTCGCTAATTACAACGCGTTTCTCATAGATGGCATGTTTATAAAATTTACTGTCGCCGTTGTTATCTTTTTGTCTTCGTTTATATCCGGAGGAAACACCAGTTTCGCATTTTTTAAAATATCCGTAAACCGCGTGTCATATTTTCCGGAAATACCGCAATGTATGCCGCTTCCGTCGAATCCTATATTATTTATACATGTACGCACCGGGTAGACTGATAAAGCACCGTGCGCAATCATGGTCAAAAACCAGTTAACGGCCCAGGAATCTATGGTATTGTCTTTGCGCGCCTGAACGGTAGACAGTATGTCTTTGCCAAACTTTTTCAGGTTAATACCCTTCGCCGCAACCGCATTCATCAATTTCTCTGTATCAGGCTCATATTTTTCCCATGCCCTGCGCCATGTACCCCAGCCCCAGGACCAGAATCTCTTCCAGAAAAACACATCATAAGGATATCCTTTAAAAATACTGCTTTTGACCGGATGCAGATAAGCTGATACGCAAAATACCTTTTCTTCATTTTCATAGCGCTTAAGGCATTGGCACATGTAACTATAGAAATCCGCTGACGGCAATTTATCATTTCAACTAAATCATCCTGCTTAGTAACTCGCGCTTTGCGTAATTCCTGCCGTCGCACCGTATCTACGG
>PFHB01000056.1 GCA_002783585.1 Candidatus Omnitrophica bacterium CG_4_8_14_3_um_filter_43_15
CAAGGCCTTCTAAACTGCCTATTGCATTAATATCGCCGGCGCTTAACAATTCACCCGCATGGTTCTTGTCAAAAGAGATAATCGCAAGCAACCCTTTCTCGCCTGCTATAAATTTAACTGTGGATGAATCGGGCAATGATTTCAGGCTGGGTTTAAATTTATATCCATCCGGAATAAGCGTTATAACTTCGTTTAATTTTAATGGCATGGTAAGCTCGACAGGCGCCCAACCCTTGCCTGGAATTAAAACTGCTTTTATTTTTTCTTCTCCTGCGGATATTCCAACTTGTGGTTCGGATAACTTATCAGGCGAAACATACGCAAAAACCTGCAGGCTTGAATCCGCGTCAGATGAAATTTTTATTCCAGTATAATCAACGTCATCGCCTTTAGCAAGGCTCGGCAACCAGTTTTCAACTGCTTTTCTATCTTCTGGCGTACTCAAATTAAAAATAAGCCCGTCATCAGCCACCTTTGCATCAGCGCCGATTTTAAATGGAGCAAACAACCCCTTAACGCGTTCATTGCTGTTAATTAAATTCTCAAGCGCTGTCTGTTGAGAAGAAGATAAACTGGAAGGAACTAATATTTTAACATTTTTTGTTGCCAAATTAAATTCAATCGTTAATATACTAAGCCCTGCGGCCTTAAGCGCCTCTGCCTCGCTGCCTTCAGTTAAATCATTGCCAAGGAGCCCCACATAAATTAAAATCGGGCTGTCCGGCTTAAAAAGTACTATCGCGCCTTCGGCGCCTAAATTCTCTATGCCTGCTTTATTTAACGCGGTTTTTATCGCCTCGGTTCCCTGCTTATTTAAATCATCGGCAGTAACATTGACGATACGAACGCGGCCATCAATGTTGGTAATTTTCCTGCCATCCTGAAAAACAGGAAACACGCCGGTGGAAATATATACGTTATATTGCTCTTGCGTTATTACAACGGTTAATTTAGTATCTAACAGCCCTTTGTCGTTGTCTTCAAAAACTACAGCAGTTAATACCCCGCTTATCATCACAACCCGCGCAACTATATTTTTACCGCCTGCTTCTATCTTGCCCCAGCCTGTCTCAAAGACGCCGCCTCCTATTATGCCCAACGGCAAAATTGCCTCTTGGCTGGCGCCCGCGATAAACGGATTTTTTAATTCTAATCTTAACTTGATATTTCCAAGGCTGGCGATTAATCCTTTTTGCAAATCAACGCTTATCATTTCATTAGGCCTGCCAATAAAGCTATCTATAGTTATGGGCACTATGCCAGGCTCCAATCCATTGTTAATTCTATCTAATAACCCCCTGCCTTCTTTTGTTTCCAAGAATGTCTTCATATCAGATAAAGGCAATCTAAAATCAATAACATTTCCTTCATTGTCAATCCTCATTGATTTGCCGGTTTGGTAGATAAAATCTTTAACAGTCTCAAAATAAGTGGTTATAGACTTATTCGTATCTCTTTCATTAATTTCTCTCTTGAATTCAGCCCATCCAGGAATATTGCGTTTTTCTCTATCATCTGTTGTCATTGATTGTAAACCATTATTTATAGCTATGTAAATATTGGTCCACTTTGTTTCATATACTGAAACAATCTGCGAAGCCGCGCTTCGCAATGCATAACTCCATGTCTGGACAGGCGTGCGGCCGCCATTCTTATACTGCATATGCCTTTCTGCTGACATATTCAGATAAGTAATACCTGCGGCAAACCCGACCTTTATGGCAAGATATCCCAGTGTCAAAGGCCTGTGAAGTTTATTTTCCGGGTTTGCGCCGCCAGATTGCATATTAAACATATTGCCTAACATAGAGCTTAATTGATTCATCGCTACAGCTGTTAGAACCGTAGCGGCTACTTTTGCGCCAAAACTTTTTTTACCGCCAAACCTGTCAAGCAGCTGCTTCATTACAAAATTCTCAACATAACTTGATATAACATAGTTTGCCATTGACTTTACAAACCCTATGCCGCTGCCGCCTATCTCTGCGTTTATGCGGGTAAATCTTTCACTTGGAGACTCCACATATTTATCTAAATTTGTCCCTTTTATTAATCCTTGCATTGCCATTGATATCACAACCTCAATTAGCAATGCCTTCCAGTCAAATGAGCCGGTTAAATAATAACTATAGGTTTGATTAATAATGGCGCTTGTCATAGCTGCGATAGCTGTTGCTACAGCTACACCTGCGCTTGCTTGATAGGCCGCATACGCAGCGCCGCCTGCCACCAAGCCGCCGAATTGAATAACCGGCCCCGCATCCTCTAAAAACTCAATCCATCCTGCTTTCTCTACATTATAATATTCCCTGCCCCAACTATTATAAGCATACTCTATATACTTAATGCCTCTCTCGGTTGTGGTGTATCTAACAGAGTCCTTATAGCTGCCGCTGCTCCCATAAATTATGTTATGCGTGCCAATATTCTGAATGGCATAATTATCATCATCAGGGCTAACTGTTTCTTCCCGATACGATGAAGCGACGTCTGACTGGCTGTTTGGCTTCCCATTAAAATTGTAGTTATAATTATCTGTAAATCTAATTGACCATCTGCCGCCAGAATCCAAGCTATACGTAAAGCTATATATCATTCTCCCATAGCTGTCATATTGCAAAGTTGCTGGTTTAGTGTAAGTATAAGTATAATTATCATCGCCTGTTAAATGAGTGTGCGGATGGTCAACAGTATATGTAACTTCAGGCCATGCGCCCCATGTCCCATCATAGAATTTACCTCCGCCTAAAGCAGACTCATATCCATTACTGCTTATATTTAAACCTGGTGTTGGTATGCCATCTGTAGACGCCAAATATTCATTATGGCCTTTTTCATGATAATAAATCACCTGGCCTAAATCATTATATGTTATATGGTCCCTACGGCTGTCAGATTCATAATATAAATTATGCCCGGCAGTGTCTGATGCGCTTTTACGATTGAAGGTTTTGTTAGTCTTTGTCTGAACTTCCTGCTCGCGCCCCCAGAAATCATACCCGCTGTAATCATTCTTATTAGATAATGTGGCTGCAAGAGTTATGTTAGCGGATGTATGATATGTCTTGATAGTCTCGGTATAGTTTGAAAAAATATAGGAAGCGCCGTCAATCACGCTTGATGCATTTTTGGCTGAATCATAGGTAATAGTATCAAGATTAAACAGGGTTTGGCCGAGGTTGTTATATATTGTGTTTTCTCTATTTGTGCGCACCTCATGAAGATAATTATCAGGGCCTATTTCTTTTCTTATGTCTACAAAGCTATTGCTCAAACCAACAGCGTCATATTGTATATTACTGCGTTTAAGGGACGCGCTGATAACGCTGTTGGGATTTTGTATGGTTTCTTCATATCCGCTGACAAAACCTGTGTCAGAATAATAATTTGTATTCTGCCTGATGTTGATAGCAATAGTGTTAAGGTCTGAAACAGGTTTAAAATTAACTTCTTTGAAACTGCTCTCAACAACTGTCTCGGTATAGCTACTTATCTGCCCGTTAAAATTATAAACTATGCCTGAAACATTTCTCCACGATGTTTCCAAAGCGGGCTTGGCGTTATCATCTCTGGTTAGCTCAACAAAATTATTAACTAATCCCGTATCGTTATAGCTGGTATTATACCTTGTTATTGTCCTGCCGTGACCCAGCAAAACTTTGCCTATTATCGGATAATCCGCGTTGTATTCCTTGACCTCGCTCTCTTGTTCGCGCGCCCTTCCGTAGGTATCATATTTGGTGTAGGAAACTTTTGTCCACACAACCAAATTCGGGCTCGGGTTTAACGAGGCGTGATTCATATCAGCGTCTACTGTTTCAGTATAAGTATTTATTCTATTGGTCTGATCATATGTAATTTCTGTGCGTATTGTATTTCGGTAAATATGGTATTTTTCAGTATGCGCTTTATTTTTCTCTTCTGTAACATCGTCATACGAGATCACCCGCCCCTGCAAGTCATACTCAATCAATGACATATTCACGATGTTAACCATATCCGAAGCCGCTGTGCTGGTTATTGTATCTGTATAAGCGCTTAATCTGTTAATATCGTTGTTGTAGACTACGCTTGAACTATCGCGCACAGTTGTTATCGTTGGCGCTAAATTAACCATCTCTTGGCCCAGTATAAACTTTGTTGATTCTTTAGCCGTTATCAAGATGTTACTCAAGATGTTACTAAAGATTATAGACGGCCTGCCCCATATTGTTTTTTATTCTCTGTAACCAGTCCTTCTGCCCCTGTTATCATAACTTATACCGCTTGTAATCGTTTCCTGCAGTCTGTCGCCGGACATAGCAGAGGTCCACAGGTATTCAACAGAATCGCTCAATAAGCCATAATCGTTATATCGCATATCGGTTTGGATTGCTTTGGTGGTATTATTCAGTCTCTGCGCATTCTCCAAATAAACCTGCTGGCTGAAACTAAAGCCCGGCTCATCAAATGCTAAATATTTATAATCAGTTACCGCCAGCGTGCCGTCTTTGTTTAAAACCTGTTCATTATTTACAACGATATTTTCTTTCATCAGGCCGTTATCGTAATATAGGATATTCGTAACTTTTTGAGTGCTTACATAGTCAAATTTCACACCTGTCTTATCGCGATATCGTTCTGTAACCGTGTCTATTTCAATATTTACATAATTGCCGTCGGTATCCTTGCTTACCGCCTTGTCTTCATACGACCACGGCCTGCCTAAAGCGTCATATTGCGTATCCAGGCGCTGGCTATACTTGCTAAAATTGAGAATGTCGTTATTTTTTTCGTTTGCGCCGTAATGCTCTATGCGGCCTTCATAGAATGTCTTTATCCTGTTATAGGAGTCGTATACTATGCTTGAACGCGTTATTTCAATAATTGCTTTCGTCTGCGCCTGCTGGCCATTTGAATTAAGCGGTGTTTCTATAGAATTAAATTCGGAGACTCTGCCGTAATCATCGCGCTGGAGATTTGTCGTTGTTATCTTTACCGCTGTAAACAATAGATCATCTCCGCCGGATTGTATGGCATTGCCGTTTGCGTCTATCGCGCCTTCTTTCCTTTCTATAACTACTTTTTCCTCAAATCCTTTATCATCGTATTGCTCTATCCTTGTATGGACGAGCGACGTAAATTTATTTTCTGTAACGGCTTTCTGATAACCGTCTATTTGTTCGGGGCGCGTTATCCTGTCGGTGTATTCCTTAAACCGGCCATCCTTATAATAGGCGCTGGTTCTTTGCGTTACTGTGTAAGTATTTGTTGAAATTTGTATAACATCATCATTGATACCGTCTAAATTAGTATCTACCTGCATTTGGGCATTACCTTGCTGGCGTTCTGTTTTTATCAACGCGGTATTTTGGCCCAGATTATTATAGCCTGTTACGCCGTCAATTGTGGTTACGGCAGTAGTCAATAATTGCGGGGCGGCGTTGGTTCTTATTTCCTGGCTGCTATATAATACCTGCC
>PFHB01000048.1 GCA_002783585.1 Candidatus Omnitrophica bacterium CG_4_8_14_3_um_filter_43_15
GTTTAGTTTATGTCCCTCATCCCGAGCCGCCAGCACGTAAAATTGTCGCAGCGAGGGACTCGGGACAATTTTTGCTTCGCAAAAATTGGTGGAGCTGACGAGAATCGAACTCGTGACTACACAATGCCATTGTGTCGTGATCCCTCTTCACCACAGCCCCAAATTCGCTGAAAGCGAATTTGATCCTGTTTTGCATGTTATTCCTAGCGGCAAAACAGGACCTATCGCATTTCAAGTTATCAATGTTTACTCGAAGGTCCTGTTTCACTAGAACGTAATAACTGGTGAAACAGGATCAAAATCTGCCTGCCTTTGGCAGACAGATTTTGGTGCCGGAGGTCGGAGTCGAACCGACACGGGTTTAAGCCCACAGGTTTTTGAGACCTGCGTGTCTGCCAATTTCACCACTCCGGCAAAATTTTATGCAATAAAATTTTGTCCCGAGCCGCCAACTTTAGCATTTAGCGGCGAGGGGCTACATTTATTCTTCAAAAACGCCCATCTTGCGGAATTTATCGTAACGGGCCTTGACTAATTCTATAGGTGTGAGTTTATTTAACTCTTTGAGATTACGCAAAATTGTTTCTTTTATATTGTTTGCTATTTCAACCACGCCTCTGTGGGCGCCGCCAAGAGGCTCTTTAATAACCTCGTCTATAACGCCAAGCTCGAGCAAGTCCGGGCCTGTGAGTTTTAAAACCTCGGCTGCCTGCGGCGCCTTTAACCTGTCTTTCCATAAAATCGCGGCGCATCCTTCCGGTGAAATAACCGAATAATAGGCATTTTCAAGCACCATAACCCTGTCGCCTACTCCGATTCCAAGCGCGCCGCCTGAACCGCCCTCACCTATGACTATAACTATTATCGGAACCTTAAGCCTTGCCATTTCAGCCAAATTACAAGCAATGGCCTCTGCCTGGCCGCGCTCTTCTGCGCCTATACCGGGATATGCCCCCGGAGTATCAACAAAAGCAATCACAGGCAAACCGAATTTTTCAGCAAGCTTCATAGCGCGCATTGCCTTTCTGTACCCTTCAGGATGGGCGCTGCCGAAATTGCGCATAAGATTTCCCTTTGTGTCCCTGCCCTTCTGATGACCCAAAACCAGAATATCATGAGAATCTATTTTTGCAAAACCGGTTATCAACGCCTTGTCGTCGGCAAAAAGCCTGTCTCCGTGAATCTCGACAAAATCCGTCATTATAGCGGCGATATAATCAAGCGTATACGGCCTTTTAGGATGGCGCGCTATCTGCACCCTTTGCCATGGCGTAAGCTTCTCAAAAATATCGTGTTTTACCTTTTCAAGCTTTTGCTCAAATTTCTTTATTTCATCCTTAAACTCAAGCTTCTGGCCTTTGGTAAAACTTTTAAGCTCTTCTATCTTTTTCTCAAGCTCTATTATAGGTTTTTCAAAATCAAGGCCTGTGCCTACCATAATATTACCCCTAATCCAGTATAGTCACTTCTGTGCCTACCGGTATAATATCATAAAGCTCCTCAACGTCGCTATTATGCATCCTGACGCAACCCTGGGTCTGCTGTGTGCCTATGGAGCTGTCGTCTGTCGTGCCGTGTATGCCGTAACTTTTTATAGTAAAACCCATCCATCTTGAACCAAGGATATTTTTGGGATCATCAGGAGGTATAATCCTGCCGCTTGAATACCACGGCGGGTCAATAATCTTTGTGGCTATTTTAAATATCCCGACAGGAGTGCAATTATTAGTACCCGTCGCCACATTATACGTTTTTATAGCCTGCTCATTGGCTTTAAGCGTAAGTATGTTCTGCGATTTATCAACAACTATGCTGAATTTTGCCGTGTTTACCTTAAGCTCAGCGCCTGGCTTTATCATAGAAGATGTTAAATTATTGGCTCTTTTTATAAGCTGTACGGTTGTGCCGTATTTCTTTGCTATCGCATCAAGCGTATCTCCGGGCTGAACCTTATAAATTACGCTATCCTCTGTCTTTACCGGTGAAAATAAAATATCGACGTTAAGTTTTTCTATCTTGCCGTAGACCTCTTTGGCCTTTTCCACGTCAAAATTTTGCTGCATAAGACCTTTGTAGGCATCGCGCGCCTCTATCAAATTTCCGCCTGCCTGGCTTTGCTCTGCCTGGGCAAACTGCGCCTTTAACTTGCTATTACGCATATTGTTTTTTATGCCTATGCCGGCAAACGCCATAGCGCACACGGCCGCAAAAGATACTGTTGCCAACCATATCTTCTTGTTCATTTAAATGCACCTTTCTTAAAATTTAAACATGATAAATGCCAATAAAGCGCCTGTTAATGCGCCCGCAAAAACCTCGACGGGCGTATGCCCCAGCAATTCCTTAAGCCGTTCCGGCCGTATACCCTTGTTAGAATAAATCTCTTCGGCAATTTTATTAAGCGTTGCCGCCTGAGCGCCTGCTTGCCTGCGCACGCCCTGCGCGTCAAACATGGTAATAAACGCAAACGCCATGGTAACTATGCATAAAGGGTTAGAAAAACCCACTGTCTTGCCGACTGAAATCGCCAATGCGCTCACACTGGCAGCATGCGCGCTGGGCATGCCGCCTGTGCCCAAAAGCAGCCGAAAATTAAACCTTCTTGTAGTAATAAGCGCTATCGCTATCTTTATGCACTGCGCAAAAAGCCACGCAAAGATAGTTACCACTGAAATTTTACTTGTTATAACCTCTAGGAAAGGATTAGTCATTAATATTATAATATTATATTATTTTTTGGCTTTTAGCAAGTTATATTTTGACACCTCTTTAAGGGCCTTTTTAACTTGTTCAACCTCAGGATTTATCTTAAGCGCTGCCTTAAACTCTTCGGCTGCGCTGTCAAATTTACCATAATCCTGATATATCTTACCTATCCAGTAATGCGCGGCCAGGTCCTTTTCATTGCCTCTTATGGATAATTTAAACTCTCTAAGCGCCAAGACAAGGTCTTTAGTTTCATTATAATATATCATACCGAGGTTAAAGTGAGAATCATGATGTTCGGGAGACAAAAGCAACGCCTGTTTAAACTCGGAAATCGCCTCAGGCATCTCTTTTTTCCCGTAGTAACACACGCCCAGGTTAAAATGCACCATGGGCAGCTGCCAATCCTGTTTTAAAAGTTTTTTAGATATGCCTATTGCCTCGTCATACATTTCTTTCTTTGCGTAAATCACCGAAAGGTTATAAAGAGGCGTTGTGGAATCCGCAGATATGGCCCTGACATTCGAAAAAACAAAAAATAATATAAAAAGCGCCAAAGGTACCTTGAAATATTTTAAATTTTTATTTCGCAGCTCCTGCCATAGCCTGTATAAGGCAAACCCTGAAAACATCAAAAGATACGGCACCACAGAAAGCCTGTACCTGGAATTCACAAAAAACAATATACACGAAGACATAATACCGAAAACTCCCGTATACAAAAGAAAAACACCTGGCGTTGGCTTTTTCCTTGCCAAAAACATGCCTAACAGCCCCAGCGGGCCTATAAGGCCGAAAATAAACGGATTAAACTTTAAAAGCGATGAATATTGCTTTGAAAGATAGTAATCCGCAACATCGCCGAGTTCGGCGCCGTTCCAGAAAAGAATAAATTTCCTCATTTGGAGCTTTAACCATAGAAACGGGTGTGATTTTATATAAGAAAATGCCCTCTTATACCAAAACTCCGAGACCTCTTTAGCTGAAAGCTCCCTGCCTGATAAATCCGAGGCATATTTAGCCGAATCCATAGACAGGCCTTCTGCGCTCGGCGTAAAACCCATCGGAGCCCTGAATGCGCCGTTTGCCTCAGGATTGTTGCCGACGTAAAAATTTATGCCTCCGTGCGCGCCAAATGTATCAAAACGGCCTTCAGCAGTAAAATGTTTCAGCGATATCATAGCCAAAGGAAGGGCTATACCGACTAAAATACATGCAGCATGCGTAAAAACGGCTTTTTTATTTTTCCTCAGGGCAAACACCATCCAAAAAAAAGATACAATAATGAAAGGCGCGATGCCGCTGTTTGTAATCAAGGAACACCCCAAAAGCAGGCCTGCCAAAAATGTCCTTCTTACGTTGGGCCAATCCAGGATATTAAGAAGCATTAAAAAAGCTGAAAGATTTAACAATATTGCCAGGGTATTCGGGACTAAAAGGCCTTCGTAAAATAAAAAAGGCGCATATAAAGCCGCTAAAACCGACGCTATGATCCCGGCTGGCCTGGAAAATAAACGCCTGGCTATAAAATAGATTAACACTGAAGACAAGGCGCCGCTTAAACACTGAAAAACCGTCACAATATAGCTGTCTGCCGCAAATATCCTGTAAATAAAAGAAACTACATAGGGATAAAAAGGATGGCCGTAAAGAAGCCTGTAGCCGGGCCAATAGCCTTCGGCAAGCTCCTTTGCCCATTCATGATAAAGCGACGGGTCAACGCCCTTGACATCCACATCAAAAAACGGGCTGGCCTGAAACTGGTTTAAGAAAATAAACCTTACAGCCAGCGCGAACGTAAAAATTATAAGCGGCCACAATTTGAAAATATTTATTTTTTTCATCTATCTTTTATAAGAACCAACGCCTCTGTGCGGGTCTTATTATTTTCTCTAAATATCCCTCTTACAGCGCTTGTAACGGTTGTAACGCCCGGCTTTTTTACGCCGCGCATTGACATACACAAATGCTCCGCCTCTATGACAACCATGCACCCCTGCGGTTTAAGCTTACGCATAATAATATCGGCGATCTGCGTAGTAAGCCGCTCCTGCACCTGCGGCCTCTTGGATAGAATATCCACAACGCGCGCTAATTTGCTTAAACCTGTTACGCAGCCCTGTTTTGGTATATAGGCGATATGCGCTGTGCCTATAAACGGAAGCAGATGATGTTCACAAACCGAATAAAGCGGAATCCCTTTAAGAAGCACTATCTCCTGGTGTTTATGGTCTAAGGTAATTTCCAGTTCCTTCTCGGGATCCTGCTTAATACCGCTAAAAATCTCCTCGTACATCTGCGCTACCCGACGAGGGGTTTCTTTCAGATCCGCCCTGTTGGGATTTTCCCCTATTGCCTCTAATATCGCTTTTACAGCTTTTTCTATCTTATTCTTATCCATTTTATTCTCCTACTTTCCTATGCAAAACTCGTTAAATATTTTATCCAGTAATTTTTCCGAAAACCTTTTACCCAGTATATCGTCTAAAAAACCCAACGCGTCCTTTATGTCCTGCGAAACCAATTCAATGTCCAAATCCTTATCAATCGCTTTTAATGCGCTGTCAATGAATTTACCGGACTCTTTAAGCGCCTCTATATGGCGCATATTAGAAACCAAAGCATGTTCCGGGATAATCAAACTATTGCCATAAATAAAATCTGTAATCGCCTTCTCAAACAAATCTATGCCTTTAAGGCGCCTTGCTGATATAAAGATTATATTTTTAAAATAACCGGCTAATTTATCCTTTTCTATCCTTTGTTTTAAATCTATTTTATTTATTACGGCGATTACCGGCTTTGATTTTAATTTCAAGATAAGCGCCTTATCCTGGCTGTTTAGTTTTCTACTGGCGTCAAATACCAAAATTACAATATCAGCCATATTAATATATCTTCTTGAGCGCGAAACCGCTTTTTTCTCAACTAAGTCCCTGGGCTCTATTATGCCTGCGGTATCAACTATCCTTACAGGGATACCGTTTATGTCAATAATCTCCTCTATCGTATCCCTTGTTGTGCCGGCCACTGATGTAACTATCGAACGCTCCTGTTTTAATAGCGCGTTTAAAAGCGATGATTTACCGACATTGGGCGAACCGCATATAACCGCATGTATGCCTTCGCGAAGCACGCGGCCGCGCTGTGACGCTTTTAATATAGCGTCGAGCTTTTCTCTGGTTTTTAGCAATCTCTTTTTGATCTTTCCTGAATCCGCCGGGGTAATTTCCTCTTCGGGAAAATCAATATTCGCCTCAAGCGCAGCCAACGCCTCAAGCAGGCTGTTTCTTAAAGTATTAATCTCTGAAGACAGAAAACCCTTTAATTGCCCGGCGCCTAATTTCAGGGATGAATCTGTCTTGGCTCTTATAATATCAAGCACTGCCTCTGCCTGAGCCAGGTCAATCCTGCCGTTTAAAAAAGCGCGCTTTGTAAACTCTCCCGGCTCGGCCAAACGGCAGCCGGAAACCAACGCAAAGTCAAGCGCCCTGCGCATGGCGATTATCCCGCCGTGGCAGTTTATCTCAACCACATCCTCTCTTGTAAAAGATTTCGGCGAACGCATCACTGTTAAGAGCGCCTCATCGTCAATAACCCAGCCATAATGTATTGTGCGCGTTTTAAATGTTGACGGTTTCCTGCCATTCTTGGGCTTAAAAACTTTATCGGCTATAGCCAGCGCCTTTTTACCGCTTATGCGCACAATACCTATGCCAGCCTCGCCCGGCGCAGTTGCTATTGCTGCTATAGTATCTCTGGAATCAATCATCTTGTCCTTATATATTCTCTGGCTTCTGCTGCCACGAACAGTGAGCCTGCAACTAAAACCAAATCACTTCCGGAAGCAATTGCCATTGCCCTTTTAATTGCCTCTTTTGTATTATCCGTTATCTGTATTTTTTTACCTATAAAATATGGCAGCAGATCTTTCGGGCTTCTTGCGCGCGGGTTAGCTGATTTTGTCAAAATGGCCTCGTCAAAAAAACCGCTAAGTTTTGATGCCATGCCTTTTACGTCTTTATCGGATGAAACGCCAAAAACAAGTGTTAATCTTTTATATCTGAAATTATCTTTTATTGCTTTTTTTAAAACAGCGATGGACGCGGCATTCTGAGCGCCGTCTAAAACTACAAATGGCTTATGATGAACAACCTCGCACCTTCCAGGCCAAATGGTATTTTTAAGGCCATTTTCTATATCCTTAAACGAACACAATCCTCTAGCTACACTGGCAGCAACCTCTGCGTTTATTTGCTGATGCTTGCCTAAAAGTTTTAAGCTGCGCTTTTTATAATTTTTTACCGCACAGAGGCTTGCGCCGGTTTCTTTGCATTTTTTTCTTATAACTTCTAAAACCTCTCTCTTTTGCGACGCAGTAATTACAGGCGCGCGTTTAATTATTCCAACCTTTTCAATTGCAATCTTTTTTAACGTATTACCTAAATATTTGGTGTGCTCTAAGCTGATTGGCGTAATAACAGAAACTAAAGGGCTTATAACATTAGTCGCATCCAACCTGCCGCCAAGCCCTGTCTCAAGCACCGCGAAATCAACTTTTTTTTCTTTAAAATAAAGAAACGCAAGCGCTGTATAAACTTCAAAGAATGTCGGCTTCGGCGGGGCGATCTTTTTACGGATTTTTTCAACCAGCCGCGCCAGATCCTGTTTTGAAATCATGCCTTCAAAGTCAAGTTTTGCGCTTTTCGCTTTGCGCTTTACGCTTAATATTCTTATTCTTTCCCTGAAATCCGACAAATGCGGAGATGTATAAAGCCCGGTATTGTAACCTGCTTCACGCAGCGCGTAAGCAATAAACGCGCAGATCGAACCCTTACCCTTTGTGCCTGCTACATGAATACATCTCAAATCATCCTGTGGATTGTCAAGCGCTGACAATAACGCCTTTATCCGCTTAAGCCCAAATGCCTTGTTATAGGCATAATTATCGAGCTTCTCGTAGTCAATAAATGATTCGAGATATTTTATCGCCTGTTTGTACGTCATTAATGTTAGTGTTTGAAGTGACGAAAGCCAGTGAGCACCATGGCAAGGCCGTATTTATCTGCGGCCTTGATGGTTTCAGCATCGCGGATTGAGCCGCCTGGCTGGATAATCGCCTTAACACCTGCTTTTGCCGCGGCTATGACACCATCTTCTTTCGGAAAGAACGCGTCACCCGCAAGGCAGCTTCCCTTAGCAAATTTGCCTGCTTTTTTCGCTGCAATCTCAACTGAAACAACGCGCGACATCTGCCCTGCGCCCACACCGACTGTAACCTTACCCTTGCACAAAACTATTGAGTTTGACTTAACATGTTTTGCGACCTTCCACGCAAATAACAATGACTCCATTTGCGCCTTTGTTGGTTTTTTCTTTGTGGCAACCTTAAGGTTCTCTATATCAAAATCCTTAAGATCTCTGTCCTGAACAAGCATGCCGCCTGTTACACCCTTATAATCCAATTCATTCTCGTCGCGCTTGGCTGAAAATGGCGGCACATCCAGTATGCGCAGGTTCTTTTTCACCTTAAGCATATCCAGGGCCTTTTTATCAAATCCGGGCGCGATTATGCACTCTATAAAATCCGCCTTAAGAAGCTCTTCTGCGGCCTGCTTGTCAACTTTTCTGTTTAATCCCACTATGCTGCCGAATGCAGACAACCTATCAGCATTTAACGCAAGTTTGTACGCCTTTGCAATCGTTTCAGCAGAAGCCAGGCCGCACGGGTTTGTATGTTTGATTACTGTTGCCGTAGGCTCATCAAAATCCTTTAAAATCTCAAGCGCTGCCGCCAAATCTACAATATTATTAAACGATAATTCTTTACCGTGTAATTGTTTTGCCAGGGCTACTGACGGCTCTTTGCATGTATCATTGGCGTAAAACGCCGCCATCTGGTGCGGATTCTCGCCGTATCTTAAACCCTGGGCTTTTTTATACTTTAATTCCAATTCATGGCAGAATCTTTCGCGCGGAACATTCTGCCCTTTAAAATCAAACTGCAAATTCAAATACTTGTTAATAGCGGCATCATACTGCGATGTTCTTTTAAAAACATCCATAGCCAGTTTTGCCCGCATTTTAACAGATACCTGGCAATTATTTTCCTGCATCTCTTTAAGAACCTCTGCGTATGTTGACGGGTCAGATATAGCCACAACTCCCTTATAATTTTTTGCCGCAGAGCGCAGCATTGAAGGCCCGCCGATATCGATATTTTCTATAGCCTCAGCCAGTTCCACATCAGGCCTGGCAATAGTCTTTTCAAAAGGATACAGGTTTACAACCACCATATCTATAAGTTCTATTGCGTGCTCTTTTACCTGTCTCATGTGATCAGGATTATCTCTTAAAGATAACAGCCCGCCGTGAATCTTAGGATGCAGGGTTTTAACCCTGCCGTCAAGCATCTCAGGAAACCCAGTGTGTTCTGAAACCTTCTCAACCTTTATGCCAAGGGACTCTATCTTTTTTGCCGTGCCACCTGTTGAGATAATCTTAATACCCAGCTCGTCAAGCCCCTTTACAAAATCATCCAGGCCTTCCTTATCCGAAACGCTTATCAGCGCTGTCTTGATTTTTGACATCTCGTCCTCCAAATTTTCCATTTATCCCGTTTAGAAAATTTGTCCCGAATGACCAGTTATCACGTTTAGTCACGAGGGACTACCTTATGAAACCTTTTCATTAATTCTTTTGTTATCTTTCCGGGTTTTCCTTTCCCTATTTTTCTTTTATCCACTCTAACCACAGGCATAATTTCCATTGTTGTATTCGTCAAAAAACATTCATCAGCATTGTAAACATCATGCCTTGTAAAATCCTGCTCTATTACATTAATATCCAAAGCAGCCGCCAGATTAAAAACATGCTGCCTTGTAATGCCGTTTAAAAGTGCTGCGTATGAAAAAGGCGTCAAAAGGCGCCTGTCTTTAACAATAAATATATTTGACACTGTTGCCTCTGAAACAAACCCTCTCTCATTAAGCATTATTGCCTCAGGATCCCCCGGCGTATCCATCACAGCAGAGATACCCGGCAGGTAATCAGAGGATTTTACAAAAGAAACCAGGGCGTTTTGCCTTCTGGTAACAGCCGTCATTATGCTGATGCCTTTTTTATAAAATTTTTGCGGATACGGGTTTATATTTTTTATTATTATCTGCGGTTTCCTGCTTAAGAGAGGTACGGCTATCCTGATATAGGCATTTTTCACAGCGCTTTTTTTATGCGCGGATTCTATTTTATTTTTAAAATTTATGATTTCTTTTTCTGACAACCTAACGCCCAATGTCCTGGCGGATTCATCCAGGCGCTCTAAATGCTCATCGAGCTTGAATATCTCTTTGTTATAACTGCGCATTGACTCAAATATGCTGCATCTTTCCAACATTTATCGCCTCAAATAATGCCTCTGCCTTATAAATGGTCTCATAATATTCTTTTTCCGGGTCTGAATCCGCCACAATACCGGAGCCAACCTGTATATATGCCTTGCCATCTTTTATGGCAAATGTCCTTATCGCTATATTTAAATCCATGTCCCCGTTAAAATCCATATACCCCACAGACCCGGTATAAATATTCCTTGCCACAGGTTCAAGCTCATCAATTATCTGCATGCACCTTATCTTGGGGCAGCCGGTTATCGTGCCGCCCGGAAAAACCGCGGCCAAGAGATCAAACCTGTCGGCCTCAGGCCTTAATCTGCCGAAAACATTTGAAACAATATGCATAACATGCGAATACGGCTCTATTACCATAAGCTCATTAACCCTGACGCTACCGTAACGGCATACCCTGCCTAAATCATTTCTCTCAAGGTCAACCAGCATTATATGCTCTGCCCTTTCCTTATCGCTAAGGATAAGCTCGCATGACAAAGACGCATCTTCAGACACTGTCTTACCCCTCGGCCTTGTGCCTGCTATCGGCCTTGTCTCTACCAGGTCACCTTCAAGCTTTACCAGCCGCTCGGGCGAAGAGCTTGCAATTTTAAAATCCCCCAAATCCATAAAACAGGCAAAAGGCGACGGGTTTATCCTGCTTAAATTTTTATACAATTCAAACGCGTCAATCCCGTGAATATCAAAACAAAAACGCTGCGACAGGTTTGCCTGATAAATATCACCTGCCGCTATATGTTCCTTTGCGCGGCGGACAACTTCTTCAAAGCCGTCTTTAGTGAATGTGGAATGAAAATTGACTCCGTCGGACAAAGAGAGATTGCTTCGTCGCTCCGGCTTCGTCGGAGCTCCTCGCAATGACGATTCCATTCTCTCGATTCTTTCCGCTGCCTTATTATACGCCTTTTCAAACGGTTCGTCAGGATATATGTTTGATATTATTGAAACTTTATTTTTCACATGGTCAAAAACAGCCAATGTATCAACAAACATCAAAAAGATATCAAACATTCCCAGATCATCGTGCGCTGCGGCCGGAAGATCCTCAAACAAGTGCCTGCAATCATACGAAAAATACCCGACTGCGCCTCCTGTAAAACCGTTTATGCCCGGCAGCTTAACAGACCTGTATTTATAAAACAAAGAACGCAACGTCTTTACAGGGTCTGCCCTGAAAGACTCCTGGCTGCCTTTGCTTATTATGCTTATATTATCCCGCTTGCTCTTAAAGGTTAAAAAAGGTTCTGCGCCCACAAAGGAAAACCTGCCTGTATTCACATTATAACGGCAACTCTCCAGGAGAAAACTGCCTGAGGCGCTTTTATAAAAATCCTGCGGGCAACCTTTATAATCTATTTCTTTTTTCAACGGGATTAAAAAACCTTTTTGCCGGATAGTCCTGGCAGCGCTAAGGGAAGGATAATACATTACTGAATAAGAGATCTTTGTTTTAACTTAAGTATATAGAGTTTTTCTTTCAACAGGGAAACTTCGCGGGTAATAGTATCATATTCCTGGCTTAAGGAATCGTATCTTTTACGCCATTCATCCTTGTCTTTTGGCGAAAGGGTGGCGCTTATCTTTCCGTCTACTATGGATTTAGCCTGGTTAAGCATATCCCTTACTGCCTTCTGGTTTCTGAGCTTATTTTTATAATCCTCTGTTACAATATCAAGTTCTACCTTTATCTTTTTGCGCTGAGGCGAAAGATATGACTTTATCTGATTCACGTCAGAATAAAACTGCGCCCTCCTGGCCTCAAATTCCCTGCGCAGCATGACCGCCTTTGATTCGTATATACTTTTCTCTCCTGAAAACCTTGCGCGCAATTCGGCAATCTGGCTGTCAAACTCGGCTTTTGCCTCGAGGGTTTTTTCAAAAACAGGGTCAGCGGAAATGAGTTGTTTTTTCTGCTCCTCGGTAATGGATATCGGAGAGCAGCCGCATACAATAACCAACGACAAACAGCAAGCAACTAATAGGATGCGTTTTTTTGATATCATTTTTGTTTACCGAAAGGGGCTCTCTTCTTCGGAGAGCCCCTTAAGTTTTTATGACTATTGGCTAATATTTACTTTCTTGCCTTATCCAGAGCTTCCTTGATAATTTTAGCGGCTGCGTCCCTGCCTCCTAAACCAAAAGCAAGCCCGAGCGCCAATCCGGCAGATGCAAGCAATATCGGTATGATGAGATTTATGATTGTTGTCGCTATCCTAAGCTGTTCAAGCGCCATGATTACCGCAAGCACAACTATAACGCTCTGCGCTATCTTTGACAGAAGCGATGCCTGGGCTATGCCTGAATTTATGGCAACTGTATTAATAGCCGATGCGGTAAAAGACGCCAGAAACATACCTGCTGCAAGCACGAAAATAGCTGCAACAACATTAGGCAGATAGGCGATTATCTGTTGCAATAAAGCGGCGGCAACAGTCAGATTCAAGGCATTGACGGCGGCTACAGCAACAATAAGTATTATGATCCAGTAAATAAGCGCGCCTACGAGTTCGGACAGCGTATGCTTGATTTCGCCTTTTACAAGTATCTTTGTTACGCCTGCCTTGTCAGCAGCCACATCAAGTTGTGCAATCTTCAAAAAACGTATAACTATCTTTTCGACTGCCTTGGCCACAAACCAACCGACAATAAGTATAACAGCTATGGCTATGCCTTTATAAGCATAACCCACCGTCTTATCCAGTATTATACTGGCTGGCTCGATTATGATTGCTCTCCAATCCATAATTCACCTCCCTTTAAAGGTTAATTATATTATAATAATTAATCTAATTTTAACCTAAAAGAGCATGGCTGTCAATCAAAATCTTGCGGAATGCTCGCTGCAGGCTGGCAGCCGACTTCGGCTTGCCTGCTCGCTCATTTCATTCGCTGTGCTGGCAAGCCTTCGTGGCTGCCAGCAGCTAGAACACGCCGCTCGCGCTCACTAGCGTAAAATAAACACTATCCACATTTGGTATAGGCGCAACTGTGGCAGATCATGCATCCTTCCTGATAAACAAGCGCGCCCCCGCAATCAGGGCAGACGCCAACCACAGCGCTGGCCTTTGCCTTTGTTGCTGTCTTTCCGTAATACTGCTCATCCCCAAAGTCCTGGCCCCTGCCGTTTTTATCCTTGCCCATGCTTTCTGTCATATCCTCTATCTTGGCAAAAGTCGTATTGGGTTTATTTTTTTTAAGCAGGATCCTTTCTATAACCTTTGCCAGGCCGTCTGCGCATGAAAATATCCTGCCGCCTTTTTCCCATGACGGAGACGGGCAGCGTATGCCTTCAAGCTGGTCTATTATTGACTTTATATCTATGCCGCTTCGCAATGCCAGCGATACAAGCCTGCCAACTGCCTCAAGCTGGCTGGCAGCGCAGCCGCCTGCCTTGCCCATCTGGGTAAACACCTCAAAAGGCCTGTTGTGCTCATCCTCGTTTATTGTAACATACAGGTTGCCGCATCCTGTCTGTATCTTGGTTGTTGTACCGCAGACAACCTTTGGCCTGGGCCTGGGAGCTATTTTTTCTTTTGCAGGCTGAAGCTGGTTTATTACTTTGTCAAGCTCTTCGTTTTTTTCGTGCTTTTCCATGGCATCCTTGGTGCCGTCTGTTACATCCAGATTTGATTCTGTTGTCCTTGAGCCCCTGTCTATATTCAAAACCTGCTCAGACCTTGAACCGTCCCTATATATAGTAACACCCTTACAACCAAGCTTGTAAGCAAGGGTGTAAACCTCTTTTACATCCTCGGGTGAGGCCTGGTATGGAAAATTAACCGTCTTGCTAACGGCATTATTTGTATACTTCTGAAAAGCCGCCTGCATTTTTATATGCCACAAAGGGGTGATGTCATGTGCGGTTACAAAAACCCTTCTAACATCTTCAGGGATCTCACTAATATCCTTTATGGAAGAATGTTGAGAAACCTTTTTCATCAGGCCTTCACTGTAAAAACCTTTTTCCCTTGCCACCTTTTCAAAATACGGATTTACCTCCATCAGCTTCGCCCCATCTAAAACCTTTCTGTAGAAACACAATGAAAATATCGGTTCAACCCCGCTTGAACAACTGGCTATAATACTTAATGTCCCTGTGGGCGCTATTGTGGTAAGGGTGGCGTTTCTTAAAGGTGTAGTGCCTGCGAAAATACTGTCTCTATAATTAGGAAAGGGGTTTCTTTTTTTCGCCAGCATCACAGACGCCTTTGTCGCCTCATCAAGCATAAACTTCATAACGCGCTCGGCCAGCGCCACTGCCTCGTCACTGCTATAGGGGATGCCGAGGGCTATAAGCATGTCCGCAAAACCCATAACGCCCAATCCTATCTTTCTGTTTGAGCGGGTCATCTGATCTATCTTTTTAACAGGATATTTGTTCATATCAATAACGTTATCAAGAAAATGTACCGCCGAATGCGTAACCTTGGCAAGCTTTTGCCAGTCCATTTCAAATTTGGAGCCTGTTTCTATAAGCATCTTCGCCAGATTTATACTGCCGAGATTACAGCTCTCATAGGGCAAAAGCGGCTGCTCTCCGCAAGGATTAGTTGATTCTATCTTGGCTATTTTCGGCGTTGGGTTATCCTTATTCATCCTGTCAATAAAAATGATGCCCGGCTCGCCGTTTTTATGCGCCTGCTTTATTATAAGCTCAAACACATCCCTTGCTTTTAATTTCCTGAGGGGCTTATTATTATGAGGATCAACAAGGTCATATTCTTCGCCGCTTTCCACCTTTTCCATAAACTCGTCGGTAACGGCCACTGAAATATTAAAATTGGTTATGGACTTGTCGTCTTCCTTGCAGGTTATAAACTCAAGTATATCCGGATGGTCTACGCGCAAAATACCCATGTTTGCGCCTCTGCGCGTCCCGCCCTGCTTTACTGCCTGGGTTGCCGCGTCAAAAACCCTTAAAAATGAAATAGGGCCGCTGGCAATGCCGCTGGTTGATTTTACCTGGCTGCCCTGGGCCCTGAGCCTGGAAAAAGAATATCCTGTACCGCCGCCTGATTTATGTATGAGTGCGGTTAATTTAAGCGTCTCAAAAATGCCTTCCATGGAATCTTCAATAGGAAGGACAAAGCATGCCGACAATTGCTGCAGGTCACGGCCTGCGTTCATAAGCGTGGGAGAATTAGGCAAAAACTCAAGCTCTGACATTAAAGAATAAAACTCGTCTTCTGTTTTTCTCACATCAGCAGCCCTGTCATAAAAACGGTCTGCCTGCGCTATGTTGGCTGCAACGCGCCTTAACATTTCCTCAGGCTTCTCAACGGGCGCTCCATTTTCATCTTTTCTGAGATAACGTTTCTCGAGAACTGTCTTGGCGTTCTCTGTTAATTTGATTGGTTTTTCCTGACGAGACATATCTTGTTCCTCCCCTGGCGAATACTACATATTGTTGTTATAGCTCTACTTGACACTACATATTGTATCCCTGAAAAAAAATTTGTCAAGCAAAAAATTTAAAATTTTTATGCTCTCGAAGGTATTTTTTTATTATTTGCTGAAGATTTTAAGTATTTCCCTGGCAGGCAAAGTATTTAAAACATTTTTCTTCTCAAGCCAACCGCGCCTTGCAGTATATACTCCCCATTGCATGTTGTCAAGTTGTTTTGCAGAGTGTGAATCCGTGCCGACGGCAATCTTGACACCCATATCTTTTGCCATCCGGCAGTGTATATCATTTAGATCAAGCCTGTCAGGATAAGCGCTTAATTCCATTGCAACATTATTGTCCCTGGCAACGTTAAAAATTTCTTCCATGTCAAATGCGTATGGCTGCCTTTCTTTTAATAGCCGGCCTGTCGGATGCGCAAAGATATCGACGTTTTTATTTTTAAACGCCTTTACTATACGCTTTGTCATTTTATCGCTTGGCATCGTAAAGCCCGAATGTATGGCCGTTATAACAACATCACATTCTTTCAAAAACCAATCTTCTAAATCAAGCGAGCCGTCGGATTTTATATCAACCTCAACGCCTTTTAATATCACAAAACCCTTTAATTTTTTATTTACCCTGTCTATGTTCTTAAAATGCGCAAGCAGCGCCTTTTCATCTTTTCCGCCGGCAATACGCACTGCCTTTGAATGGTCTGTTATCGCGATATATTCATAACCCATTTGGATTGCTTTAACGGCCATTTCCTCTGGGGTATTTTTGCCGTCTGAAGTCTTGGTATGCATATGAAAATCGCCGCGTAAATCTTTTTGCCTGATTAAAATCGGCAGATTACCCGAGGCAGCCAGCTGTATCTCGCCTCTGTTCTCGCGAAGCTCGGGTTCTATATATTTAAGGCCTATTGCCTTAAAAATATCCTCTTCTGTCTTTGAAGCAATTTTTCTGCTGCCTTTGTAAGCGCCGTACTCGTTTATTTTTAAGCCGGCCTTTTTGGCCATATCGCGCGCTGTGACATTATGCTCTTTTGAGCCTGTAAAATAATAAAGCCCCGCGCCGAAACTATCCTTGTCAAGGATCCGCAAATCAACCTGCAAACCGCAGTTTAACCTGACGCTTGACTTTGTATCGCCTTTAGCCAAAACCTCTTTTACGCCGTCTATCTTTACAAACACCTTCATTGCTGCCTTGGGATTATCTGAGGTAACCAATATATCAACATCGCCCACAAGTTCTTTTTTCCTGCGCAGGCTTCCTGCAAATTCAACGCGCCCAATTGCATTTGATTTTTTAAGTTCGTCTCTTATCTGGCAGGCGTATTTGTAAGCGGTAATAAGTTTAAACTTGCCTTCTGTAATAGAAAGCCCCTTTATGCCTTTTAAAATCTTCTGCTCTGATTTTTTCCCAAGTCCCGGCAAGGCCTCTAACTTACCGGCTTCTGCAGCGCGGCGCAAACGGTTCATACTGTCTACGCCCAAGCTTTTATACACAAGCATCGCGTGTTTCGGCCCCATACCAGGCACGCGCATAACATCCAAAACCCCGCGCGGCACATTTTTTAATAATTCCTGATGCATGCCGCACTTGGCTGTTTTAATAAGCTCTTCTATTTTTTCGGCTATAGATTTGCCTATGGCGGGAATTTGCCTTAAAGCGCCTTTTTTATAAATGGAGTTTATGTCTTCCGCAAGGCTTTCTATTGAAGCTGCGGCGTTACGATAGGAACGGATACGAAAACGATCCTCATTCTGTATCTCTAAGATATCCGCTATTTCATTAAAAACTTGCGCTATATCCTGATTCTGCATAAAAGTTGACGGGGACAATCTTACGCTTTTTTCTCTTCTTTCTTTGAGGACAACTCGTCTTTAAGTTCGCTTATTCCGGCAAATAAAGCTATGAGCCCGCCCATGATAAGAAAACATGGGACCGCGCCCTTAAAAAGCTCTACAAAAGACCACCACCAACTCACAAGCCCGGAAACACCCAATACCACTGCTGCAGTGCCGCCCATAATAGTTAAAATTTTCCCCATATTCACACCTCCAATTTTACCAGTTATCACGTTTAGTAACGAGGGGCTACCTTACTTTTTCT
>PFHB01000046.1:0-3899 GCA_002783585.1 Candidatus Omnitrophica bacterium CG_4_8_14_3_um_filter_43_15
CCAGAGCTAAGCTATTACAATAATTTAAATTGGTTGTTATCTCAAAAAAACAAAAGGAATATTGATAGTGGCACAAACAATAGCTTTTTCTCATCCGGAAAATTTACAAAATTCTTTGTTACCACTATTCCAAAATTCTGATTATGCTGTTCGATAAAATATTTAATTCCTGCCAAATCGTCTATTACATCTCTATATTTAACTTCTATAGGGACATATCTCTTCCCTCCCACATGGACAACAAAATCGACTTCACGTTTGGCATCTTTATAATAAGTCAATTCTATGGAGCCTTCAAATTTTCTCAATGCATTAAAAACAAGGTTTTCTGCATAAAACCCCATCATAACAGAATCTTCAAACACACTATTTGTCAATTTCAAAATAGCATTACGTAAAGCTAAGTCCACGAGATAACATTTTACGCTGCCTCTTCTGAATTTAAGCGGCCTTTTTGAAAAACGAGGCAGTGTTTTAACAAGATCTGTCATTTCCAAAAGTGGAAGGTATTTTTCAAGCATCTGTCTGCTAATGCCTATCTTTTGTGATGCTTTTTCAATATTTATCTCCTGACCAGGCTGCTCGATGAGGGATAGATAATAACTTTTTATCTTTTCAGGTTTACGAAATTCTGTTGCTATAACCAAGTCTTCAAATATTACCTTTTGCACTTGATTATCAAATAGATATTCTTGTTTGGCTACTACGTCTTTTATTTCCCATGCTTCAGGAAAACCGCCTTCAACAAAGTAATTATTTAGCTGTTTGTTTAGCTCATCAAAAATACGAGACGATACATTTAATGGCCCGGCTTCTGATTGAAATTCTCTCCAGTCAATAGCCATTTCGCGCTGAAGCTTCGCTCCAAATGCCTGAGCACGATTTACAACATCAAGTACTTCCTGGTCATCGCCCTTACGAAAATAGACAAATTCCTTAAAAGAAAATGGTAAAAGATGATTATCTTTTATTCTTCCTAAAAGGCTTTCACGGCTTTTGCGAAATATCGGAGACGATGCTGATCCCGACACGATAAATTTAATGGAAAATTCCAAATCATAATATTTTTTTAGATATAATTCCCATCGTTCAAAACGCTGAATCTCATCAAGGACAAAATATACTACTTTGCTGTTACGAGTAACATCGGCCCATTTTATCAAATTATCAAAAAAATGTTCCCTTACATGAGATTCAATCATTAGCGGATCATCAAACGAAAAATATACAATCTGCTGCGGAGCAACGTGTTTATCTTGAATTAAAGCCTGTATGATTTGCTTGAGAAGCGTTGTTTTACCCACTCTTCTGGGGCCGGTAACCGATATTATCTGTTTTAGAGACAGGAGATCTTTATAGATTTTTTTGAACACCGGCCTTCTAAATACTTTGGTTTCAACCGTGCCTGTGTCCCACCAGGGATTATAAGGCTTTAATATTGTCTCAATTTGAATATTGTCTAATCTATTTTTTAAAGCTGTCATGAAAACACCCTCCAACCTAGATTAAAATTTATGTTATGTATAGTTTACATAAATTTACCATAAACATAACTATATGTCAATCAATTAGTTACATTATATAAAACTTGGCAATTTCATGCTGTTTTCGTGTTAAATGTCCCGACTCAACTTTTTAGTATTCTTTTCATTTTCGACTTCCAGCTCCCATCCTCATTTTTTAAAAATGGGCTGTGGGGCGAAAAATAATTAAGCATTGTGTCCCCTTATTTACTGCAGAATAATATGTTGCCAAAGCGGGAATATAGCCCTCTTAGATAAATCAATAAAAGCATTGGCGTTTTATTGATTTTGCGCTTGCGGCAGGTTGTGAAGAAATTGTAATGAAGATACTGGTAATGCATTGCGGAGCCTCCTTTGACGGGAGGCAGGGGAAGGCAAAACGTAACAGAACGTAACAAAACTAGTCAAAAACTCAAGGAATTCAAGGAAAAAATGCCAACTGGCGCTTATTTTTTCCTTGATGCCGCAAAAGCTTTTGCGGCCAAGAAAATAAAGAACCCTGCCTGCCCTGTACTGTTATAGTACAGGGCCTACCGTCGTTACCGACGATAGGCAGGGTTTTGTGCTTGGCCTGCCATGAACTACTCGAAAAAATTTCTCCTGAAATTTTTTCGAGTAGTTCATGGCGAGGGCGATGGGATTCGGACCCACGATCTTCAGATCGACAATCTGACGCTTTAAGCCGGACTAAGCTACGCCCCCGGGATTATTGCTTTTTGAAATTTATTAAATTTTCGCTCCAGATACAACCTGCTTGAAACACCTTTGTACATATAGTGAAATAATTTTGCGCTGTCTCTTTTAGCATAATAAAGATGGGTTCCTCTTTTGTCTACGTACCCGACACTCACTCCTAATCTTCCGGACAGGGTTTTTGAAATATCCCTTAAAAAATCTCTGTTTGCGCAGGCAAAACATGTTAAAGTATATGGGTTTAATTTATTATTTCTATTTTTCCTGCGGTAATAACCGTGCATTATGCTGCCGTCGCCGTCAAAATAACCCCTGATAAAATGCCGCAAATATCTTTTTGGCATTTCCGGCAATTTTAATCTCGAGGATTTGTTCGGCGTAAAACCCATGCCTATCAAATCCTCGTAAATTTCTTTACAGCCAATCTGCAACAAAAACGCGGCTTTACGGTTTTGGCCGTATGTCTTTTTTGAAGCTATTTTATGTTTGGAAAACAACAATCTTTTAACTTTTTCCAAAAGCTCATAATCCGTGGAAACAAAATGTATGTATCTGGAACCGCCGGAATTGGTAAATACCCCTCCGTCTGCCGCAAAATAACCCAAAACATAAGCCATGTTAGGCGACCATCTCTTAAAAAAATCAACGTTAATGCCGCCTTTGGCTCTTTGTATCCTCTTGTCTTTTTTTATTGCCATAACTTTATACAATTTGTTTCCAAAAACTGGTGGGCGATACAGGGCTCGAACCTGTGACCTGTAGAATGTAAGTCTACCGCTCTAACCGACTGAGCTAACCGCCCGATTCTTAACGAGTGTAATATTGTACCACGCTTCGGGCGGCGGCGCAAGCGCGAATTTAGCCGGCCAGTTTACCCAGTATGCCCATTGAAAACGCCATCACAAAAAGCGCTACTGTCTCTATTATGCCCAGAACCACTATATAATTACCGAAACCCTTGCCTGTCTCGCCAAGCGCATCGCAGGCAACAGCCGCTACTTTGCCCTGAAACAGCGCGGAAACGCCTATGGCAATACCGCACAGGATGCCTATAGACCAGACATACGCACCTGTTAACGCCAACTCCGACATCTTGTTCATAAGTATCATGCCATATATGGTCTGCGTAAGCGGCGCGCCTACAAAGGCAACCATCATAAAAGACGCCGGCTTATTCTGCGCAAAACTCTTCTTCCACGCGCCTATGGCAGCCATACCGGCTACCCCTGCGCCCATACCGGAACCTATCGCGGCAAACGCCAAAACAGCTGCAAGCCCCAAATCCTTAAAATTTACCATATCCATAATTAATCCTCCTTAAGCGGTTTGTACTCGGTCCCGCTCCACTTTACATCGGCATGGCCGCAGAATTCAAGCACATTCAACCTAACGCCGTGCACCAGAACCGACATCGGCCCCAAAAGAATATTTAACGTATGCCCCAGGATAAGTATCAGCGCGGTTATTACGCCTGAGGCAACCGTACCAAACCCCACAGACAGCGCCATTTTATTGAACGAATCCGCAACCGCAATCGTGGCAAGCCCGACAGCGAATAACCTTATGTACGAAACCACGTCGGTAAAGCAATTCACGAAGCTCAACAAAAAACTGCCCAGGCCGCCTGCCACCGCCTTTAGTATATTTCTGTGCGGGCTTGAAAATAAAATAACCGCGCATGTA
>PFHB01000046.1:3942-17534 GCA_002783585.1 Candidatus Omnitrophica bacterium CG_4_8_14_3_um_filter_43_15
CCAGGACCAGTGTCTTTGCCAGAAAAAAACTTCCCCACAAAATACTTACCCAGCCCATATCAGCCAGCGCCACCAAAGACGGCGCCTTTGTTATGGCGCGCCAGGCATGGGCTATACTAAGGTGAATGGCGCCGATAAAAAAACATATCGCCTGGACATTCGAGTCGCTGCGAAGCGCCGGCAGCACCGGCTGAACAAACTCAGGCAGCCACTCCTGGCCGAAAAACGTGCCTGAAAGAACGCCCCATATAAAGGCACTCAGGCTCAACAGATAAAACAACGTGAATAAAGGCCTTGTTTGCGGCGCATCTTTGAACTTTACCGAGGCAAATGCCGTCAGGAAGAAAAATACAAGCCCATAACCGGCGTCGCCGATTAAGATCCCGAAAAATACCGAAAGAAACACAAGAAACCACAGACTGATATCAAGCTCCTTGTATCCGGGCACAATCTCAAGCACCTTAAATACCGGGCTGATAATAGACACCCATTTGGGGTTGCGTATCAGCGTCGGTACATTATCGCCTTCAGCCGGATCGCTTATGGTTATCGCCCATTTATCTGCCCTTGCAGCAGCCAGCAGGGCCTGAGACATGTCAACAGGCACGTATCCTGTGATATACGCTATTTCGTTTACGCGGCCCATGCCGCTTACCGCCTGATAAAACTCAAGCTCTTTTTCCAAAGACTGCCTTATTTCAAGAAAAGAACCGATATAAGCTGTGTGCGCCTGCAGGTCCCGGTCAATAAGCTTCATAATCTGCGCATTTTCCGAAAGCCTTTGCCGCATATCTTTCAGGCCTGTTTTGGGAAGCGCCAGCGGCTTAAACGGCGCGTCTATTTTCTCGCGCGATATTACAACAACATTGGCAATGCCTTTTATGATTGATACAACTTTTACCAGCTGGTGGGGACACCCTGCGGGGGCTGTATTATTTTTTGCATTGATGCCCCCGCAGAGCGTCCCCAATTTATTTTTCAGCTGATCGCGCGGTACCTGATAAAGCTGTACGTTTATGCCTTTCTCCGACAACGAATGCACCGAGCGAGGATCAAAGTCACCCCATGCCTGCCACTGGCTTATGGAATTGGAAACCCGCCTTGCGTATTCGTCGAGCTGGGTAAAGCGCTTGTGCGAATCAATAATGTGGCGCGCAGACGCCTTATAATCCTGTAACTGTCTGCGCGCTGCCTTGGCTGGCCGCGCCGAAAGGATATTTACCGCCTCGGTAACTGCCGCGATGCCTTCTTTTACCGCAAGCGTATCCTTTTCCTTGGGCTGAACCGCATGTTCCACATGCAATACGCCCAGCCCGCGCAGCCGGCTGACTGCAAGCTGCGCGTCCTTGGCCTGGACAAGTATATTTACTTTTTTCATGCGGACTATCATAAAGAGGCCTCGGCTAACTGCCCGATTTTTTTCTTCGCTATCTTACTTCTTCCCACTGAATTCGCCAGCTGGTCGCCTATATAAATCTTGATAAGCCTGATCGCCGTTTCTGCCTCGGGGATCTTTACCTTTTCAAAAAGGTTCACCCTCTGGGCGGTTATGCGCAGTTCATGCCTTAAAATCTCCGTACCTTTTTTTATAACCTCTATTTCCCTGTTCAGCGAAACCACCTGCCTAAGCGCCTCGATTGCGTGGTCAACCCACAAAGGCATTAAAAATAAATCGTATTGGACTTCGTTAAACTCGGCCCTTTCAAAAACAGGCACATCAGCGCCTGCGACATTCTTTGACTATGTAACAATATTTTTCGGCGAGATCCACTGCCTTATATCAACGCCCGATTCGGTAAGAAGCCCTGCCCATGCCTCTGCCGCTTTTCTCTTCAAGTCCTCATAATGCTCTTTTTCCTCGAGGAGCGCCAGATGTTTCAGTATCTCCACCTGCAGCTGCTGCTTCTTAAGCTGCAATGTCGGAAGATAGCGCTGATACTGTTTCAGGGCGTCGCGCTGACTCTTCAATTCGCCTTTTGTAAGCTTAATCTTTGACATGCCAGTATTTCTCAATCAGCGATTTTTTTATGCCGGTCTCTTCGGGTTCGAAACAGCTGCTTAGTATCTGCCAACCCAAATCAAGCGCTTTTTCAAGCGGTATGTTTACCGACAGGGACATCATCTCATTTTCAAAGCGCCTGCCGTAATTTAATAATTTTTTATCCCAATTGCTCATCTGAAAACCCATGGACTGCTTTTCAAGCGTCTCGCGGTAACTGGCGAAAAGCTGTATCATGGTATCCATTATCGCCCTGTGGTCATCCCGCGTCTTGCCGTTTACCTGCTGTTTCAATCGGCTCAACGAGCCGAACGGCTCTATGACCTTGTTCTTAAGGTAAAACTGGCCCTCGGTGATATACCCGGTGTTGTCAGGCACAGGGTGCGTCACGTCGTCGCCCGGCATTGTGGTTGCGGCAAGTATGGTAATGGAGCCTGCTGTGTCAAAGTCAACCGCCTTCTCGTAGCGCGCCGCAAGCTGGCTGTATAAATCTCCGGGGTAACCCCTGTTGGACGGCACCTGCTCCATGGTAATCGAAATTTCTTTTAACGCGTCGCAGAAATTTGTCATATCGGTTAAAAGCGCCAGCACGCGTTTTCCGGCTAACGCAAACTGCTCTGCAACAGCAAGGCTTATGTCAGGCACCAGCAGGCACTCAACAACCGGGTCTGCGGCTGTATGGATAAAGAATACGCACCTCGACAAAGCGCCGTGCTTGGCAAGGGTGTCCCTGAAAAAAAGATAATCGTCATATTTAAGGCCCATGCCGCCCAAGATTATTATATCCACCTCTGCCTGCGCCGCTATCCTTGCCAGGAGCTCGTTATACGGCTCCCCCGCTATTGAAAAGATCGGCAGCTTCTGCGACTCAACCAGGGAATTAAAAACGTCTATCATCGGAATGCCGGTGCGGATCATCTTATCGGGTATTATCCTTTTTACCGGATTTACCGACGGGCTTCCGATATCCACCATGTTTTCCGAAAGGTGCGGGCCACGATCCATGGGTTCACCGCTTGCGTTAAAGATGCGGCCCAAAAGGTCGTTGCCGCTTGAGACCATCATTGGATGGCCCAAAAACCTCACCTTGTCGCCTGTTGAGATGCCTTTTGACCCGGTAAAGACCTGCAAAGACACCTTTTTGTTGTCCAGGCGTATGGCCTGAGCCAGGGACTTGCCGCGGGCTGTGGTTATCTCGGCTATCTCGGAAAAACCAACGCCCTCTGCCTCAACGGTTATGACGTCACCCGCTATCTCTATTATGTTCGTATAGACCTTGTTCATTTATCGCCCTTGTAATGACGCGCTGATTTCCGCCTCTATCGCCTTAAACTCCTTTGATTCCCACTCCGCAGAGTTTAAGCCCTTGAACAGCTGCCTAAGCTTCTGGAAAAACTTCAGCGCATGCTCTTTATCCTTAAAATCAAATTCTTTTTTGAGTATATTTTCGTATATAAAGTTAAACACGTATTCCTGGCGCTCCCTTATCGTGGCCTCGTCGGCCTTGTCAAACGCGTTTTGCTGAAGATAGACAAAATCAAAAAACTCGCCCCTAAGAAAATCGATGTAATCGTTGATTGAGGTGCCTTCTTCGCCGATTACCTTCATCATCTGCGATACGTCATGGCTTTTTTTCAGGATGCGGTGGCCTTCTGCCATGTGCGTTTCGTTTATAAAGCCTTTGTATTTGCTCCAGCTTATCAGGGGGTCTATGGCAGGATACCGTCTTGCGTCAGAGCGCTCGCGCGACAGGCCGTGGAAGGCGCCGACAACCTTAAGCGTTGCCTGCGTTACCGGCTCCTCGAAATTTCCGCCTGCAGGGCTTACGGTGCCGCCTATGGTTACCGAACCGGTCTGCCCGTCGTGCAGTTTCACTGTGCCGGCGCGCTCGTAAAACGAGGCGATGCGCGACCCAAGGTACGCGGGAAACGCCTCTTCTCCCGGGATCTCTTCAAGGCGGCCCGACATCTCTCTCATCGCCTGCGCCCAGCGCGACGTGGAATCCGCTAAAAGTAAAACATTTAAACCCATCTGCCTGTAATATTCGGCTATTGTTACGGCTGTATAAACGCTTGACTCTCTTGCCGCAACAGGCATAGAGCTTGTGTTGCAGATTATGACTGTCCTGTCGCTGAGGGGTTTTCCTGTGCGCGGGTCCGTTATCTTGGGAAATGTCTTAAGCGTCTCAACCACTTCGCCGGCGCGCTCGCCGCATGCGGCGATAATCACGATATCAACCTCTGCGTGCCTGCTTGTCAACTGCTGTAAAACGGTTTTGCCTGCGCCGAACGGCCCGGGTATGCAGTATGTGCCGCCTTTTGCAACCGGAAACAACGAATCAATCAAACGCATCTTTGTCACAAGCGGCTCTGTCGGTTTTAATTTTTCGGCGTACGCCTTTATGGGGATTTTTACGGGCCATATCTGCTTCAGAAAGGCCTCGTGGATCTTTCCTGAGGAGTCTTTCAGTTTTGCTATCGCCTGCTTAAGGTTGTATTTGCCGGACTTTGCTATATTTACCGCCTCAAGCCTGCCGCTTAAATTAAAAGGCGCCATGATGCTGTGCTTAAAAATCTTTTCTTTGACGGACCCAAGTGTACTTCCCGGCATCAGGAGGCTGCCCTCTTTTACTGCAGGCGTAAAATCCCATTCCGTATTGTCGTCAAGCGAATCTATGTAAACCCCGCGCTTCAGGAAAAATCCGCACTGCTCTGCAAGCCGCGGAAGCGGGTTCTGCAAGCCGTCAAATATCTGGCCCAAAAGGCCCGGGCCCAGCTCAACGCAAAGAAGCTCGCCTGTAAACTCCACCTCGTCGCCAACCTTAAGGCCCTGCGTGCTTTCGTAGACCTGCAGCTGGGCGGCGTTTCCCCTTATGCGGATAACCTCGGACTTAAGCCTTTCTTGTTCATGAAGGATATAGACAACCTCATTCTGCGTCATAAACGCGTCTGTCTCTGCGGTAACCATATTCGCGTTTATCTTTATTACGCGGCCTATGCGTTTTTGCTTTAACATAACTGCCTTACCTCTTTTGCAGGGTCTGCGGAATCAACCCTTGCCCATCGCTCTAAAATACCGAGTTTGAGCGCGTATATAATCAGAAAATTCAGGTCAAAATAATGCCCCATAGACAACTCGTCTAAAAAATGCCACCTTGCCGCGTCAAGCGCGCGCTCGGCGTCAAGCGCAGACGGGTTTCTTGAAGCGATGGCCGCGGCATGCACTGCTTCGGATGCGGCGAAGGCCGTGCCTCGCAGGTATTTTGCCGGGTCCAGATGTTTTTTCGCGGCGCGGATCTTTACGAGCTCGTTACGCAGCCCGGTGTCAAATTCCAGCCATTTCGGCCATTGGCCTGCGCCGCGAACCGCCTCCAAATCCTCGTCCGGCACCAACTCTTCGCACATATTTAAAAATTTCTCCGATGTAAACGGCGGCTTCGCCCCGGGATGAAGCATCGGCAGGCTTGAAATCAGATAAACGTAATAATTTGACATAATCAAATGTGTCATTCTGAGGAGCCTCCGCAGGTGGCGACGAAGAATCTAAAAATATTAGATCCTTCGCCCCTTCGGGGCTCAGGATGACAACCCTATTTTAATATCTCTTTCAGTTTCGGCTTAAGATGATTTATTATGTATTCTGTCAGCGCCTTGTCCGTAAAATCAAAGTGCGACTTGCCGGCGTCAAAGCTTATCGTAAAACCGGCTGAAATATCGTCGGACGCCTTCAGGGTAACGCCTTTTTTAACGTCTTCCTTAAGCTCGTTCAAAAAACCTTTCTCCAGCGAAACCACGATGTCCTGCCTGGCGTCTTTTGGCGCGTCCTTGATAAAAGAGATTATCAACCTTGACGCCTCGTCTGCTGTCAGCGCCTCCTTGACGCGCATATTCACTATTCTTTCAAGCGCGGCGTTAACCTCTTTTTTCAAGTTTATCAAAAGGTCCCTGCCTGCCTGCTTAAGCAATGACATGGTAGACTCTTCTGTCCTGGCTGCCTCGGCGCGCGCCTTTGACAAAATGGCCTGCGCGTCCTGTTTGGCCTTTGCGATTATTGCATCTGCTTCTTTTCTCGCCTGGGCCTCTATCTCTCTGGCCTTGGCCTGGGCTATCTCCACGCCCTCCGCCTGTATCTTTTCTATTAACGCATTAAGGTCTTCGGACATAAAACTCTCCTTTGCTTTGTATCAAGCTGATTATACCAAACATGGCTTTAAAAGGGAACAGAAAAGTTATTTAGAAGAAACACCTACGCGGTTGGCAACTACAAGCTCTCTCCCAGCGCACCGGCGGCATCTGACTCAACGCGCGTGCCTTCAAGCTCAACAGGGCCGGCTTGGATTATCTGCGGCCAGCCGATTTTAGTTGCCGCTTGACGCAATGCCTCAAGCACGCCCTGATCTTCCATTCTTTGAAGCACCCCTGTTTTTATAAAATGCTCTCTGGTTGATGTTTCAAAATATTCTTTACACATACCTTCATCAAGCAGTTCCTGCGGCGAAAACAGCACCAGGAGCAGTATAGCCTTTTCAGCAGGCGCTAAGTCTTTTTCTAAAATATTGCTAGCGGCGCTAGACACAGGCCATAGATACCAAGGGTCATCTAAACTCAAAAGGGCATGTTTTAATGCGGGATATCTTTCTATAATAATCGGGCTTGCTATTTTAAGCTGGTCCAGGCGCCCTGCTTCATTATGCATCACCGCCCTAAACACCTCCACAAGCACTCTTTGCGCCGGCGGTTTCTGATATCCGGCAGTATCCACAGCGGCTGCTTCAAAAGAAACAACAACCTTATGCATCGCTCCAGAAAGGCCGTCGATCTCACAGTCGCCGCTTTGCTTAAAAGGCTTCTGAAGCATGACAAACGTTTTGGGCCGCTCTAATAGATGCGATTCACGATTGTTAAGAATTATGTGGACATCAGGTTCAGCCTGTTTAAGCTTATCCCAAACATCCTGAGGATACGAAACTTCTATGTATCCTATTTTACAAAAATTTTCTTTAATTGCGGTGTTCCCTCCGGAAATAATCACAATGTCGCCCTCGCGTAGAAACTTTTCATCCATTTCTCTTGCCCATGTGGCTATAAAATCCAGCGGAGGCAAATTTGTTTTGTACCTTTTACGCAATCCATCTAACGCGAACCAACTGCCCATTATCCAGGTATCAAACTCTTTCATAATAACCACGCGCTGCTGAAATCCGGCAAAAGAATGATTCCCGGCTATCAAGGCCATTTCGTCCACGTCAGAACAATCCACATCTGTATAAAAATGACAATTCATCCTTAAATTGCTTTCAAATGTGCGGTTATTGTCCATGCCTGTTACCCGTGAATCCAAGCCTCTTACAAAAGCCTCTGTACCATCGGCGCCAAAAGGCGCTAAAGTAAGGCCCATGTAGGGAAAAAGATAAGCCGGCACATAATCTATACCGCTTGCCGGCTGTATTATTATAAAATTCTCGGGCAGGGCCAAAAACCAAAAAATCTTCAATCTGAGCAAATAATCTATTGTCCCATGCCTAGCCATAAATCTAAGTAAATTTTCAGATTCCGAAAAATATTCTCCGCCGTAACCATCTTTATTTAAACAGTCCAAATCCATTCTCAAAAAATTTCTCCTTAAATGCGCTATTTCCTCAACCATATATTCACCTTTATATTGTTCCGTAAGAAGGTATATGGGGGTAAATGTAATTTTTTGTTTGCTTACATTTTCAACCTTATCTGCTAATAATCGCAATGCGGCCAGGCGCACTGTATTTCTTTTTTCTTCCGGCATTGTTCTTAATCTACTTAAAACTTTTTCGGGATCAATATCTAAAAGTTCTATAAACTCTTCGGCCTCGGATACGACTTGGACCTCATAATCGCTCCCGACATTCCCAACCCCTTTCGCCTGAGCGGGTTCGCCACTTGCAACGCCCACTGTCCCGATTGCGCCGGAAACAGTTTCTGCTTTGGGCTGGAAACTGTTTCTGGAATTGTACAAATCAACCAAACCTCTTTCGATTATTTCGGTAACAGGTATTTTAATATACGGACGCGCATTCAGCCAAATATGCACTAAAACCCTGTGTTCCTTATACAAAGATTTCTGCAATCTATATATCTCTTCTTTAAAGCAGGCACGTTCCTCCTGCGAACAGCCGTCATCGCATAAAACTACAAGATCGATATCCGAAGGGCCGCCTTCCATAGCGCTTGTCAGCGCATCATGATAAACAATTGCTTCCGGATATACCCCCAATCTAGGATGCGGCAGCCTTTTGTGCAATAAATAACGCGCAAAGCTTGTCATTATTGAATCCGCACGCAGATTCGGCAATATTTTTTTTGCTGATAAATCATCTATTGATGCGATTGCCGCATTTATTGCTTCCTGATAACGTAATATTGCTGACTGTTTGGATTCTTCATTAATCGCAATACCTCTTGCATCAAATTCAGTATCCTCGGGGACGCTCCGGCTATCTCCAACCCCTTGCGCCGCAACGGTTTGCGTCGGCGCCGTTTTCAAATCCCCGGCGGCGGAATCTGCCGGATCAGAACTGTCCAGGCCCGGATGGCCTTGCCTCAGTTTAAGCAAAGCAATTTGCTCTATCTGCCTTACCCTTTCGCGGGAAATGTTAAATCTGTGCCTGACCTGCTCAAGCGTCTGCGAAATACCGTCGTCCAAACCATAACGCAGCCTTATCACTTCCTGCTCTCTTGGTTGCAAGGTGGTCTTAAACGCCGTTTCTATTTCCTTCCTTAAGACGCTGTTCTGCCCAACGCTCTCGGTAGAAGGGCTTGAATCTTTCAGATAATCGAAAAAAGCATCCGTCCTTCCGTCTTCATTCTCAAAAACATCATCCAGTGAAAGCGGCTCATTACCGCATGAGGTTAAGGCCCTTTTCAGGGCTTCTACGGTGATGTCCAATTCACCGGCTATTTCTTCCGGTGTCGGCCGTCTGCCGAGTTCTTTTGATAGCTTCGCTGTGGCGACCCGCGCCTTTCTTGCAATTTCCACGACATGTGCCGGTTTTCTTATAATCGGGCCTCTTTGCTCTATGGCTCGCCATATCGCCTGCTCAATCCAGTATGTGGCATAAGTTGAAAACTTAAAACCCTTTGTGTAATCGAATTTATTTACGGCCCTGATAAGTCCAATATTACCTTCCTGTATCAAGTCTGACATATTCATGCCTGTCACACCACCACTTGCATGTTTTTGAGCGATCCTAAAAACAAGACGCAGGTTGCATGCTATGAGAATATTTCTGGCTTTTCTATCGCCTGCCTCTATCCTTTTGGCAAGGACAACCTCCTGTTCTTTGGTTAATATTGGGTGATTATCAATCATTACCCGCCACTGATCAATATCATTATCTATAAGCCTTCCATTGACAAGATTCAGCAATGCGTCTTCATCTACGCTTTCTATAAAACTGTCCATATCCGGATATTTATCAATAATGCTTGCATTTCTCCTTCTGCCCCCAAGGCCTTTCGCCGCGGCGTTTGCGCCGGCAGCCTTAGGCACGGCGAAAACCTCCCATTTTATTTTATGCCTGTCCAAAACATTTCCGGCGGCATCATAATTGGACGCATCCAGCGCTTCGCTAAATTCCGGGCTTGATAAAAACTCAACCAACGGGATTGACTCTTTTAAGCCGTTTACGAATATACAGCTGTCTGAATTTTGGACATTTATAAATCCCTTGCACATATTCAGGATGCGGGGGTTATTGATAAAGTTTATGCGCACGATTGCATTTTTTTTATGCGCCTGTTCAAACAGCCATCTTAAAACAGTTGTACCAAAACCATGATTTTTTGTATCAATTTCAATGTTTGTTATTGTGAAAGCTTCCATGGGCCCTTCGTCAAAAAATATTCTTGTAATTCCAAAATTCACATATCCTATATAAATAGGCTTTTCTTGGGCCTCTACGGCAAATAAATGATAAGGCGGTTCTGTGATTTTAACGCCTTGTTTTCTTTTTATACCCACAATCTTTGTATCGCCCGAATACGGAATCTCAATAACATCGTTTCCATCCAATCCGCCGGCACGCGCTGCTGCCGTGCCGCCATAGGAAACGCCCATTGATGTTGCTATAATTTTCATTAATTTATTGTGTTCTTTTGAATCAATGGGCTTGCCATCAGATTTTAAAAGAGGTTCTAATGGATCATGAGACAACACCGAGTGCGCCTGTTTCCAGCCGGCAAGCACGCTATCGCCAACAGGCCTGCCTGTGGTATCAGTTTTTCGCAAATTAATAAGGAACAATTCCCTTAATTTATCGCGCGCGGCCAACTCCTCTGCTGTAAGCCCGATGCATTTCAGCCTAGCCTGTGTATGGCTGTTTAAGCCCAGGTCAATGGCTCTATATAGCGGATCTTTTGGATCAAAACAATTGCGCCAGTCAAAACCTATGCCGCCGAATTTCGCGGCTCCGGTAACGGGATTAACGGTACTAATAGCGTCGATATATCTTACATTTTTTGCTCCGTTAAGCAATGCCAGAGCCTGCGGCACATACTGCTCTCCGCACCTGCCTAACGCCTGCCGGGCCTGCTTATTATCCAAAAGTTTTGCCAAACCAACCCTTGCAACCCTAATCTGCTCAACAGGTAAATCTTCGCCTAAATGGTTTACAACCCCTAAAATGGCACTGGTATAACCGTTTGTCGCGCATGCCTGTAAAAAGCTTTCCCTGTTAAAATTAACAAGCCTGGTGTTGCCGTCAATCTGCACGGAAATCGAAAACCCGTCCTGTGCAGAAGGCATGAGATACAAAACCCACAGCGCCTGATTCTGAAAAACCTCCTGCTCGCACGCCTTCGCATATAATATACCTAAACTGCTTTTCAATTCGTCTCCATGCACGCCTGAAACTATGGAAAATGCTTTGTGAGCAGGTGTACCTGTCAGGCTGTCCGGGCAATAGGGCGAGTATGTCTCAACAAGCCCACGAAGGGAACTGCAATACGCGCTGCCTAGCCCGTCAAACCATTTGTTAAAAAACCTGTCCGTATCTTCCGGCAAAATCTGCCATGCCAGGTGCAGCACCGTCATCGCCACCTGGAAATCCGGTTGGCGCGCAAGCTCTGCTGTACCGTTATGCACCGCCCAGGCAACAGGCAAAAAGGCAAGATCTCTATCCGTAAAAACCGCCTGCGGCCTAAACCTGTTGCCTGTAAAATCCAACAGCTCACAGCCCAAAGCCCCATCTACGCACGCCTGCCTGACCTGCTCGCGCAAAAGGCCCGGCCCGACCCCGGATAGGCCCAGCAATTCCGCTGCCCGGTCGCACGTTATGAAATTTTTTGCGCGCAGAATTTCATCCTGCCTACGCATCTCTCCGGAAAGACGCGAAAGATCCATTAAGTCAATAATAAACTCCGCGTTGCCCTTGCTGACCACCTTAAACTCCGGATGGCTTTCTAAAAAGTTGATAGGCCCGCTGTGCCCGAAAATTTTAACTGCCCTGGCCTTGCCAAAAAATCCTGCAGGATCGCCTGCCATCTTTTGAAATATTTTTGGATTAACTCTCGTCCTGTAAGCAGGCGCCCCGGGCGCGGCTTTCCATTGCGCCGCAAAGAACCCGGCTAAAATCTTAGCTGCGGCCCTGACATTTACCGTTGTCCTGCAATACCTGGCATATTCATTAGCAACATCAACGGCTATCATATTTACTGCTCTAAGCCCTCTTTCATACGCTTTATCCGGCCCTTTGCCTTCGGCAAATTTAACCAAAGATTCCACGCTTGCACCCCTAAACCTGACTGCTACTGATTCGGCTGAAACAAAATTAAGCATATGTTCCGCCTCTGCGCCTAAAATTTCGTATTTGCCTCCATCAGCAATGCGGGCGCAATCGGAATTAATGCCTCCCGTCCTTATTAGATACCCTAGCCTTGAAACGCTCATGCCTCTCCCGACGCCTCTGCCTAATTCTACTATCTCGCTTAAACTGTACCAACGCCCTTTGTCTACAGATGCGGCAGGATACGCGTCTTCTCTTAATTTTTGGTAATCCGCTTCTGTCAGGCGGCCGTTTACCGCTTCAACAAATGCGTCAATCTCATCAGGACGCGCAATCAACGCGCCGCTTACTGCGGCGCCCGGCGTCAAAGGCTTTGGCCCGCGCCTGTCAAGCATTATCCCGCGGCCTGATCTAAACTCAGGTAATTCCTGCTTTGACAATAGGTACCTGCATCGGGTGACACCTTGCCTGACAAAAAAGAACTCCTCAGCTGACGGGTTAACTAACTTACCTCTTTCAATGGCCTTCGACAGCCTATCCGCGGAAAACCTCTCAATGTCTCCCGTAAACTCTGCGGTAGTCATCCATGTTCCGCCTTTACGCATATCGCTTTCTGCCTGAATAATCTCTGAAACAGCCTGTATATCCCAAAGTGAAACATACCCCTTCAGCCCTTGTTTTATAATAAGCGGCCGGCGCGCGCCGAAACAAACCTGCGATAACCGTTCGCCAAAAACATCCTCCGGGCCTTGAAAAATCATGCCCAGCCATTCGGTATTAACTACGATACCGTTTTCTTTATTGTCATAAATCTCTTTTAAAACCTTTGCCGCAGTTTCCAACGGCACAGACATCCTGTATTTCCTGGCATATTCCAACGCCGAATCGCGATACACAACGCTGGTAAGGCACATCTTGGTTCCAGGCAGCCTTATATTTTTACCTTTTAATACCTCTTTGCCTTTTTGGGAAATCATGCTGGATATGGATGGCCTGGACAACCCAAAGCGCCTTGCTACCTCATCCGCGCTCAAGCACTCAACCCCCAAACCAAAATCCTCGGAGGCAGGCGGTACCAAAACGGCCTCTACGGTTTCCTTGCCGGGAAGCATTCTTCGGGCCGCTGCCTCAACAAGATTTATTCGGCTGTTACCTGTATCCACCGTATAGCGCTTGACGTACTTTTCATCTATGCAGGCAAACCCCAGCGGTTTCATATCAACAAAAGATATTTTTGCGCGATCCTTCGCATCCTGCAGCCTTACTCTTAAGATATTCAACATGTGCCTGTTTCCGTTCAAGGCGCGCGGGTTTGTTTCTTCTAATTTCTGAAGCTTGCTATATATCTTCTCTGCGCCGGATACATCGCCGTCTTTTACCATCTGCATCACCTCAGCCATATCTTTTCGAACACTCTCTGAGGCAGCTTCACTGTCTCCAGCCCCTTTTGCAGCACCCACTGTCCCGATTGCCCCGGAAACAGTTTCCGCTTCAGTCTGGAAACTGTTTCCGGGATTCATTCCGGGATTCACGGGATTCATATCAACGCCTTTGGCGCCGGCTGAAGCCGGCCTTGCAAGATATAAAATGGGAACGCCTGATATAAACATTGGCTGAGGAGGGTTTATCATGGGAAAATCTAAACCAAGATACAAAGGCACTGTATCGCACTGCCTTGCCAATTGAAAACCATACTGACTGAAAAATTCTGCCGCCTTTTCTGCCTGCTCTAAAGTTTCGCCTCCTGTTATAATCGCTTCTCCAATGCAGGACAAATCAATGCCCGCTGATAATTGTTCTAATATTGACCCTTGATCGCAAACCCTGTCCACAAAA
>PFHB01000083.1 GCA_002783585.1 Candidatus Omnitrophica bacterium CG_4_8_14_3_um_filter_43_15
AAAACTATATTATTAATCAGCAACACATATTATACGAGGAGTAATAAAAGTGGAGGGAATTGCACTTGCCAAAAGGTCAACCGTCAAGCTGCGTAATTCTTGCCATCTTTTCATATAGACTATTTCGGCAATATCTGCCATTTCCATATGAACGGGTATGCCTTCAAATCCTTCCTCATTTTTCATATATTCAGTAAATTTTTTATATTCTTCAGTGTTATATAAAATATCACTGACTTTCGCCCCAAATCCATTTTTCTGAAAATATTCGGGCAGAAATCCTATTCTCTGAGAATTTAATACCACACCCATTATTGGCGAAGGATATTTTTTACGAATTTCTGCTATTAATTTCTCAAAAAAATATGGCCATTTTTTATTATCTCCAAAAATAAAATAGAATTTTGCAGATACAATATAAAAAAAAGACAAATAGGATTTCGAATGTTGCTTTAAAAGATGATTGATACCAAGATAAAATTTCTTTTTTTTCTTCCAGAGATTTACCAAAAAATTTTTCACTCTCTTTATCGGTTATCCGAATCATATCATTTATTAAAATATCTATTTCTTTATCCATTCCTCTCCACCAACTCATCCAAGCCTATCATGAACGCATCAACTAATTTAAGCAAGATTTTTCGATATAGTACCAGACGCCATTTTATAATAATCTTACTTCTGTAATAAAATTGCATTGTTACGTTCCCATAAAATTCTAAAATAAGCCCCTAGCAATCCGCCAACTCCAAGCAAGGATATTACACTAACAATGTTTTCGGATATCATAATTTATTTTCTCCTTTTACCGAGGGGACACTTTCTCATGATTAAAAACAGATTGGGGTTAGAAAATGTCCCCTGCTGGTTTGTTAGCCGCTGCGATGGCAGGGTGAAGCAGCATGTAGTTTGCCGGAGCGGCCCAACCAAACGGCGAACTGGTTTACTATAGTTTTGCCAGCCGCGATGGTGGGGTGGAGCAAAACCTAGTTTGCGCGAGCGGGCATGGTTCCTTTGCCGCCTGCTATTACGTTTATGCGGCAAAGGAGAGCGAGCGCAAACTTGGAGCCAAAAATTCCACGCTGGGGAATTTTGGCGCTTTTGCGGAACCCCGCCGAGCGGCTGGCAAACGAGTAAACCGCGAGCTACTGAATCATATCCGCGAAATACGCGGCCCCGAAACCATTATCAATATTCACCACAACCGTACCAGGCGCGCAGCAGTTAAGCATCGTCAAAAGCGGCGCAAGCCCTTTGAAACTGGCGCCATAGCCCACACTGGTAGGCACTGCTATTACAGGTTTATTTATAAGCCCTGCTACAACGCTTGCCAAAGCGCCTTCCATACCGGCTATAACTATAACAACCCTTGATGCCGCCAAGAGGCGCCTTTTATCAAATACCCTGTGAATGCCGGCAACGCCTACATCATAGACGCGCCTGATTTTATTGCCCATGACCTCCAATGTTACAGCTGCCTCTTCGGCAACATTTATATCGGAAGTGCCTGCTGTGACAACGCTGACAAAGCCTTTTTTTAAAACAGGCCTTTTACGCGTATAATAAATTATTTGGGCGGTATTGGAATATTTTAAAACAGGAAATTTACTTTTAAGAAAACTATAAACAGTTTCTTCCGCTTTGGTGATAATCAACGGCTGGCGCCTATTAAGTGAATGCGCTGTTATCTTTTCTAAATGATTTAACGCCTTGCCGCGCGCGTATATTACCTCGGGAAAACCCTTTCGCACCTGGCGATGGTTATCAAGCTTGGCAAACCCAAGATCTGAATAAGGCAGGTCTTTTAATTTTTCAAAGGCCTCATGCCTTGATATGGCGCCGCGGCTTAGCCGGCCAATTATACGCTTTATAGAATTGTTCCGAGGGTTCATAAATTTTTTAGAAAGAAATCTTGAAGATGATGGCAAGTAAAACTATTATAAGTATCGCGACTATGATATAAAAATCATTGTAATAAACATAATCTCTGATGCGGGAAAAAAATGAGTATTTCACTTCTTGCTGCTGCGGTTTCTCCTCGACGGATAACAACAACTTTGCCTGATCAAGATCCGGCTGTTTAAAACGCAAAAACTCTCCGCCAAGCCTGTAAGCATTGATTTGTTTTGCCTTCATAAGCTCATCAAGCTTTTGCCTTGTGATGCCTAAATATTCTAACGCCTCTTTTTCGTTGTACAGTTTTTCTGTCATTTAACCCGTTCAGTTACAAGCCAATCCTCTATCTGTTTACGCTCAAACTTCCAGGAATTACCATCTTTTTGCGCCGGTATCTTGCCTGTTTTTGCCCAATCCCTTACAACGGACATATCAACCTCCAGAAACTGAGCCAGCTCTTCTGCTGTCATATAGTTGCTGTCCGGCCCGGCACAGACATGCCTGGGCGAGCCGTGAATCATATGGCTGTTGCCGTGAAAACACGCGCCTTCCTCTATTGATATCAGCGGCGATCTTATGTTGCCGACGAGCTGCGCGGTTGAAAGAAGGCTGAGGCGGACCCTGGCGTTTATATCTCCATGCACCCTGCCTGCTATGATTATGTCATCCCCGTTTATATTCGCATTTACCGTCGCCTGCGGGCCCACTGTAAGATTTCCCCTTAAATCCAAGGCGCCCTCAAAATGGCCGTTTATCTTCAGGTTCACCGGCTCTTTAAAAGAAATAGTGCCCTGCATGGATGCGTTTACATCCAACACCTTCTCTTCTACCCCGTTCTTTTTTTTACCTTTACCAAACATCTATTCCCTCCCTAACTCTTCTTTGTTGTTACCGTATCTTCAACTTTTCTTAAAAATAATAAAGCGATCAGCATGATAGCCGTAGTTGCAAACGCGCCGATATAAAAACCGCATCCTACCGCCAAACCCACGCCCGCAACAGCCCAAATGCTCGCCGCTGTAGTAAGGCCTTTTATGGATGCGCCTGAGCGGATTATTGTGCCTGCTCCGAGAAAACCGATACCCGTTATAACACCGGTCGCTAACCTGGTAGGATCGAGCGACACCCTACTGATATAAATATCAAAAATATACAAGGATGTCAACATAATTAACGCCGAACCCACGCATACAAGAATATGGGTTCTTAAACCCGCTGCCCTGCCATGGACTTCTCTTTCAAAGCCTATTACACCGCTTAACACTGCCGCTAATGCAAGCCTTAAAATTATCTGAAAATTTCCCATCATCTCGCACCTCCAAATTTTCCAGTTATCACGTTTAGAAAATTTGTCCCGAGCATCCCGCTATCGCGTTTAGACGCGAGGGACTACTTATGTTGTTGATACGCCAGCCCAGCCACCATCGCCGCGTTATCCATGCAAAGCCCGCGGCTCGGAAAATAAATATTTATCCGTGATATTTTACACGCCTCCTGCAGTTTCCCGCGCAGCCGCGAATTAATGCTTACGCCGCCGCCGACAACAAGGGTGTTTATTTTTTTATTTTCGCATGCGCGCACGGATTTCTCAACTATAACATCAACTACGGCTTCCTGAAAAGACGCGCAAATATCATTAACTTTGCGCTTTACGCTTTGCGCTTTACGCTTTTGCACATAATTCAATACCGATGTTTTAATGCCGCTGAAAGAAAAATCCAGGCTGCCGGCTGAAAGCATAGTCCTTGGAAATTTTATTTTCTGCGGATTTCCGGTTTTTGCCATCTTTTCTATCGCCGGCCCGCCGGGATACCCGAGATTTAAAATCTTGGCAACCTTGTCAAATGCCTCGCCTACAGCATCATCTGTTGTCTGGCCAAGGTTGTGATAATCTTTAAATCCTTTCACAAGCATCAGGTTCGTATGCCCGCCTGAAACAACCAGCCCGATAAAAGGAAACTTTATTTTCGGATTATCAATTATAGGCGCGTAAAGATGCGCGTGCAGATGATTAACGCCGGTATATTTAATGCCGTGCGAAAGAGCGATGCCTTTGGCAGCTGATATCCCAACCATCAGCGCGCCTATTAAACCCGGATTATCAGTAACGCCGATAAGCCCTATCTCCGAAATAGCGCAGCCTGATTTGTCAAAGGCCTGTTTTATCACTGAATCTATAAGTTCCGCGTGATGCCTGCACGCTATCTCCGGCACAACGCCACCAAAAGGCTTATGCAGATGAAGGCTTGAAAGAACAACATTGGATAAAACTCGCCTGCCGTTTTCAACAACAGCCGCTGATGTCTCATCGCACGATGTCTCAATCCCTAATACCAGCATCTATCTCACTACTTCCGATAAATAAATCAGCTCTACGCCCTCACGCTGAAATTCACGCAGCATCTGGTTTATTACCTTTATTGTAAGAGGCCTGTCATGGCCTATGCCAACAGCGGTTTTATTTAATTTTGCCTCGGCAATCACCTGGCGCAACTGGTTTGTTATATATTGCAGGTTATTCTGGTTATCCAGAAAAACAGACCTTTTGGCAAACCTTACGCCTGTATCCCTGGCTGCCTTTTCACATACCGAATTATTCGTTACAAGGCTGTCCAGAAAAAAAAGATTTTTCTTCTTAAGGCTGTTTAATATTATTTTCATAAGCTCATAATTTTCTGTTGCCTTTGAGCCGGTATGGTTTGAAACTCCGCCTGCATATGGCACGCTGTTAATACCTTTCTCCAGGCGCAATAACACTTCCTTTGAACTCATGCCAACGCATATCGTGTCCTTTTCAGGCCTTTTTGTTTTATCATACGCCTCCAGCGGAAGATGCAGGATCACCTCAATTAAGTTTTCATGGGCCGTCTCGGCTATTGTTTTTGAATAAGGCAAATTAGGCAGCACGGATATGGTAACGGGTTTTTTTATTCCCAACAGCGCCTGCAGATTTTTTTTATTATACCCCCAGTCATCCAAAACAATGGCTGCTTTAGCCGTAATCTTAACTTTTTGGCGCGCTGGCGAGGCTTGAATTTTTTTTACGGAGATCTCTTTTCTTAATTTCAGGTTTTTTACAAATAAAAAACCTATAGAAACCGTTTGAAACACAATAAACCCGGCTAAAATGTAGATAAAAATATTAAATTTGGTTTTACGGTTTTTTGCCATTTTATTTTTTTAGCAAATCAATTGCCTGCTCAAGCTGATTGTCGTAAGGATCTTTTTCGTCTTTTCTTTCCACAACAATATCCGGAAAAATACCGCGCTCATGTATAATCTTGCCCAAAGGCGTATAATACATGGCTGTTGTAAGCCTGAGCGCTGAACCATCCCTTAAAGGAATAACCGTCTGCACAGAGGCCTTGCCAAAAGTATTGGCGCCGAGGATAAGCCCGCGCTTATGATCCTGTATCGCGCCTGCTACGATCTCTGAAGCGCTGGCAGAACCTTTATTAACCAACACAATAATAGGAAAATCAAGATATTTGCTGCCTTCGGTTGACTTAAAAACCATGTCTTCTGTGGGCTGCGAACCCTTAGTAAAAACAATAACCTCGCCTTCCTGCAGAAATTTCTCAGCTACTCCTACTGCTGATTCCAAAAGGCCTCCGGGATTATTACGAAGATCCAAAATAAGGCCGTTCATGCCCTTGGATTTTAACTTAATAAGTCCTGCTTCAAAATCATCCGAAGTTTTTTCCTGGAACTCCACAAGTTTTATATAGCCTATTTTATATTCGCTGTCTACAATCCTGGCTTCCTTGATGGATGCGACTTTTATAATAGCGCGGGTTATGGTAAAATCTAAAATCTTTTTTTCATCTTCTCTTAATACGGAAATCTCTACTGATGTGCCCGGTTTGCCTCTTAATTTTTTAACAGCGTCCTGAATAGATATATCTTTAACAGATTCTCCGTCTATCTTTACTATTTTATCTCCGGCAGCAAGGCCTACTTTATCCGCAGGCGTACCGTCTATAGGCGCTATTATGATAAGCAGGCCATCCCTAACCGCTATCTCTATACCAACGCCGCCAAATTCGCCTTTTGTCTCAACCTTTATATCTTTATACTCATCCGGGTCTAAAAACTGGCTGTAATGATCCAGCGTTGAAACCATTCCGCGAAGCGCGCCATATGCAAGTTTTTTAAAGTCCAAGGACTTTTTGTCCACATAATTGGTTTCAATAAGCTCTGCAACATCGCCTACCAGATCAAGGTCAGCATATGATTGGTTTTTTGTAGAAAGATCCCTGCGATATACGCCGCTTGAAACCGCAATACCGGCTATAAACACAATGATAATAACGGGGATTAAAAATTTTGCCTTCCGCATCACGATGCCCCTAATTTTTTAATCAGGATCTTGTTTGCTATCGCTGGATTTGCCTTGCCTTTTGTATGGCGCATCAATTGGCCAACCAAAAATGTCAAGGCTGTGGCCTTGCCGCTTCTGTAATCCTCTACTGCCTTGGGATTTTCCCTTAAAACATTATCCGCAGCGTTTTCTATAACCTTGTCGTCGGAGATCTGCTCAAGGCCTTTTTCCTTAACTATTGCCGCGGCAGGCTTGCCGGTATCTATCATACCCGCTAAAACATCCTTTGCTATTTTGCCACTTATAACGCCGCTGTCTATCATCTTAAGCATTTCAACCAGCCTGCCAACAGACAGATTAAGCTGCTTTATACCGACAGTACTACTCGTAGCTGCCGCTATATCGCTTAAAAGCCAGTTGGCCACTGATTTCGGTTTATTATAAAGCTTCACGGCTTCTTCAAAATAATCAGCCATATCTTTATCCTGTGTAAGTACGCTAGCGTCATATTCGCTTAAAGAATATTGTTCTATAATCCTTTTTCTCCTGGCTGTTGGAAGCTCAGGCAGGCTGTCTGCGACTTTTTTTATGTCCTCACTGCTAAAAATAAACGGCACAAGATCCGGCTCAGGAAAATACCTGTAGTCATGCGCGCCTTCTTTTGAACGCATAGGCAAAGTTATGCCCTTATTGTCATCCCAAAGCCGCGTCTCCTGAATAATCCTGCTGCCTTCAGATAACATCCCTGTCTGCCTTGTTATCTCATGCTCCAAGGCAGACCTTACAGCCTTAAACGAATTCATATTTTTTATTTCAGCCTTGGTGCCTAATTTTTTCGGATCGGTACTTATAGATATATTTGCGTCGCAGCGCAACGACCCCTTTTCCATATCGCAGTCAGAAACATCCAGATATTCAAGTATTGCCTTAAGACGGGTAAGATATTCATACGCCTCCTCAGCTGAATTCATATCAGGCTCTGAAACAATCTCCAATAGCGGAATTCCCGAACGGTTAAAATCCACAAGGCTCATTGCTACGCCTTCTTTATGCAGCAGCTTACCGGTGTCCTCTTCCTGATGCACTCTTGTTATGCCTATACGCTTTAGGGCGCCATTTGTTTCTATATCAAGCCAGCCGGCTTTAGAAAGCGGCTTATCATATTGCGAGATCTGGTAACTTTTCGGCAAGTCAGGATAAAAATAATTTTTCCTGTCAAATTTTGTAAAATCAGCAATCTCGCAGTTTAACGCCAGCGCAACCTTTAAGGCATAGGTAAGCGCGGTTTTATTTAAAACAGGCAAAGATCCGGGCAGTCCTAGGCATACAGGGCACACCTGACTGTTAGGAGCGCTGCCAAATTGCGTGCTACAACCGCAGAACACCTTGGATTCGGTATTTAATTCCAAATGCACTTCAAGCCCTATTATCGGATAATATTTCATAGCTTTGGTTTTCTCGTGTGCCACTGGGTATTCTGCTCGTATGTAAAAGCTGTCCTGAATATTGTTTCCTCATCAAACGGTTTACTGAGAATCTGCATGCCTATCGGTAAATTATCTTTTGTGAACCCGCATGGAACAGACATCGCAGGAATACCCGCCAGATTCGCGGATATGGTAAATATATCCGAGAGATACATGCTTAGCGGATCGCTTGTTTTTTCTCCTATCTTAAACGCGGCTGTCGGAGAGGTAGGCGTAATTATGCAGTCAAACTTTTTAAACGCCTCGTCAAAATCTCTTTTTATCAGGGTGCGCACCTTCTGCGCCTTCAGATAATACGCGTCGTAATAACCGCTTGAAAGCGCAAATGTTCCGAGTATAATCCTGCGCTTTGCTTCAGCGCCGAACCCGTCTCCTCTGGTATTGGCCACCATATCTATCATTGAAGCTTCACCCTGGTGCCTGTAACCATAACGCACGCCGTCAAACCTCGCAAGATTTGAACTTGCCTCTGCTGTGGCAATAATATAATAAACGCTGACAGCATATTCAGTACTTGGGAGGCTCACTTCTTTACATATCGCGCCTAAATCCGTTAATACCTTTACCGCTATTTCTATTGCGGATTTGACTTCAGGATCTATGCCTTTTATAAAATATTCCTTAGGTATACCTATCTTAAGGCCTTTGACATTTTTTGTAAGAGATTTTATATAATCAGGCACAGCAACATCTGCGGATGTGGTATCGCGCTCGTCATGGCCGGCTATAACATTCATCAATAATGCGGCGTCAGAAACATCTTTTGTGATAGGGCCTATCTGATCAAGCGATGAAGCAAATGCTATCAAACCGTAACGGGATACTCTTCCATAAGTAGGCTTTAATCCGACAACGCCGCACAAAGAAGCAGGCTGCCTGATGGAGCCGCCTGTATCAGAGCCAAGCGCCATGGTAACCTCGTCAGCTGCCACAGCTGCTGCTGAGCCGCCGCTTGAGCCGCCTGGAATCCGCGCCGTATCCCAGGGATTTCTCGTAGGATAATAACACGAGTTTTCGCAGGACGAGCCGAACGCAAATTCATCCATGTTTGTCTTACCGAAAAGGATAGCGCCTGCATTTCTTAATTTTTCAATTACAGTTGCATCATAAGGCGGCCTGAAACCTTCTAAAATCTTCGACGCGCAGGTTGTCAACTCATCTTTTACGCATATATTATCTTTAATGGCAACGGGTATGCCGTGCAAAAAGGTGCCTGGCACCTCAAACCGGTCAATCTTTTGCGTTAAAGGTGCCTGGCACCTTTTTGCCAGACACCTTTCTGGCAAATGCGCAAACGCCTTCACCTTTGGCTCTATCTTTTCAATGCGCTCCAAAAGCGCCTGCATCGCGCCCTGCGGCGTGGTTTTACCATTCTTATATTCTTGCTTTAACTGATTTGCGGTGAGTTTATGTAATTCGCTCATTCTATTATTCTTGGCACCTTGAAGAAATCGCCTTCTTTTTCAGGCGCGTTTTTTAACGCATCGGCTATATTAAGAGACTTTTTGACCTTGTCCTGACGAAATACGTTTTTTATAGGCAAAACATGGCTGGTAGGCTCAACGCCTGAGGTATCTGCCTGGTTGAGCTTCTCTATATATTTTAGGATATCGGCTAATTGCAAGGCCAACTCTCTAGTTTCTTTGTCAGAAAGCTTCATCCTTGCAAGTTTCGCTGTATATTCAACTATAGTTTTATCGAACTTCATCATAGCATATAATTATATCATATTAATAAAGTTTGTCCAATATCTTTGCAAACTCTTCCAAGCTTAATGTCTCTGCCCTACGGGTTTCGTCAATGCCGCTTTTTGCAAGGATATCCGTAAGTTTATCCTTTGTGATTAAACCAGCCAGGCTTGACCGCAACATCTTTCTTCTTTTGCCGAATGCGGCCTTTATAATATTAAAAAATAATTTTTCGTCTTTTATTGCTACGGCAGGTTTTTCTAAAATCTTCAGCTTTAATACCGATGAATCAACCTTTGGCTGAGGCCTGAATGCGGCCTTGATTACATTAAATAAAATTTTAGGCTTTGCATGAAACTGAACCGAACACGACAATATACCGTAATCTTTTCCGCCGGGTTTAGCGATAATACGCTGCGCAACCTCTTTCTGAACCATAATTATTATATCGTTGATATATTTTTTCTGCACGAGAAGATGAAAGATTATTGGGGTTGTAATATAGTAGGGGAGATTGCCTATTATTTTGAACGGGCGGTCAATAGATATGGGGTCAGGTTCGAAACCTGACCCCATATCTATCTTTAGGATATCTTTGCAAATAATTTTAACATTTTTATATCTTCTTAAATTCTCCTCTGCAATTTTGCACAGCCTGGCGTCTTTTTCAACCGCGTAAACGAATTTTGTTTTTTCGCATAAATATTTCGTAAGATTGCCTGTGCCTGCGCCTATCTCCAAAACAATATCGTTATTATCCAGTTGCGCAGCAGCGGCTATGCGCTGTAAGATATTTTCGTTACGCAAAAAATTCTGCCCTAACTTTTTTATCGGCCTTATTTTATCCATGAGCCATCTTTATGGCAAGTTTTATCGCTTCTATCATTGAGGATGGATCGGCAATACCTTTGCCTGCAATATCGAATGCAGTGCCGTGCGCAGGCGAAGTCCTTATAAATGGCAGGCCTAATGTTATATTTACAGCGCTGTCACGGCCTGCCATTTTAAGCGGGATTAAACCCTGATCATGATACATTGCAATCTCTGCATCAAATTCTCCGCGGTACGCGCGGTAAAAAAGCGCGTCAGCTGCCATAGGGCCTGTGATATTTTTTATGGTTCTCGCGGCGTTTCTTATTGCCGGCATTATAATCCGTTTTTCCTCGTCGGAAAACAAACCGTTTTCGCCGGCATGCGGATTTAAGGCGCAAACCGCTATTTTCGGGTTTTTTATCTTGAAATATTTCTTAAGGGTAGCACTTGTCAAAATAATCGCATCATAGATTTGACGGCTGTTAAGCCTTTTGGCAACATCCTTTAACGCGATATGCCTGGTGGCTAAAACAACACGCAGTTTATCTACGGCAAGCATCATCGCGAATTTTTTTGTCCCGGTAAGATAAGCGAGATATTCGGTGTGCCCGGGAAATTTAAACCCTGCCAGGCCTGCTGCTTCTTTATTTATAGGCGCTGTAACAAGCGCGTCTGCCTTGCCGCGTTTAATCAAATCAACTGCTGTTTTTATACAGCCTATAGCAGCTTTACCGCTTGCTGCGCTGACAACGCCTGGCTTACATTTTACTTTTTCGCCTATGACAAGAAACAATGCCTTGCTGTTATCCTGATGGGCCAGGGCCTTTTTAATTATTTCCAAACCTATGCCGGCCGAATCGCCTATCGTTATGGCAATAACAGGTTTTTTATTTCTCATTTTTTTCTAGGCCTCAAGCATCATTACAACTGTTTTTTCCGAGGACGTTTTAGCTGTAGCATTGGCAGGGTCAATCTGTAATGCCTTGTTATAATTGTCAACTGCCTCTTTATACATGCCCCTGGCATAATAAATATGGCCCAGATACACATATGCCCAGGCATCCTTTGAATCGCTTTTTAAATATTCCCTTATTCTAGATATTGCCTGCACCCCGCCTAATGCCTGTTTGGCGTCCTGGTTATCAGGATTAAATTCAAGCGCCTTCATATATTCATCGGCCGCCTCCTTAAACATATTCTTTTTCTCGTAAATAAACGCCAACGACATACGGCCCTTAACAGAATCAGGCCTGATTTCAACGCCTTCTTTATAATAGGTGAGCGCATCATCCAACAAATCTTTTTTAAAATATATAAAGCCAAGGTTAAAATACGCCTCTGCATGAGAAGGTTCAAGTTCTATCACGATATTAAGCTGCTCTGTTGCCTCATCCAGCATGCCCTCGCGCAAATATATGGTGCCCAAATTGTAATGCGCGTTTACAAAATAATAAGAGCTGTTGGTCAGGTATTTAAGTTCAGAAATGGCGTCTTTGGTTTTACCGGAATTGTAATAAGCCAGCGCCAGATTATATCTTGCCGCCTGAAAACTCTTGTCAATATCCAACGCTTTTTTGAACTCTTTTATTGCGTCGGTATATTTTTTTGAAGCAACAAAGTCCACGCCGTTATTATTAAAAACCCTTGCCTCGGAGTATTCCTGCTTTTCCTGCGCCGGCTCTTCTGCTATTACAGGCAAGCATATAAATCCCAGGCATAAAACTATAGAAAATATCTGGATTGTTTTTTTCATTAATATTTTACTTCCATAAGGCACAAGCCCCTTGCAGGCAAAGTCGGGCCTGCAAAAGCCCTGTTTTTTTTCATTAAAATTTTTCTGATACCGCCTTCAGGCATCCTTAGTTTTGCCGCCTCAAGCAGTGTGCCTGTTATACTTCTTACCATATTATATAAAAATCCGTCCGCCTCTATTATACATTCAATAACCGGATACCTGCCGTCTAAAAGCTTTTTTTTTATTTCTACGCGCTTAACAGTGCGTATGGTGTTTTTTTTGGCGCAGGCTGTAACGCAAAAAGACCTGAAATCATGCCTGCCAATCAAAGCCTTTGCCTCGCGCCGCATCGCGGCAATATTCAGTTTGTAGGGACAAAACAAGGCCTTATTTCTTAGGAATGCCGACGGATACGGCTGGTTCAATATCGTATAACGATAGACCTTTGATTTCGCGTTGAAACGGGCGTGAAAATCATTACCAGCAAGTTCTGCCCCGGTTATGATAATATCTTTTGGCAGAGCGCTGTTTAACGCCTTTTGCAATTTCTCAGGCTGGATTAAATGTTTTATTTTAAAATTAGCCGCCTGAGCTGCTGCGTGAACGCCTGCATCGGTCCTGCCGGAGCCAACAATCTTTATATTTTCCTTGAATAATTTTTTAAGGGTAAGCTCTGTGGTTTCCTGGATGGTTTTTTTATTTTTCTGAACCTGCCAGCCGGAATACGCTGTTCCATCATATTCGATAGTTAGCTTGATATTACGCATTCTACTTCGCCCTTCACTCGTAATAGCTAGTATGGGCTTCGTAGGAATCGCCTAATTTCTGCGAAGCCCTTACCAGATGAATATTTTTGGCTAAGGGCATAGCAGAACGCATTCGGCAATTTGAACGGCATTGGTTGCCGCGCCCTTACGAAGGTTATCAGCAACAACCCAAAGCCATAAACCGTTTTTATTAAACGGATCTTTTCTTATACGGCCCACAAAAACCTCATCTTTTCCCTCTGCGTCCTTGGGCATGGGGTAAAGATTATTTTTTGGATCGTCTATAACGATTATACCGGCTGATTTGGAAAGCAACGCCCTTACCTTATCAGGCGAAGCAGGCCTTTTAGTTTCTATATATATGGACTCTGAATGCCCTGTCCTGACAGGCACGCGGACAGTGGTAGCTGAAATACTCATCTTGTTATCATGCATTATTTTATGGGTTTCTTTTACGAGCTTCCACTCCTCATTGGTATAGCCCGCCTCGGCAAAAGTCCCTATGTGAGGAAACAGATTATAGGCAAGCTGCTGAGGCATGGATCTATTTTTTGCTTTAACATTCAAATCAGCCTGGCCTTTTTGCGCGATTAAAGAGACCTCTTCTTTTAACTGCCGAACGGCACTCCGGCCAGCGCCGCTTGAGGCCTGCAGAGTAGTGGCAATAACCCTCTTTATACCGAATTTTTTATGTATCGGTGAAAGAGCGACAACCATTTGTATAGTGGAGCAATTAGGGTTTGAGATTATACCTTTGTGCTTTTTTACGTCTTTGGCGTTTACCTCAGGCACGACAAGCGGCACCCTCGGATCCATCCTGAAATCAGCGCCGTTATCTATTACAACGCCGCCGCGCTTTACTACTTCTTTAGCGTAAGTTACAGCAGCGCCCTTCTCACCTTCAGTGCCGGCAAATAATGCAATATCAACCCCATCAAACATCCCGGGCGATATTGTCTTAACGGAATATTTTTTTGCGTCAACTTCTATGTTCCTTGCGCTGCGCGCTAAAACAGTAAGATTGGCTATAGGAAATTTACGTTGATATAAAACGCGCAACATTTCTATGCCAACCGCCCCAACACCTATTACTGCTATGTTATATTTACGCATAAACACCTCTTGTTAAGGTTACGAATGTTACGAAGGTTACCTAAAGTTACGAAGGTTACGTTTTAAAATAGCACCCGGAACTTTCCATTGGCCTTTTTTATCCAACTCATACAATGATTTAATATATCGGGACGACATATAGCTAGCGCTACTAACCAATGTTATAAATTCTTCGTGTTCATCTTTTGATATAAGGCCATCTTCTAAACAATCTTCCATGTCACCGCTTAATTCTTCTAGAGATCCTTGGCTTATTCTAATGCTATGAATAAATTCTCCCAAACTTCCTTTTCTATAACCTTCCCTTATATTTTGCTTGGCAGAACGCGCAGCATCCCTCATCTGCGAAACTAATCGCATATGTGTCTTCGTAAATCTTTCTGTCATATCATAAATTAATTTTCTAATTTTATAAATATCTTGATAAAATTTTAATTTTTCATAAGCTTGTTGTCTTAAAATTGTAACCTTCGTAACCTCAGATAACATCAGGTAACCTTCGTAACCTCAGATAACATCAGGTAACCTTCGTAACCTCTCTAGAGATTTTTTACCACTAAATCCCCGACTTCAGTCGTTGAATAACCCATCTTCCCGGCGGCAAGGGATTTTAATTTTGTCTTTACTATCTTTATAACAGAATCTTCTATTGCCTTAGCTGCCTTTACCTCGCCTAACTGCTCAAGTAACATGGCGCCTGCGCAAATAGCTGCCAGCGGATTAATTACGTTTTTACCTGTATACTTCGGCGCAGAACCTCCTATGGGCTCAAACATGGAAACACCCTCAGGATTTAAGTTTCCTCCTGCTGCAATACCCATACCGCCCTGAACCATGGCACCCAAGTCAGTGATGATATCGCCGAACATATTATCAGTCACGATTACATCAAACCATTCCGGATTTTTGACAAACCACATTGCGGTAGCGTCAACATGCGCGTAATTGGTTTTTATATCAGGGTATTCTTTTGCTACTTCATTAAATGCGCGCTGCCACAAATCCCAGGCAAAGGTCAAAACATTTGTCTTGCCGCAAAGCGTCAAGGTCTTTCTTTTATTACGCCTTCTGGTATATTCAAACGCGTAGCGTACGCACCTTTCAACGCCTTTTCTAGTATTATAAGAAATTTGTGTGGCAACTTCATCCTTTGTGCCTTTATCTTTAAACTCACCCATGCCTTTATAAAGGCCTTCGGAATTTTCGCGCACAACAACAAAATCAACATCGCTCTCTTTTTTATCCTTTAAAGGACAGAATGCGGAATTGTATAATTTTATCGGCCTTAGGTTTATGTATTGATCCAACGAAAATCTTAACTTAAGAAGTATGCCCTGCTCCAAAATGCCGGGTTTTACATCAGGATGGCCTATGGCGCCAAGATAAATGACATTGAATTTTTTAAGCTCGGCAATATCATTATCCTCAAGCGTCTTGCCTGTTTTCATATAGCGCTCGCCGTTAAAATCAAAATCTTTCGTTTCGTATTTAAAACCAAACTTTTTAGACGCTGCTTCAATAACCTTCAAGCCCTCTTTTACAACCTCAGGCCCTGTCCCGTCTCCACCAATAACAGCTATTTTATACACGTTTTCTCCTTATCCATTTCATTAATCCGCCGGCGTTTACAATCTCCTGCATGAAACCGGCAAACGCCTCGGATTTATAAATTTTATTTTGTGTTATGTTTTTTATTTCACCCTGCACTAAATCAACTTCAAGTTCATCGCCTGTTTTTATATCATCTGCCTGGTTTGTCTCAAATATAGGCAAGCCTATATTTATGGAATTGCGGTAAAATATCCTGGCAAATGATTTTGCTATAACGCACGAGATGCCTGCGCCTTTAATTGAAACAGGCGCGTGCTCCCGGCTTGAACCACAGCCAAAATTATTACCGGCAACAATTATATCGCCTTTTTTAACCTTGGCTGCAAAATCAGGCGCTATTGTCTCCATGCATTTTGCGCCAAGTTCGGCAGGATCCGTAGTTACAAGATACTTTGCCGCAATTATGTCATCGGTATTAATATCGTTACCGAATTTATGCGCCCGGCCTTTTAAAATCATATTTCCTCCGGATGCGCTATCCTGCCTTTGATAGCCGACGCTGCTGCTACTGCCGGGTTTGACAGATAAACAAAGCTCTTTGGCGAACCCATCCTGCCTAAAAAATTGCGGTTTGTAGTGGCGATGGCTGTCTCGCCGTCTGCTAATATACCGCAATGGCCGCCAAGACAAGGCCCGCAGCTTGGGGTTGAAACAGCGCAGCCTGACTTGACAAAAATATCAACCAGGCCTTCTTTTATGGCCTGCTTCATTATATTTTGCGTTGCGGGTATTATCACAGTGCGCGCAGATGAGGTTACCTTTTTGCCCTTTAATACCTTTGCCGCTACGCGCAAATCAGATATTCTTCCGTTTGTGCAGGAACCTATGATAACCTGATCAACCTTTATATTTTTTAACTGGCTCACCGGCTTTACATTACTGGGTAAATGCGGACACGCCACCTGCGGCTCCATTTTACTTATGTCATATTCTTTAATTTCAGAATACTCCGCATTTTTATCAGATTTTAGTTTTGAAATGCCATCAGGCGCGATTATGCCTGACTTACCGCCTGCTTCTATTGCCATGTTGCACATAGCTAAACGGCTATCCATATCAAGTTTATCTATCACAGGGCCTGTAAACTCCATTGCCTTATACAAAGCGCCGTCAACGCCTATGTCGCCTATGGTATGCAAAATAAGGTCTTTGCCGCTTGCCCATTTTGTCAGTTTCCCTTTATAAACAAACTTTATTGTCTGCGGCGCGCGAAGCCACACACGGCCTGTAATCCAGCTGGCAGCAATATCAGTTGAGCCCATGCCTGTTGAAAATACGCCAAGCGCGCCGTAAGTGCATGTATGCGAATCAGCGCCCACAACCAAATCGCCGGGTGCGACTAAGCCTAGTTCAGGCAAAAGCGCGTGTTCAACACCCATCCGGCCAACATCAAAACAATTCTTAATGCTGTGCTCTTTTGCAAAATCAAACAACATCTTTGCCTGGTTGGCGCTTCGTGAGTCTTTTGCAGGTGTAAAATGATCTGCTACAAGGGCGATTTTATTTTTATCAAAAACCTTTTTTGCCCCGGCTTTTTTAAATTCCTCTATTGCCAGGGGCGCGGTGATGTCATTTGCCAGGGCAAGGTCAATCTTTGCCCAAATAAACTCGCCAGGATGTATTTCTTTTTTTTCCGGCGTATGGCTCATCAGTATCTTTTCTGTTATTGTATAGTTCATCTTATAGATTTATAGCTCTTTTATTAATGGGATCTCGGAACAATCAGGAAATTTCACGCAGGACAGGCATTCACCCCAAACCTTACGCGGCAGGCATGACTTATCTACTCTCTTAAATCCAAATTTCTCAAAATATTCCGGAACATACGTTAACGCAAACACCTTTTTTATGCCTAAATTTTTAGCTTCATCTATGCAGGCATTTATAAGCTGTTTGCCTATGCCTTTGGCCTGCCTTGTCTCGTTTACTGCCAAAGATCTGATTTCGGCCAAGTCCTCCCATGAAATATGCAAAGCGCAGCAGCCTGTAACGCTGCCTAAATCCTCGCAAACAAAAAAATCCCTCAGGTTATCATATAAATCATTGATAGACCTGGGAAGCATTATATCTTTTTTCGCAAAAAAATTTATAAGCTCATAAATCGCTTTTACGTCTTTTATTCTAGCTTTTCTGATCATGTAATTTTTTATTATACCACAATATCGGTATTTTTGGCAACCACAACCACGCCTTTTTCACTTACATAAAAATTTTTCTTGTCGCGCTCCAAATTATAACCGATTTTGGCGCTCTGAGGAATTTTTACATCTTTATCTATTATTGCATGCCTAATCATAGCATGCCTGCCCACCTCAACACCTTCCATGATTATGGAATCTTCTACATCGCAAAAGCTGTTTATTCTTACATTCGGCGAAAGTATGGATTTCTGCACTTTACCGCCTGATATAATACAACCGTTTGATATAAGCGAATTTATCGCCAAGCCCACCCTACCTGCCTCCTCCTGGCCTGTAAAAACAGTTTTTACAGGAGGAAATTGCTCCTGATATGTTCTTAAAGGCCACATAGCATCATAAAGATTAAGCTCGGGCGTTATCTCAACCAGATCCATATTTGCCTCATAATAGGCGTCAATGGTCCCTATATCGCGCCAGTAAGCCGGTCTACCATTAGAATCCGTAAAGTTATACGCAAATACGTTGCAATTTCCTATCATTAACGGAATAATATTTTTTCCGAAATCATGATTGGATTCTTTTTTTGAATCATCTTCCAAAACCTTTGCAAGCATGCCCCTGTTAAAAATATATATACCCATTGAGGCATATATATAATCAGGATTATTCAGCGCTGTTTTGGCGCCTACATTAGGTTTTTCCTGAAAACCGGTTATGCGGCCATCAATATCCGACTCTATTACGCCAAAATCATGAGCGGCTTCCTTTGGCATCATAACAACGCCGATAGTAAGATCTGCTTTTTTGGCTTTGTGAAAATCAATAAGCCTCATATAATCCATCCTATATACATGATCGCCTGCTAATATAAGAATATATTCCTCGCCTCTCATCTTTATGGCATGCATATTCTGATATATCGAATCAGCGGTGCCCTGATACCACTTCTCACCAAGGCGCTGTTGGGCAGGTATTATATCTATATACTCATCAAGCTCGGCATTTAAAACATTCCAACCCATCCTCAGGTGCCGCTCAAGTGACATTGACTTATACTGGCTTAGTATGTGTATCTTTCTTGCGCCTGAGTTTATGCAGTTTGACAACGGAAAATCAATAATGCGGTAAATACCGCCAAAAGGCACTGCAGGCTTTGCCCGGTCGCGCGTCAGAGGATACAGCCGCTCGCCCTTTCCACCTGCCATTATAAATGTTAATACATCTTTCATCTTAAAAAATCCCTTATTATTTCAATCGCGCCGTTACGCACCATCATCACGGCAAACGCGGCAAGTAAAATATCGCCTACTTTTGAAAAAGCGCGCGAGCCGCTCTTGCCTAAAAATTTTATAATCCTGCCTGCATTGGCAAAGATAAACCATACCACCAAAACATTTGCAATCAACGATACCAAAGTAGGCATAAGCCCATATTCATCACGAAGCACAAGGCACGTCGTCAAAACAGCAGGCCCTGTTATTAAAGGTGTGCCTAATGGAAAAACTCCGACATCCTCTTTTTCAATATACTTGCCGCGCTGTATGCCGCCGGGCAACAGATACCCGACTGACATTATAAAAAGTAAAATGCCGCCTGCTATCTTAAAATCCGCTACTGTAACACCCAAAACATTAAAAACTATTTTGCCAACGAATATAAACGCCATGGCTATCAGCGTTGCCGTAAGTATGGACCGCGATAAAACCTCATTTCTCTTTTTCGGCTTTAAATCTGCTGTTAAACCCACAAATATAGGCAGCACGCTCACCGCGTTTACAGCAACGAATACCGGTATAAACGCAAGAATATATATTTTGACTAAAAGATAAAACTCAGACATTTTGCTTCGTAACCTCTTTTATATCAACCGGTTAAAATGCGGTGCCTGGCACCGTTTTGTCAAGCAACAAATATTTAAAATGCGGTGCCTGGCACCGTTTTGTCAAGCAACAAATATAGGGATAAATGTAAGTATATAGGAAGACAACCCTGAAGAGATACTCATAGTATCAATATTATATTATATCATGACATTATTGTCAAATGCTTTGCTCTGCCTGCTTCAAAAACTCTATATCGCCGGAATAAACGCTGCCTACGGCTGAATACCCCGGCGCAACAGGCACAGGCGCAATAACATAGCCAAAGACAGGCCCGGCAAAATCAACTGCTGACGCGGCCTTTAAATTAAACGCCGGCCACACCTCTGCTGCCGATGCGTTCTGCGAAAATAAAAAAAAGGCACTCATTGCTATTGCAAGAAAAATGATATGCCTTTTCATACGCCACCCCTCACTTTTACAAACAATCGTCCTGCCGGGGGTATTATTTTACAACAAAATCATACTATCACAA
>PFHB01000034.1 GCA_002783585.1 Candidatus Omnitrophica bacterium CG_4_8_14_3_um_filter_43_15
TGTCGCTATAGCAGTTTAATCTTTTATCTCTTGCTCTTTGAAAATTTATCTTTACTTCTTATAGTACGTCTTTTTGGTTGTTAAGCTCGATGGGTTTTAAAAGATTAGTGGTCACGGAAACTATACAATCTTCTTCTGATAGATTCTCCAGATCGTTTGTTTTCACATACGCCTTTAATAAATTTTCATAACGCCTGATTATTTCTATGTTATACTTATCTAAAATAGCTGAAAGATCAACTCCGTCTTTTACCTGTATCGCCACTAGAACTGAATCGTCCATGCCGGAAACCTGCTGATTTTCACCCTCGCAATACAAGGGCCCTAGCAATAAAAAAATAACCGCGCATGCGGATAAGAAAATACATACATATAATATAATATTAACACTATGTATATTTTTTAAACTATTTGCTATTGGGCTGGGTTTCATAATATTCCGTATGAGATTGTTATGCTATGCGTTATCTGGCTGGGCGTGCTTACAACAGGCTTAACATTGCAATGGGAAACTATTGCCAGATTGTCAAGCGCAACCAGATCCAACGGGTCAGAAACAGCCACAGTAAGCGTATTGTTATCTTTTGTCAGAGGCAGAACATTTAAGCGTCTTGCTATGGATTCGGGTATCATATTTATCGCTTCCCTGCGGACTATAATAGGATGATCTTTTAAATTAATAAAAGGCACATCAAAATATGAAGCTATAAAAGGAGCGAACTGGTCTTCTGATATCAAGCCAAGTTCAAGGCTGAGTTTGCCAAAAATGACTTTTTCCCGCTGTCTTTTCTGGTATTCAAGCAGGTCTTCAAGCTGATCTTTAGTTATCAGCCTTGCCTCTACCATGCTTTGTCCTATTGGCTTTTTCATTTTAACTCACCCCTCTCGGTACAACCTTACTAAAAATTTTTAATATCAAAACAAAAGGCTAATAGCCACCTTGGCCATTAGCCGTATTTAACTTCACAACCATTTCAAATGCTACCTTGCGGTCTTTTCCACTACTATAACAACTGAAAAGGCAAAATATTCCCATTTTTTTTCTAACTTTTTTTCTTTCTTAACGTAGCTGATTTACGCTTAAAACAAGCGCCACGCCTATAAACGTGGTTAAAAGCGAGGATCCGCCGTAACTTATAAGCGGAAGCGTTATGCCCACAACCGGAAAAAGCCCTATGGTCATGCCTATATTAATAATTACCTGCAGTGAAATTATTGTGGCAACACCTGCTATTAAAAGCCTGCCGTAAACATTTTCAGTAATATCCAGTATGTGCAGCATGCGCCTGACAAGCAGATAATACAAAATCAGTATAACGACTGAGCCGAAAAATCCCCACTCCTCGCCTACTACTGAAAATATAAAATCAGTATGCCGCTCCGGCAAAAAATTAAGGTAGTTCTGGGTGCCTGAAAGCCATCCCTTGCCAAAAAGCCTGCCTGAGCCCACAGCAATCTTTGACTGGATAATCGTATACCCGGCGCCCAAAGGGTCCATGTTGGGATTTATAAAAACCAGAAGCCTCTGCTGCTGGTAAGGCCTTAAAAAATTCCACATAACAGGCAAAGATAAAACCCCTGCCAGAATAAAACTTATTATGTATTTAATTTTAATCCCGAATATATACAGCATGCCGAGAAGGGTCGGAAAAAGTAAAAGCGCGGTACCCAGGTCAGGCTGTTTCAGTATAAAAATAGCCGGCAGCGCAGTCAGAAAACACGGCACAAGAAAACTCTTCAGGCGCAAAACACTGTCTTTTCTCCTGCCAAGATAATACGATAACGTTAATATCAAAGCCAGCTTGCTGAATTCTGACGGTTGCAGATTAAACGCGCCTATCTGTATCCATCTCTGCGCGCCAAGGCGCTCTCTGCCAAAAACCAAAACAACAATCAAAAGAATCACAACAACAATATAAAAATAATACGATACTGAAATTATCCTGCGGTAACCTATCTTTAGAATAGACGCAAAAATAAAAAACCCTATCAATACCCAGACCAGTTGTTTGAACGCCGAATTATACCATACAGCTACATCTTTCTGGTAAGAAACGCTGTATTGAAACATAAGCCCTATGATAAATATGGCCAGCGTCAGCATTATTATCTGGTAATCCAGTTTTTTAAACATGATTAAAGCAGCTCCAACTCTTTCATTTTTTTAAACATGGCGGCGGCAATAGGGGCCGCTGATTCGCCTCCGTATCCGCCGTTCTCCAAAAATACGGCTATAGCGGCCTTTGGATTATCGCTTGGCGTAAAACCAACAAACCACGCGTGAGACATCTTGCCTGAAACCTGAGCTGTGCCTGTCTTGCCGCTTACGTTCAATTCAGGCACCCTTGCCATAATGCCTGTGCCGCCTGCTGATTGCACAATAGACTCCATGGCATCCCTGACAATATTAAGCGCGTATTCTGAAATCTGTAATTTTTTAGGCGGCTGCCTTTTTATCAAAGCATTGCCTATAGACTCCACCACATACGGCTGCGCAAGTTTCCCCCTGTTAGCGATGACTGACACCATTACAGCAGCCTGTATAGGAGTAATAAGTATGGAACCCTGGCCTATGGAAAAATTAAGCGTATCGCCTTCGCGCCAACTTTCTGATTGAACCCGGCGTTTCCAATTTTTATCCGGGATAAATCCTGCGGTTTCTCCGGGCAACTCTATGCCTGTAGCCCGGCCCAGGCCGAAAAGGCGCGCGTAAGCGATGATAGGCTCGATTTTAATCACCTGGCCGGCATTAAAGAAAAAAACGTTGCACGAATGCTTAAGGGCTTCTTTCATGTTTACCCAGCCGTGTCCGTCTTTATCCCAGCAGTTAAAACGCCTGCCTCCCAATGTATAAAACCCGGGGCAGAAAAATATGGGTTTTTCAGCAGAAATTTTCCCGGTGTCAAGCCCGGCAGTGGCTGTAATAATCTTAAAAATAGATCCCGGAGGGCACTGGCTCTGAAGCGCCCTGTTTAACAACGGTTTTGTTTTATCATTCAACGCGGGCGTTATATCATCCGCGATAAACCCCGGAGAACTCACCAGGGAAAACACCCGGCCGTCAGAAGGGTCCATCAAAACCACGGCGCCCTTTCGCGAATCAAGCAGTTTATAGGCGTATTCCTGAAGCCGCGCGTCTATTGTTAATTTAACATCCCTTCCGCTTTTCGCGGGCTTGGAACTTAACACGCCAACCTGAAAATTCTTATTATTCACCTCTATCTGCATACCGCCGTCTTCTCCGCGCAGAAACATATCAAGTATTTTTTCTATGCCGTTTTTACCTATCGAATCCTGCCTTCTGTAACCATATTGTGTAAGGCGCGTAAGCTGCTCCTGATCAATTTCGCCAAGATAACCCAGTATATGAGCTGTTGCGGGCCCTAATACATACCGGCGATGCGGCCTGGGTTTTACAGAAACCGCCGGCAGATCAAACCTCATCTGCTCAATCTCAAATATCAAATCTTTGGATATATTTTTTAGAATAACAATATCCGTAAAAGGCGCGTTGTAATTTCTTTTATAAACCGCCTCAAGGCCCGAATAAGACATGTCAAGAATAACGCTTAACTTCTTTAGGGTGTCGGACCTTTCTTTTCTGCTTACAAATTCCTGCGGCATTATAACCAAATCATACGATAATACGTTATCGGCGAGCAAACCGTTGTTAGTATCATATATATTTCCGCGCGCGGCCTCCTGAGGCACAAGGCGTATGCGGTTATTCTGGCTTAAATTATAATAATACCCGCCTTTTACTATCTGGGCCCAAAAAAGGCAGCTGCCTAATATTATAAACGCGCAGGCCGTAATTAATGATATTATTTTAAGTCGCATAATTTTTAAAAACTGAGAAAACAGGGATGCTTGCCAGTGAAGTATATAATATGCCCGGTAAACCAACATATATTATCAGGGCCAGGGCCGAAGGCGGATAAACCATATTGGAAAAACAGAAAATCTGCATAGCCGAATCTATAGCGCACACGACAAATACTATAAGCAGTTTTGACATAAGCGCGTCCGGTGAAAAGTAAAATTTTCTGCATAAAACTCCGGTTAAAACAGCGTACGCCGGAAAAGATAAGGTATTGATAAAAGCCCCTGTGCTGAATATGTCTTTCAAAAATCCGGCCAACACAGCAACGCAAACCGCCCTTATTAAATCTTTTTTAATAGCTATAAAAACCGTTAGTATCAGCAAAAAATCCGGCTTAATGCCGCCTATGGAAATCATATTAACGGCTGTTATCTGCAAAATCGCTGTTATGAATACAGTAAAATATAACATTTTATTCCAGCAATACCAAAATCTCTTCTAACCTGCTAAGATGCGCCGCAGGCTTAACATATACACCAGATATAACGCCATTTACGGATTTTCCAACAGAAACAACCTCTCCTATTAGTACGCCTTTCGGACAAAACCCGCCGAATCCTGAAGTAACTATTATATCGCCGAACTGTATATCAGCGCCTTCGGTAATATATTTTAATTCGCATAAACCGCTGCCTCTACCGGCTGCTATCATCTGCTCTCTTGAGCGCTGAACCACAGCCGCTACCCTGAAATCAGGATCTGTCATAAGTATGGCCTTTGACGTGCTGCGGCCAACCTCGCATATCCTGCCGGCTAAACCGCGCTGCGATATTATAAACATGTTCTTTTTTATTGCAACCGAAGAACCCTTGTCTATTATTATTGTATGGCGCCAGTTGGACGGGTCTCTGGCTATAACCCTGGCAAGTGAGACCTTAAATGCCAAATCCTTTTTAAAAGACAAGATATCGTTCAGCCTCTGATTTTCAATGATAATTTCCTGAACCTGGCTGTTCTGGGCTTTAAGCTCTTCTATCTTAACATGCTGTTGGTTAATGGTTTTAAGAAAAAAACCCTTGGGCGCAAAAGCGCTGCCAATCTTCGATGATGCTACTGTTGCGCATATTATGGGAAATTTCAATACCCGGCTTATTCTGGATTTTACGGATTCTTTCGCGCTATCAGGCAGTAATGTTACGATGATAGGAAATAAAAGAAAGGCTATTGTTGCGAGGTGTCTTTTTCTAATGCCATACACGATATGAGATTGTCAGGTTATTCTATTTTAGGCGTAACTGTGATTTTCTTAAGATATTTTATTTCGGTAAGCACTTTTCCGGTGCCCAAAGCAACGGCAGTTAAAGCGTCTTCTGCGACATGAACAGGAAGGCCTGTTTCCTCTGCCAGCAATTTATCAAGGCCCCTTAAAAGCGAGCCGCCGCCGGCTAAAACAATGCCCCTGTCAATTAAATCTGCGGACAACTCCGGAGGCGTCCTCTCAAGAGTAACCCTTACTGCTTCTACTATTGAGCCTATCGGCTCTGCAAGAGACTCTCTTACCTCTTCACTTGTTACTGTAATCATCTTCGGAAGGCCTGCAATCAAATCACGGCCCTTCACCTCAAGGGTCAATTCCTCGTCCAAAGGATACGCAGACCCTATCTTAATCTTTATTTCTTCGGCGGTACGCTCGCCTATCATAAGATTATAGGCCTTGCGCAAATGATTTATTATAGCCTCATCCATTTCGTCTCCGCCTATCCTCAGCGATTTTGAAAAAACTATTCCGGCAAGCGAGATAACGGCTATCTCTGTCGTGCCTCCGCCTATATCAACTATCATATTGCCTGCCGGCTCCTGTATAGGCAAGCCAACGCCTATGGCCGCGGCCATAGGCTCTTCTATTAAAAATACGTCGCGCGCGCCCGCATGCAAAGCCGAATCCCTTACAGCGCGCTTCTCAACCTCTGTTATGCCGGATGGAACCGCTATAACAATCCTTGGACGCACTAAAACCTTGTTAGGATGCACTTTTCTTATAAAATAACGAAGCATCGATTCGCTGATACCAAAATCCGCTATAACGCCGTCCTTCATAGGCCTGATGGCAATTATTGAGCCGGGCGTACGGCCAAGCATCCTCTTTGCCTCCTCGCCGACAGCCAGCACGCGGTTGGTATCCTTCTCAATAGCCACAACAGAAGGCTCGCACAAAACAATGCCTTCGCCTTTTACGTAAACCAACGTCGTGGCAGTACCCAAATCTATGCCCATATCGTTGGAAAAAAACGAATACAGGCTGTTCATAAAATTTATCAGCTTATCCACTGCGTTTTTTATTCTGCTTGCCATGTTAAGGCCCTCATTTTAAAATTATATCAATTATACATATAATGTCAATGTTTATCTATGCCGTATGCCGTCTTTTGTAATAATCAGGTCGTTTCTTACGCCCTTTGAGGCTTGGCCTATCTTTTTGCCGTTTACCATAACCTCCACAGCCGAGCCATCGCTTATCCCCAATTCAAACATATTTTTTGCTTTCCACTGTTCACTGGCGCCTACCAAAAGAAAACCTTCAAACAAAAGCCTTTGATCGGCTTTAACCGAAACATAACAAGATTTTTTTGCCGCAATATATAAATCAAGGCTTAAGGCCTCTTTCACAACCGGTTGAGGTTTCTTTGCAACAACAGCCTCCTGCTTGACTGCTTTTTTCTGCTGTTTTTTTAACGGCTTTGGCCTGGCTGCGGCTTGAGGCCTCGGCCTTTGTTTTTTTATGCTGCTGATGCCCTTTCCTATAAAAGATACCAAAAGCATAACAAGCCCTATCGCAACGAAAAAACCTGTTACGGCTATCAATATCTTCCTGAAATATTTCTCCGTATTTACAGGCGGCAGTTTTTTATCTTCAATAATTATTTCCTGTTTTTGCCGGGTTTCGGTTTTATCATCAAGCAGCGAAAGCATTTTGTCAGGGTCTAACCCGAGAAATTCGCTGTATTTCCTGATAAAACCCTTAAGATAAACAATATTTGGCAGGACTGAAAAATTATCGCTCTCAAGCGCCTCCAGGAACTTTTCCTGTATCTTTGTTTTGGACGACGCATCCTTAAGCGAAACGCCCTTATTTAACCTGGCTTGCCTTAATTGTGAACCGGCTGTCATGATACTTTTTCGGGTTCTTTTAATTGTTTATGCGGGACTAGAATCTCTCTTGCTTTTGAACCCTGATAAGGGCCTACCACGCCCTCCTGCTCCATAAAATCAATAATCCTTGCAGCCCTTATATGGCTTAAGCGCATCCTTCTCTGCAGCATGGAAACAGACGCCTGGCCTGTTTCAAGCACCATATTCAAAGCGTCTTCATAAAGAAGGTCTTTATCGATCCTGCTGCTGCCTGAAGCGCCGGAACCATTTGTTTTATGCTGGGCATTTATTATTGATTCCTCATATTCCGGCTTTGTCTGAGCTTTTATAAAATTCACAAGGCGCTCTATCTCAGCGTCAGAAACAAGGCTGCATTGGCCGCGGATAGGTTTGGCTGCGCCGGGCTTTAAAAACAGCATATCGCCTTTACCCAGCAGTTTGTCCGCGCCGTTAGCGTCAAGCACTGTGCGCGAATCAACCTTGGTGGCAACCTTAAACGATATCCTTGCCGGGAAATTCGCTTTTATAACACCTGTTATAACATCAACGCTGGGCCTTTGCGTTGCCAGTATTATGTGTATTCCCACGGCCCTTGAAAGCTGCGCCAGGCGAGTGATGGCGTTTTCTATTTCTGCCGCCGCTATCATCATAAGGTCAGCCAGCTCATCTATTATAACAACCAGATAAGGCAGCTTTTGCGGCGATTTTTCATTATATAATTCTATGTTCCTGGCGCCTAAAGAAGCCAAAAGCCTGTAGCGCGCATCCATTTCCTCCACAACCCAATTAAGCGTGGCAGCGACTTTTTTATGGTCCGTTACCACAGGGCATAAAAGATGCGGCAGGCCGTTAAAAATCGCAAGCTCCACCATCTTTGGGTCTACCATAACAAATCTAAGGTCATTTGGCGTATTTGAAAAAAGAAGCGACATTATTATAGTGTTAACGCATACGGTCTTGCCTGAACCCGTTGTGCCGGCTATTAAAAAATGCGGCATATCGCCTAAGTCTGTCACCATAGGCGCGCCTGAAACATCCTTGCCAAGGGCCATTGTAAGCTTGTATTTCTTGGATTGCGACTGAAATTCCTGCGTAGCTATTACTTCCTGTAAATATACCAATGTCGCGCTTGAATTGGGCACCTCTATCCCAACCCTTGCCTTGCCTGGAATTGGCGCTACAATACGCACGCTGTGCGCCTTCATGGCAAGCGCTATATCATCATTTAACGCCACTATCTTGTTTACTTTAACACCTGGCGCCGGCTCAAGCTCATACCTGGTAATAACCGGGCCCCTTTCAACCTCAGCAACCCTTACCTCTATGCCAAAATCGCGCAATGTCTCCTCGAGAATTAGGGAATTTTTCTCTAAGTCATCCTTTATCCTTCTTTCTTCTAAGGGCGGCGGGGAATTTAATAAATCAAGCGCGGGTAACTTATAACCGTCAATACTCACCTGCTTACGTGTCGCTTTTAGATCAATCTGCTTAGCTAGCGCAAGGGCCTCAGGCTTAATCTGTATTACCTTTGGTTTTGGCGCAGGCGGCGCTGTGATGGGGTCTTTTATTATGCTTCTGACTTTCGGCTTTGAAGTTGAAATAACAACCTTCTGGCGCTTACCGGAAAATATACGCGAGAAAATCTTCTGCCACAAAAAAGAAACCGCTTTTATCGTAAACGTAAAAACAGACGCAATAAACGGAAGCACAAGAAACTCCGTGGCTATCAAAATAGACAATATCACAAGGGTCGTAAGTATAATGTAGGTGCCCGGAAAACCGAAATACCGCGCAAGGTGAGCCGAAACAAACGAACCTATCAGCCCGCCGTTTTTAAAACTGTTTACCGACTCTGCCGTCGCTATCAGGCTCAGCATGCTCGAGGCTGATAAAAATAAAATAACAGTCCCTATTGTCTTTACATAAAGTTTTTGCGGCTGCCTGCCGATAAACTTGGATACTGACCAGCTTAAAGTAAGAAACGGTATTACAAAAGATGTGGCGCCCACAAGAAAAACCAAAATACCTGATATATACGCGCCGATTATACCTATTAAATTTTTAATTTCCGTATTAGGCTGCGATGAATAAAAGGAAAGGTCGTTCTGATCGTAAGATATGAGCGCTGTAAACACCAAAATCGAAACCGCGAGAAATATAAACCCCCAGACCTCGTTTCTTTTTTGAGGCGAAAGATGTTCTGCGGTATTATTTTTTTGTCTTCTTTTAAGTTTTGGCATAATCAGATTAGGATGATAAGTAAACCAACGGCAATACAGTAATACCCGAAAATATATATCTTGCCCCGCCTTAATATCCTGCTCAATAAATGCAGAGCCAAAAGCCCTACAAAAAATGCGCTGGCCCCTCCTGCTAACATAGGCCCGGCGGCAGGTATGGGCGTTGCTACATCTTTTAACTTAAATATTACCGCTCCCAATGTAGCCGGAATCAGCAATAAAAACGAAAAGCGAAAAGCAAGCGTGCTGCCAAGGCCGCATACAAGCCCTGCTGATATTGTGGCACCGCTCCTGGATATACCGGGTATAAGTGCTACACCCTGGGCTATGCCTACCACTATAGCCTTCCATGGATAAAGCATTGTTTCTCTTTTTTCAATATGTTTTTCACGCAGTATTTTTTTATTGATAATATCCGAGACAATAAGAAACGCGCCTGTAAATAATAACGCGGCGCCGACTAATTCTACATGAACGAAAAACCTCTCGATAAAATCAGCAAACAAAAAACCTATAAAAAATGTCGGCACAGAGCCCAAAACAACAAGCATGCCGAGGTTTTTTTCGCTTGTAAATAAATTGATTATATCCTTCCTGAAATAAACTACGACAGCAAGCCCGGTAGCAATATGAAGCATTATATCAAAAAATATCTGTGATTCTTTAAAGCCAAAAAAGTGATGCAGTATCACCAAATGGCCTGTAGAGCTTATGGGAAAAAATTCGGTTATGCCCTGCAATATTCCCGATAAAATAGCCTGAAAAATAGTCATGCTATACCCCTGTGTGGCCGAACCCGCCCTGAGCCCTTACGGTTTCGTCAAGCTCTGCTGCCTCTTCTATTTCAGCGCGCACAACCTCCTGAAAAACCATTTGCGCTATGCGCATGCCGCGCCTTATTGTAAACGGCTCGTTTGAAATATTTGCCACTATCAGATTAACAAGCCCTCTGTAATCAGAATCTATAGTGCCAGGTGAATTAACAAGCGTGATCCCATTTTTTAAAGCCAGGCCGCTTCTTGGCCTTGTCTGGGCCTCAAACCCCTCAGGCATAGACAAAAAAATACCGGCAGAGATAAGCCTTCTCTCGCCGGGGTTTAATAAAACGTCTTCCTGGACATCAGCGTACAAATCCATGCCGCTTGAGCCATGGCTCATATACTCAGGCAGCGGAAGGTCTTCGCAACCCTTCCTGCGCTTGATGAATATTTTTATTTTTTTCACTTTTTCTCGTCCAGCATTGCCTGTTTACGGCTCAAATTAACACGGTTTTGCGCATCCACCTCTATAATCTTAACTGTAACCTCATCTCCGACCTTAACAACATCTTCGGGCCTTTTCACAAACTTATTATCAAGCTCGGAAACATGCACAAGGCCTTCTTTGCCCGGCAAAAACTCAACAAACGCGCCGAAAGCCATAAGCCGGGTTACCTTGCCTTTATATACGGTTCCAACCTCAGGCTCGGCTGTTAAACCCTTTATGATGTCTATGGCCCGCTGGCTCGCGTCTGAATCGGTTGAGGCAACGTTAACAGTGCCGTCATCAGAAATATCAATACTGACTCCTGTTTCCTCTATTATCTTTTTTATAACCTTGCCGCCAGGGCCTATTACCGCGCCTATCTTGGAGGTATCGATCTTAAAAGATATTATCCTCGGCGCAAATTCAGACAATTCCTTTCTTGCGCTGGGCATAACTTCAATCATCTTTTCCAGAATAAAAGCCCTTGCCTTGTTGGCATGGGCTAAAATATCTTTTATTGTATCTATTTTTAATCCGCGTATCTTAAGATCCATCTGCACGGCTGTTATGCCGTTTTTAGTGCCTGCAACCTTAAAATCCATATCTCCGAAATGATCCTCAGCGCCTAAAATATCCGTTAATATCGCGAATTTATCGCCATCTTTTACCAGGCCCATAGCAGCCCCGCTTACAGGCGCTTTTATGGGAACGCCGGCGTCCATTAATGCAAGCGTGGCAGCGCATACAGTAGCCATGCTTGAAGAACCGTTTGATTCTAATATCTCTGAAACAACCCTTACTGTATAAGGAAATTCTTCCTTGGAAGGCATAACCGCGCGCAGGGACTTTTCTGCCAAGGCGCCGTGGCCTATCTCGCGCCTTCCCGTACCGCGCATCGGCCTTGCCTCGCCGACTGAAAAAGGCGGAAAATTATAATGCAGCATAAATGATTTTGAATATTCGCCTGCAAGCGCGTCTATGGTCTGCTCGTCATCTCCTGTGCCTAAAGTGGCAACGGATAAACTCTGCGTCTGGCCGCGGGTAAAAAGCCCTGAACCATGGGTCCTGGGCAACACTGCAACCTCGCATGATATGGGCCTTACCTGGTCAAGTTTTCTGCCGTCAACCCTTAAACCTTTTTCGATTATATTGCTTCTTACAAAACACTTTTCCATATCATCAAGGGCAATTTTGATATCGAGTTTTGTATATTCGGAATCTTCTGTTATCATCTGCTCGCACAACTGTTTACGCAGAGAATTCATTTGGCTTTCACGTTTATCCTTGTCAGCTATGGAACATATTTGTTTCACTTTAGATGAGGCGGCTTTTTCAACCTCCTGCCGCAGGTTTTTATTGACTTCATAAAGCGGAAATTCCATCTTTGGCCTGGCGCATTTATCCGCAAGGTCTTTCTGCAATTTTATTATTGCCTGCGCCTGCTTAAAAGCAAAATCAAGCGCGTCTAGAACGGACTTATCATCAACCTCTTTCGCGCCTGACTCAATCATTATTATTCCTTCTTTTCCAACTGACGCGACTATTTCAAGATCCGACTTCTCAATCTCTTCGTATGTCGGATTTGCTATAAAATCAGAGCCCGATTTTATAACCCTTAATGAGGCAATCGGCCCGTCAAAAGGTATATGCGATATAGATAAAGCCGCTGATGCGCCCACTATAGCAAGCACATCCGGGTCATTTTTACCGTCATGTGAAAGCACTGTCGCTATAACCTGTATATCATTTATAAACCCGTCCGGGAATAAAGGCCTTATAGGCCTGTCTATAAGCCTTGCGGATAAAATCCCTTTTTCCGAAGGCCTGCCTTCTCTCTTGAAAAAACCACCGGGGATTTTACCGGCTGCATAAGCCTTTTCCTGGTACTCGACTGTAAGAGGCAAAAAATCCACTCCCTCTCTCGGTTCTTTTGAAACAACCGCAGTAACCAGCACAACCGTGCCTCCATACTGGACCGTTACCGCAGCGTCAGCCTGTTTGGCCAGTTTGCCTGTTTGTATTATAAGGTCTTCGCTGCCTATTTTTGTTTTAACTGTATGCAACATAAAATTTTACCTACTTTCTAAGATTAAGGCTCTTTAGTATTTTATCGTATTCTGTTTTATCTTCCTTCTTTAAATAATCAAGCAGGCGCCTTCTTTTATTAACTACCTTCAAAAGCCCCTGCCTTGAATGATGGTCCTTTTTATGGATCTTGAAATGTTCCGTAAGAAGGTTTATACGTTCTGTCAGAAGCGCTATCTGGACCTGGCTTGAACCCGTATCCTTCTTGTGTTTTTTGAATTTTTCGATTACCTCTTGTTTCTGATTCTTTTCCAATGCCATTGATTTTCCTTTCTTTCCGGTTTAAAAATTTTATAACGTATTTTTTTATTATATCATACTATATTATCATTGTAAAGCTATTGTTTCTCAATAGATTTGATAATCTTACCGAAGGCCTCAACCATCTCAGGGTCAAATTGCGTTCCTGCATTTGCCTTAAGCTCTGCCAAGGCCTCATCCCTTGAACGCCTGGGCCTGTAAACCCTGTCTGATGTCATGACGTCATAGGCATCTGCAACCATTATTACCCTTGACATAAACGGTATATCATTGGCCTTTAAACCGCGAGGGTACCCCAAACCGTTATAATGTTCCTGATGGTATTTAACCGCCTCTGTGATATCTTTCATATCATGCAAAGGTTCAAGAATATTAGCTCCTATTGCAGGATGTTTTTTAATCTCATTCCACTCTTCAGGTGTTGGCTTGCCGGGCTTTCTCAATATAGACTCAGGCACGCCAACCTTGCCTATATCATGCAAAAGAGCCGCCAGCTTAAGAGAATCAAGATCTATTCTGTATCCGCGGCGCAAAAGCTCCAAGGCAAGGCCTTTGCTTAAATCCATAACCCTTTCAGTGTGCCCTAAAGTAGATGGATCCCTTGCATCAATGGCGCTTGCCAACGCCATAATAACAGTAATATAATGACTCCTCATTTTATTGTACTGCCTTGCGATTTTATTTCTTTCATAAGCCATGGACAATATCATGATAATAGCCAATATATTATAAGTCAGCAATAAATAAGGATTCATTTTACCTCCGCGCTTTTATTATATCTTTGTTAATCTGTATTTTTAACGCGCCTTCATTTTTAAACTTTTTTTCAGCGCGCAATTTTTTTGTAAAAGATACTTCTATATCTTTTCCATATATGTTTTTTGAAAAATTAAAAATGTAGGCCTCTATGGATGGTTCTTTATCATAATGGCCCAAGCCGTAAAAAGTCGGCCTTATCCCTATATTTAATACACCATTATATCGCCTTTTGTCAATAATAACTTTTACAACGTATACACCGCTCGGCGGCACAACCTCATGATGCGGATTTATGTTGGCTGTCGGAAACCCGAGTTTTCGGCCAATATTGTTACCTTTAACAACAGTGCCGAACACTGTAACAGGCCTGCCTAAAAGACGACTTGCGGTTTTTAGATCTCCTTTTTGCACAAGGCGGCGTATTGCGGAGCTGCTTACAGCCATACCTTTAATCTTAAGCGTTTTTACGCGCTTAAGCGTAAAACCCAGGCGCTTACCCAGCTCATAAAGCAAGGCGCAATTGCCCTGCCTGTTCTTTCCGAAACGAAAATCCTCTCCCACAACAACCCAGCCGGCGGCAAGCCTTCTTATCAATATATTCTTTATGAAATGCTGCGCGGATTTTTCAGCAAAACTTTTGGTAAAATTAAAAACAAGGCACCTGTCTACGCCGGCCTGTTTGATTAAATTAAGGCGGTGTTTAAGCGATATCAAGCTCGGCGGCGCGCTGCCTCTGCCTACAATAGATAAAGGATGCGGATAAAAAGTAACGGCTATTGCCTTTGTATTTTTTCCCCTGGCGATTCTAACAGCTGCTTTTAAAATTCTTCTGTGGCCCAAGTGCACGCCGTCAAACACGCCTATTGCAACTACTGCTTTTTTACCCATTGTTCTAAATCCCTCGCAGTTGCGCTTTTTAATTTTTCCACAGCCAATGCCTGATCTATACTGAAATCGCCTGATCTTATACGCCTCAGATACGACATGTGGCCGCAACAATTCAAATGTTTAGCGATGTCCTCGCATAATGTGCGCACATAAGTGCCTTTCCGGCAGACAACACTAAAAGAAATATTTTTCTTGTCAAAAGTTTTCAATTCTATTTTTTCTATGAATATTTTTCTCGGCTGCCTTTGAATCTCTTTGCCCTGGCGGGCCAGCTTATAAAGCGTACGGCCGCCCACTTTAAGCGCCGATACCATCGGCGGCACCTGTTCTGTCTCGCCGGTGAATTTAGCGAAAACAACCTCTATATCTTTTTTATTAAATTCCGGGACACTGCTTTCTTTTATGACTTTACCTGTGGCATCCTGTGTATCAGTGCATTCGCCGAGCGTTAAAACAGCCTGGTATTCTTTTTCGCCGGCCATCAGCCTGTCTGAATATTTTGTGTAACCGCCCAACAAAACAACAAGCACGCCTGTTGCCATGGGGTCCAGTGTGCCCGCGTGCCCGGCCTTTTTTATAGCGAATGTTCTTCTTATAAAATTTATAACATCATGCGATGTCCAACCTCTCGGTTTATCAATTATCAGTACGCCGTCCATCTATAACCTTTCTGGCTTCTTTTATAATTTTATTCTTAACACTTTTCATATTCCCTTTTACAAGGCAACCGCTTGCGGAAACATGGCCGCCGCCGCCAAAACTTGAAGCAATCCTGTTTACATCCATCCATTTTCCGTTTGAACGGAAATTAACCTTTATAAAACCCTGCTTCGTGTTGTCGCCGAAAAGTACGGCTATCTTTACCCCGTCGATAAAACGCGCGAAATTAACAAAATTCTCAGAATCATGCGAGGTTGCCCCGGCTTTTTTAAACATTGCTTTTGTAAGGCGCATCCAGGCAATCTTGCCGTCTTTGGACACCTTAAGCGTCTCAAGGCACAAACCTAAAAGTTTTCTGCCTGCCAAAGTATGCGACTCATAAATATTCTCATACATCTGTTTGGGGTCAACGCCGTATTTTAAAAGCTCCGCGGCTATATACATGGTTTTTGACGTAGTATTGGAATACTTGAAACATCCTGTGTCCGCAATTATTGCCAGGTATATATATGCGGCAAGATCCTTGTTAATCTTACAACCCAGCGCAACAGCCAAATCATACATAATCTCGCCTGCTGAGCTTGCCGACGGCTGCACATAATTAATATCCGCGAAATTCCGGTTGCTGACATGGTGGTCTATATTGATCATTGGTTTTTTGCCGATTATCTTTGCCACATCCTTTATCCTGGCTATTACAGGGCAGTCAAGGACAAGCGCCATGTCAAAATTATATCTGCGCTTTTGCGACGGAAGTTCTATTTTTTTTATATTTTTTACAAAATCATACCTCGCCGGCGGCTTATCGTAGTTGACTATAACATATTTTTTACCAAGCTGTCTTAATATCTCAGCCATTGCAAGCTGGCTGCCCAAAGAATCACCCTCAGGGTCATAATGCGCTGTTATAAGAAAACTTTTATTCTTTTTTATCGCATCGCATACCTTTTTAATCGATGTCAGCATCTTCTTTCCTTTCATCGTTTATCTTTTTAAGGATATTGTCAATTTTACTTACATGCTCTATTGAGGCATCAATATGAAAATCAAGAAACGGCGTATAGCGCATGTTAAGCCGCGCCGCAAGCTGTTTTCTTATGAAACGGCCCGAATGCATAAGCGCATTATGCGAATCTGTTTTCTGCTGATCGTCTCCCAAAACAGAAAAATATACCTTTGCCAGTTTCAAATCAGGCGTAACATCGGCGGATGTAATGGTAACAAAGCCAAGATGCGGATTCTTGATTTCTTTTTGTATAATATCAGCCACCTCGCGCATTATCTGGCTTGCAACCCTGTCTGTTCTCTTCATACTGTTTCCTCTAAAAATAAATCCAGCTCTTTTTTTACGCGCTGTTTCTTTAATTTTTCTATCATGCCCGCATTTATCGCGTCTGTCATTAATTTTCGCGTGCGCGGCTCTATGATAAAACCTAGTCGTTTCTGAAATCTTATGGCCCTAAAAATCCTTGTGGGATCATCTATAAAAGATTTATCGTGCAGGATTCTTATCTTTTTTGCCTTAAGATCCTTGCGGCCTCCGCAAAGATCAACAAGCCTTCCGAAATCTTTTTTGTTTAATGAAACCGCCATCGCGTTTATTGTAAAATCCCTGCGCAAAAGATCCTCTTTCATAGTCGCAGGCGTTATCTTAGGCAAGGCCGCCGGCTTTTTATACCGCTCTTTACGCGCAGTAACAAAATCAATCCTATAGCCTGACTTTTCTATTGTCGCGGTCTTAAAGCCTTCATGCAAAACAGGCGCAACGCCCCACTTCTTAGCCATAATCTTCGCAAAACTTATCGCATTTGCCTCGACAACCATATCAATATCCTTATCACTAATACCCAACAACGCGTCTCTGACAAACCCACCGACAACAAAAGCATTGATGTTTTCTTTGTCTGCAACCACGCCTATTTCTTTTAGCAAATCAGGTAACTTCATGCGCCCCTACGCCTTGGGGACAGGTCCTGCGGATCTGTCCCCATCATGATTGTGCAATATTTTTCTTCTTACTATATAACAACAAAAATCTTAAAATACTGCACAATTTATTTCTAACTTTTAAGTAGACGAATATTTTGCCGCATACATATCCACAATCTGGCGTATCATCCTTTGATACTTTGTATGGCAGAGCCCGGCCTGGCGTTTAAAAAAATCTATGCTTGATTTGCTTAGAGACAGGGTCACCTTTACCGTATCTTGCGGCATGAACAATTCCTCAGGCGGCGGGAGCACGTCTTTTATCCTGGTTAATTTTCCGATTGGCATATCATGTTTAATCATTTTCTTCATAGTATTTTCTCCCTCGTATAATGTTCACTTGACAGTGAACGGTTTTTAAATCACAATATCATTATGGTTAATTTCTATAAAGCGGGAA
>PFHB01000071.1:0-147 GCA_002783585.1 Candidatus Omnitrophica bacterium CG_4_8_14_3_um_filter_43_15
AACCGTCCCCTTTACGGGTTAAATATTTTTCATTTTTTTATATGGGCGCCGCCAAAATTTTCCAAAGGAGTTTTTGATTTTACCTTATTAAAGAACGCATATAAATTCTGCAACTACCCGAAAATCGTCTCCAGATACATTTTCCAA
>PFHB01000071.1:174-4850 GCA_002783585.1 Candidatus Omnitrophica bacterium CG_4_8_14_3_um_filter_43_15
CGGAGACAAAATAATCTTCCTATGACGCCATTGCTCATCGTCAAACGTCTCTTTTTCACTTCGATAGCGCTTTATGGTAAATTTCTGGCTTGTTTCAGGATCAGTAACCAACCGAGATTCTACAAGTACTACCAGTCCATTGCGCGAACCACCGCGCTCAAAACGGAATAAACAAAAACTCCCATTTGGGATTGTCGGTTCCATTGATTTGCCGACAACCTGAACAATAAACATATCCTTGTTCAGCCGTTTATTTTCTATCTTCTTCCAACCAAGCATTTCAACGTGCTCTTCCTTACCAAAGCTTGTCGCTACAGCCTGGAGCGAATACACCGGGAGAAAATCAACATACTTCTGGTTATCCGCGACATCTTCATTCGGAATCACGTCTTTAAAAAACAACGGTCGTTCTGACCAATCGCCGCTATCCTTATTTAAACGGTCGTAAACCTTTTTCAATAGATAATCCTTAACGACAGCCGCAAAAGCCTTGTCATCCATAATTTTGTTAAAGATATCCTGATTCTGATCCATTCGGTCAACAAGCTTCGCGATAAACACATCTTCAAACCCGTATTTGAAATTATCAATCGTGTTGGTCTTGGCTTGAACACCCAGTTTCTCATCCATAACCATTTCTTCTTCAATCTGATCAAAAAATAACTTGTCGGCTTCTGTAAAATCAGTCCCGAATCTATCATTAAGAAGATTGATTATTTCGGACAACAAGGCGTATTCGTCTTTGTCTTTTTTTGTTCCGGCCTCTGAAATTGGTTCGATGGCCGCACCCGAATCCTTTTGCAATTGAATCTTGCCATCAGCTATTTTTTGTAAGCGATAATACTCGAGAGCGATTTCATCACCGAGATGATATCTTTCTCCGCCATCAGGCCCCGGAAGTTTTTTCAACAATAGTCGGGAATAAGCGTAGAATTTCTCGAGCTCAATATCCTGAAATGGCATAATCTGCGCCAAAAACGCATACAGGCGAACAAAGACACCCAACGTATTGGAAAAATCTTCTTTATACTCATCTTTTTCAATCGCCTCGAAACGCTCAACCGCCACATCCACAATGGCATTCAATTGAGCATGCTCGCGCTTCGTCTGTAATTCTTTATTTTTGAAGAATACGGCACAGAATGCATCGATGTCTGATTGATAGACCACCTTAAACGAATCCAGCTTGGTTTTGAGGTCGTAAAGTTTGTTTGGATCCGTAACATCGCTTAACTGTGTCTGTTCGTAATACGGCTGAAACGCCGCTAATATATCTTCGCGCTTATTAACGAAATCCAAAATGAAAGTATCTTCCTTCCCCGGACACGTTCTATTTAACCGGCTCATGGTCTGCACCGCCTTGACGCCGTCAAGCCGCTTGTCCACATACATGGTATGTAAAAGCGGTTCATCGTAACCCGTCTGATATTTCTCTGCGACGAGCAAAATCTGATATTCGGATGTAGCAAACTTTTCGGGCAGTTCTTTTTCGCCAAAACCATTCATTCCCGGTTCGGTATATTCCGGAGGAATGCCATCCAAAAGCACTGTACCCGAAAAGGCCACAAGAGCTTTGATATCTTTATAGCCTTTCTCTTTCAAATACCGATCAAACTCATGTTTATATCGCACCACGTGTTCACGAGAAGCAGTCACGACCATCGCCTTGGCCTTACCGCCAATCTTTTTCAAAGTGACCTGCCGGAAGTGCTCAATCATGACTTCGGTTTTCTGTGCCAAGTTATAGGGGTGTAGTGTTAAAAAACGCGCGATCGCACAGGCGGCCTTTTTCTTATTCATATTCGGGTCATCTTCAATCTTCTTGGATAACTGGAAAAAAGTCTGATAGCTGGTGTAGTTTTCAAGGACATCAAAAATAAATCTTTCTTCGATCGCCTGCCGCATAGAATAAAGATGAAATGGTTGTGGTTTACCATCTACGCCTTTTTGTCCAAAGAACTCGAGCGTCTTTGCCTTAGGTGTTGCTGTAAATCCAAAGAAACTCAAATTCGGCCGAGGGCCCCTCTTAAGCATGGATTCACGAATTTCATCTTCTATATCGTCATCCTCATTGATTTTCTCGGACGCGATCTCGGTTTTATCAACCGCGGAAAGAACATCCTTCATCTTTTTAGCAGACTCACCACCTTGCGAACTATGTGCCTCATCAACGATAACAGCGTAATTTCGCTTAGGCAGTGCCCCAACCTTATCTAAAACAAAAGGAAACTTTTGAAGAGTGGTGATAACAATATTCGTACCGCTAGTAAGCGCCTGAGCCAATTGGGCAGAATCCTTATCAATTTTCTCAACTACTCCGGACTTGTGTTCAAATTGATAAATCGTATCCTGTAATTGCTTATCAAGAACGATGCGGTCAGTGATTACAATCACTGAGTCAAATATTCGCTTATCGTTTTTATCATGAAGACCGGCCAAGTGATAGGCAAGCCATGCGATAGAGTTACTCTTACCGCTTCCGGCGCTATGCTGAATCAAATAATTCTTTCCTGCTCCATTTGCCAGAGCATCAAAGGAAAGCTTCCGAACACTATCAAGCTGGTGATAGCGCGGGAATATCATTGTTTCAATCTTGAACTTTCTACCATCAAACGTCTTTTCCTCGACTTCTAAATGCAAAAATCTTCCTAAAATATCCATCCAACTGTCTTTTACCAAGACTACTTCCCACAAATACGATGTCATATGGCCACTTGGATTCGGGGGATTCCCGGCACCTTTGTTATAGCCCTTATTAAAAGGCAGGTGCTTTGTTTTTCTCCCCTGAAGACGCGTGGTCATGTAAATAACATCTGTATCCACAGCAAAGTGGACAAGGGCACGCTTCTTAAACTGAAATAAAAGCTCGCGTTCGTCACGATCATATTTATACTGCCTCTTAGCGTCATCCACATCCTGACCTGTGAAAGGATTCTTGAGTTCAATGGTAGCCACAGGAAGGCCGTTGACAGACAAGAGCATATCAATCGAGCTTTCATCCTTTGTGCTGTAATGAACCTGCCGGGTAATTGTGAGGATATTTTTATCAAATAGCTTCTGGGTTTCCGGATTTAATTTACTAACTGGCTTAAAATAAGCGAGCGTGAACTTCTTGCCATAATCGGTGACTCCATGGCGTAAACAATCGAGCATCCCGCGCGCATCCAGCTCCTGATTAAGGCGGTATAAAAACTTTTTCTCGACCTCTGCGCCATGGATAGCCACCAAACTATCCCAAACATTCTTCTGGGTATCCTTGATAAACTGAAACAAAACCGTTTGATCAATTGCTAAATCCCGATTGAAATTATTCGGATCGCCCTTTGCATAGCCGCCATGATCAATAAGGCTTTGTTCGATGGATTCTTCAAAAGCTTTTTCATTAGTTATTGATGCCATATTCCATCCTCATTAAGACTTGACCTTGAAATCTTCCCAATATTTAACTCGGGTTCTTATTAAAGCGATAATCTCGTCCGCCAATTTTGCTATTTCCAACGCATTGGCAGAAGCGGCGTCCCAATATTTTTTATCAAAGCCCTTGTCTTGGCCCATATCGTATTCGATGGTTTCTTTACGTACTAACAGATCAAGCTTCTTTATGCTTTGATATATTTCTTCAGGATAAAATGGCATTTTTGTCTCATAAGCCTTGTAAAAAACAACTGCCGCGTCATAGTGTTTCTTTAACCTCTTCTGCTTGCGTTCGTCTTCTGTCTCTCGTGAATCAACATAATCTAAAATAGGCCGAAGTGAATGGGCGGAATCCCTTAACGCCACAAGCTTTTCAGACAAGTCCATAAGGATGTTAAATTCATTTTGATAACGGACTTGATGGATATAAAGCTGTGCGCCTATCGTCGCTTTCATTGATTCAACCTGCTTGGTTATTTCACTTACATCTTCTTTAGTCGCAAGATTTTCGGCTTTTTTCATCAAATAAGACCGAAAGTATAAACCAAGGGCTACAACGCCAAGGAAGGTTAGCCATTGAAGGACGTTATCACAAGTCATCAATTGTTCCTCACATCGATTTTTCCAGTCACAACTTCTGAAATTAAAGAAGTACGGAATTCCTTGAGCAGTTTGATAGATTTTTGCTCCCGGCCAATTTGCGCGTTGATTTGTGCTGTCTTACGATCGAGAAAGTTAATAATGCGTTCCTGTTCTTCAAACATAGGGCAAGGCAATTTTAGGCTCTTTATAGCATCCTGACTGATATTCGGTTGGCCCCCGCCATAACCTAAACTAATTATGTTTGGTTTATTTGCTACGAACCAATAAAAAACAAATTTATTATAAAAATATGCGCTATCCGCAAGGACGCAACAAGCCTGATTACAGCAACCTTCAAAATCTACGATTGCAGTTTTTCCAATAGTAGCTCCATACATCGCTATTAAAATAGCTCCAATTGGGAACATTTTAAGCGCGGAGAAATTATTAAAAGCTAGCTCGGTGATTTTTTTCGTTGAATCCCTTAAAATGTCATCATTTAAATCTCCAGTGATCACCCATGGAATCGAGCCATTTTCATAATACTCCTGCTCGGAAGAATCCGGTGTGGTTCCACTACCAATATACCGAAACGATCTGCCAACCTTTCTCATCTCCCATATTAATGGAATCTGTCCTATCCATAATACTCCTGAATCTTTCATACTCACATTTTGATC
>PFHB01000018.1 GCA_002783585.1 Candidatus Omnitrophica bacterium CG_4_8_14_3_um_filter_43_15
GCCTGAACACCCTGCCCGGCGCAATAATTTTAAGCGGCGGCTTTCTCTTCTCCATCACCCGTATCTGCACAGTTGATGTCTGGCTGCGCAAAAGCCACTGATAATCTTTATTATTTTTTTTCTGAGGTTTTAAATCAAGATAGAATGTGTCAAACGCGTCGCGGGAAGGATGATTTATCGGTATATTTAACGCCTCAAAATTATAATATTCTGTTTCAATTTGGGGCCCTTGCACGGTTTCAAAGCCCATACGCGTAAAAATATCGCATATCTCTTCTGTTACCTGAGTCAATGGATGCTTGCGGCCGGCTTCCTGCGAAACCCCTGGCATGGTAATATCAAAATATTCTGAAGGGTTTTTAGAAACACTTGCGGTTTTAAATTCAGAGGCTTTCTTGTCTAAGGCAGCTGTAAGTTCATTTTTAAATTCATTTATAAGAATACCTGCTTTGGGTTTTTCCTCTACGGGTAATGATGCCATCTGGCTTAAAAGATCTCTTAAGGCGCCTTTTCTGCCTAAGTACTCTATGCGCAGATTTTCTATCGCCTGATGGCTGTCTGCTGAGCTAATTTCGCTATTAAATCTCTGCCTTAATTCTTCTATCTTGCTTGTCATTTAGCTTCTCGGTATAAGCCCTTCTTTTTTCATCTTTTCTATCGCCGCATAAGTAGCCAGCACCAGAAGTATATCATCTTCAAACAGTATGTCATCGCCTTTGGGCAGCATATTTAAAACCTCGGCTGCCTTGACAGCGGGTTTTTTGCCTGTCGGCCTTGCCTTTCTTTTAATAGCTATTATATTTATGCTGTATTTTATGCGGACCTGGAGGTCTTTTAAGGATTTGTTTATAAATTCCTCCGGGGTCTTGATTTCAAAAAGGCTGTATTCTTTGGAAAGATTGATCTCTTCAACAACTTCGGGCGAAATAAGCTTGTTGGCCAATTTTTCGCCAATTTCTCTTTCAGGAAAAACTACCGCGTTCACCCCGAGCTTTTCTAAAACCTTACTCTGGTTTTCACTGACTGCCTTTGCTATTATTCTGGGCACGCCAAGTTCTTTTAAAGCAAGTGTAACAAGAATAGACGCCTCAAGACTTTTGCCTATGGCAACTATCGCAACGTCAACCGTCTTTATACCTATATTTTTAAGGGCCTTTGCGTCTGTCGCGTCAATGCACACGGCGTTGGTCACATATTCAGCCAGATCCTGAACAATATCCTCTTTTGAATCTATGGCAAGCACCTGCTGGCCTTTTTCAGCCAGTGTCCTGGCAATACTTGCTCCAAACCTTCCAAGCCCTATAACGGCATACTGTTTCATAATAAGCCTCCAAATTTTCCAGTAGAATATTTTTGTCTGTCCCGTTCACGGGATGCCGTGTTCGGCAAAATTTGTCCCGAGTCACCCGCTATCACGTTTAGTGACGAGAGACACTTCTTTAACCTACCATTATTCTTTCTTCAGGATAAATATATTGCGGGGATTCCTCTGACGTCGCTATCGCGAAAGCCAAAGTTAAAGTCCCTATCCTTCCTATCCACATGGTAAATATTATAACAAGCTTGCTCAATGGCGCCAATGCAGGCGTTATGCCTGTGCTTAAGCCGACTGTGCCAAAAGCCGATGCCACCTCAAACAAATTTTTCAGGGCAAAATTACTTGACCCCAGTTTTGACGATTCAATCGCGCATATCGCGATTGTCGCTAAAAATATCCACGAGACACCCATTAAAACTATGATAAACGCCCTTCTGAATATGGCCCTTGGTATGGTTTTTTTAAACGCCGTTACGCGATTTCTGTTTTTAAGCATGGCTACGGCTGCTGCCAATAATACGATAAATGTAACGGTCTTAATGCCTCCTCCGGTAGAGCCGGGTGAGGCGCCTATAAACATAAGCCCTATATTTATTAATAATGTCGGCGAGGTAAACCTTTGCACGGGCAGCGTATTAAACCCGGCTGTGCGCGGCGTAACCGAATGAAAATAACCGCACAATAATTTTTCCTTTAGCGGCATGCCCTGCAATGTATTGTTCCATTCAAAAAATAATATGCCCGCCATGCCCAGGATAATAAGCGCGATAGTAACCGTTATAGCCAATTTGCTTTGAAGGCTTATTTTCGAAAAATATTTTACCCTGTCTTTTCTCCAAAACTTGAGCTTTGGCAGATCAAGCAGCACAATAAAACCTATACCGCCTAACAAGACAAGGCTTGTTATAATCATATTAACCACTACATCAGACCTGAAGCCTGCCAGGTTATCCGGATACAGGGAAAACCCGGCGTTACAAAACGCCGACACCGCGTGAAATATACTTGTGTAAAGCGTATGCGGACGGCTGTAGCTAAGTGTCAGGTGCCAATGCGTATAAAGCAGCGCTGCGCCGATAAGCTCTATACAAAACGTAACCAAAAGTATATACTTGATAAGGCTCCTGAAACCATCCACTTTCTGGTTATCCAGGGCATTCTGCATTATAACCGTTTCTTTAAGCGTAAAGCGCCTTCCCAGGATTATCGCAAACGCCGTTGAGAATGTCATTATACCAAGGCCGCCGAGCTGAATGAGCGTTAGTATAATCATCTGCCCGGGAAGTGAAAAAAACGCGCCTATATTTTTTACAACAAGCCCGGTTACGCAAACCGCGCTGCTTGCCGTAAAAAGCGCGTCTATAAAAGGTATCGAGGCGCTGTTTGCTATTGAAAACGGCATAGACAAAAGCAAAGCGCCTATAAAACTTGCCGAAATAAAGCTGAATATTATTATATGATTTGGCTTCACTCTTGTCTTTATCATAAATTACTTTTTGGCTTTGACGCTTATCTTCTTTGTTTTTTTAGGTTTTGGAGCCGGCGCCACTACTGCTTCAAGCGCTTTCTTGGCAACCTTTACAAGTTCGGTAAACGTATGAGCGTCGCTGACAGCCAATTCCGCAAGTATTTTCCTGTCGATGAGTATGCTGGCTTTTTTAAGCCCGTTGATAAATCTGCTGTAAGAGATATTGTTTTCCTTGCACGCGGCGTTTATCCTGACTATCCACAGCTGGCGAAAATCACTTTTTCTGTCACGGCGGTCCCTGTAAGAAAATCGCATGCTCCTGCGCAGGGTTTCAATAGCTGTCCTGTAAAGCTTGGACCTGCCTCCCCAGAAACCTTTTGTTTTCTTAAAAATCCTCTTTTTTCTTCTTAAACTTGCTACTACATGACTTACTCGCGGCATTGTATTCTACCTACCTTTCTTAAGAATATGGCATTAATTTCCTGATTGTCTTTGCCTCGGCCTCAAAGCAGTAACTTGATTGGCCCATCTTGCGCTTTCTCTTACTTGATTTGCCTGTCAATAAATGGCCCCTGAAACAACGCGCCATTTTGACCTTTCTTTTTTTTGTTAACTTAAATCTCTTTGCTGCGCCTTTATTTGTTTTTAATTTTCTTGTTGCCATTTTATTCTCCTTGTATTAACTATTTGGGCGAGAAAAATACTATTATGCTTCTGCCCTCTTTAAACGGCCCTTTCTCTATGTCTGCAACGCCTGAAAGGTCCTTGATTACCCTGTCTATAACACGCTGGCCGAATTCAGGATGCGACATCTCCCTGCCCCGGTAAATCAGCGTAACCTTAACTTTATCTTTGTGGCTGAGAAAACGCTTTACATGATTAAGCTTAAACAGATAATCGTGTTCTTCTATTTTCGGTTTAAGCCTGATTTCTTTAAGATGGCCGCCCTTCTGATGTTTACGCGCCTCGCGCTCCTTGCGCTCCTGGTCGTATTTGAACTTTGTAAAATCCATAATGCGGCATACCGGCGGATCAGTATTAGGCGCTACCTCGACTAAATCAAGTTTCGCTTCTATCGCCAGTTTAATGGCTTCCTGCGGGCTCATGACGCCCAACTGCTCACCGGCTGCATTTATAACCCTTACCTGCGCAGCGCGTATTCCCTCATTAAATCTAATCCTCTTTTGAATAATCTACCTCCTGCATTTGTTTATTTATCTGCTCTATAAATTTACCGAGCTCCATCTGCCCCAAATCGCCCTCAGAACGCGACCTGACAGATATAAGCCCTTTTTCCTTTTCCTTTTCTCCGACAATAACCATATACGGAATCTTGTTTGTCTGGGCATCTCTTATTTTATAATTAAGCGTCTCCGAGCGCGGATCTATTTCTACCCTTATACCTTTTTCTTGAACGGCTTCTTTAACACCTGCTGCATAATCTTTTATTGTATCCTTTATGGGTATCACAACCGCCTGCACAGGCGAAAGCCACAAAGGAAATGCGCCTGCGTAATGTTCAACCAGTACGCCGAAAAATCTTTCAAGAGAACCCAGTATCGCGCGATGAATCATGATGGGTTGTTTTTTCTGGCCGCTATCGTCTATATAAGTAACGTCGAAACGTTCGGGCAGATTAAAATCAACCTGTATTGTAGTGCACTGCCACGAACGGCCTAATGCGTCTTTTATCTTTATGTCTATTTTCGGGCCGTAAAAAACGCCTTCACCGGGATCAACGCAATATTTATCTCCGACCTTATCTTTAAGCGCATCGGTAAGGGCGTTTGTTGCCAGTTTCCATGCAGCGTCTGCGCCAACGTGTTTCTCAGGCATTGTTGATATATATATATCATATTCCTTAAACCCGAATTTGCCAAGCATTTCAAATGTAAGGTCCAGGACCTTTTCTATCTCTATTTTAACCTGATCCTGGGTGCAAAAAATATGCGCGTCATCCTGCGTAAACCCGCGCACGCGCATAAGCCCGTGCAAAACGCCTGAACGTTCGTACCTGTAAACCGTGCCAAGCTCCGCGAACTTTACCGGCAAATCCCTGTAGCTGTGTAACTGGCTTTTATAAATCAATATATGGCCGGGGCAGTTCATCGGTTTTATTATATATTTTTGCTCGTCGACACTCATCGGCGAATACATATAATCTTTATAAAAGTCAACATGCCCGCTTGTTTTCCAAAGATCAATCTTGCCTATGTGCGGTATATTTACAAGCTCATAGCCGCGCTTTATATGTTCGGCCTTCCAGTAATTTTCTATCAGGTTGCGGATGAACGCGCCCTTTGGATGCCAAAACACCAGTCCTGCGCCCATCTCATCCTGAATGCTGAAAAGATCCAGGTCCTTGCCTATTTTACGGTGATCTCTTTTCTTTGCCTCTTCCTGTACAAACAAAAATTTATCAAGCTCTTCTTTTGTGAGAAAGGCGGTGCCATATATCCTCTGCAGCATCGCATTTTTTTCACTACCTCGCCAATAGGCGCCTGCGATACTTAAAAGTTTAAATGCCTTTACCTTGCCGGTTGATTCAACATGCGGCCCGCGGCATAAATCAACAAAATCGCCGTGTTTATAAACAGAAACTTTCTCGTCGGCTATCTCTTCTATGAGCTCGACTTTATATGTTTCTTTAAGGCCTTTGAATAATTTTATCGCTTCTTTTTTATCAAGCTCCTGGCGCTCGAATTTCAGATTTTGCTTGATGATATGTTTCATCTTTTTTTCTATTTTTTCAAGATCCTCCGGCGCAAACGGCTCTTTCTTGTCAAAGTCATAGTAAAACCCGTCATCAATAGACGGGCCAATAGCCAGCTTTGCATCAGGCCAGAGCTCTTTTACTGCCTGAGCCATTATGTGTGACACGCTATGTCGTAAAGTTTCTAAGTTCATTGTAGGCCACCCATATCGCCTTCTCTTTTATTGCCGGATACGTATATAGTTAAACGATTTGTTGAGCTGGTGCCATCTTCCCCGAAAGGAACAGCATGCACAGAAAAATCAATATTTTGTTCATCCCAGTCAGGGTTTACGTTTACGGCATCGCATCTGTCAAAAACATAAAAAAACCTGCCGTCTGTAGTCAAATTAACATCGAATGCCTTGTTAAGTTTTTCTATGCACTGCTTTTGTTTATCCATATCCGTACCAAGAAATGCAAATAACTGTATGTCAGGCCTGCCTGAAAAATCTCCGTATTCAGTCCTGTAAACAAAACACGCCTTTCTTAACGCGTCCAGATTTGCATATGCCTCTGCCTTTTTTGCCTTCACCACCATCTTCTGATATTGCGGCATTGCCATAGCCGCGAGAATGCCGATTATTATAATTACGATTAAAAGCTCGACTAATGTAAAGGCGTTTTTCATTACTGACTCCAGCTTTTGTCCCTCGCGACTATACGGGATATCTGATCGCGAGGGATCATACTTTTTTGCTTTTGTTACACTTCTGGCAAAAAAGTATGGTGGGCGATACAGGACTCGAACCTGTGACCTTTTCCATGTCAAGGAAACGCGCTAACCAACTGCGCTAATCGCCCGAAATTTCCAGCTATCTCGTATTGAAAATTCGTCCCGAGTCACCTGCTATCTCGTCTAGTGACGAGGGACAAAACTCATTGCTTGCAGTCCCTCGCCACATCACGTAATAGCAATCGGCTCGGGATAATTTGCCACCTGTTATAACTGGCAAATTGGTGGGCGAGGTGGGATTTGAACCCACGCGGCCTTACGGCCAAAGGATTTTAAGTCCTTCGTGTATGCCAGTTCCACCACCCGCCCAAAAATTGCTTCGCAATTTTTGGATCCTGTTTTTCCAGTTATCTCAAGCTGAAAAACAGGACCTTTCATGCTATTTATTATCAAATACCACTCGTAAGATCCTGTGCGACTACCCGTTATAGCTGGTCGCACAGGATCATTATTTGTCCCGCGGAGCGGGACAAATAATGGTGCCGGGGGACAGAATCGGACTGTCCACGCCGGCCTTTTCAGGGCCGCGCTCTACCACTGAGCTACCCCGGCAGCACCAGCCTACTTCGCCCTATACTTAGAAAAATACTGGTATGGGCTTCGTAGGGCTTGTTCCTGCGTAGCCCCACCGCTATTTTTCTAAGCGAGGAGCGAAACAGAACATGAATTGCGTAATATTGTACCATAAATAGTATATATGTCAATAATATAGGTAATATAGGGGGCTATTCCGGCTTATTTTCGGCTGGCGCAGCCTCTTCCTGGACAATGGCTTCTTTACCCAAAATCCTATCCTCATAAATCTCAACCTGCTGCTCCTGAAGGGTGTTTTTTACCAACACCTGCATCTGTTCCTGAATCTTTTTGTTCTTAAAATCATATTCCACACTATCCTTTACCTCTGCAAATGACAACTGCTTTTCAGGAAATAGCGAATTTAGCCTAAAGATATAATAAGCGTCTTTTATCTTAATATGGTCAGTTATCTCGCCTTCTTTCTTTGAAAAGATGGCTTCACTTGCCTCCTTTGAATATCCTATGCCCGGGATATCGCTGCCTTTTTCTATATCCGGCTCTATTAACCCTGCCTTTAACCTTGTATTCTCATCTTCGCTAAGCTCTTCTGCCATCTTTGCAAAATCAGCCCCCACTTTTAGCCGGCGAAGGGCATTTGCGGCCTGCTTTTCATTCGAAATCTTGATCATGCTTACGCTTGCCAAAGCATTCTGCCTGTATTTGTCCTTGCTTGCCTCATAATACGTCTCAATGTCAGTCGGGCTGATATCCATTTTGCCTTTCAACTGATTTTCCAGAAATTTCTGCACAAGAAGCTTTTTTGTAATCTCCCTGACAGCGCGCCTGACCTCGGCATCCTGCTCAAGCCCCATTCTCTTTGCCTTTTTATAAAGCGCCTGCGTTGTGGCATATTGCCTTACAAACTCAAGCCTGCCCTCGCCGTACATAAAATTCTCTCTTGCCCAGTCAGGTATCGCTTTAATCGCCTCGTTTATTTCTGTCTCTGTAATCTCCTCGTCTCCGACCTTTGCCAGTACAGCTCCGGCGCTTTCGGCCTTCTGTTGCTGCTGGCCAGACGTAACCCTTTGGGATAATTCATACTGAGCCTGGGAAGTCAGGCCTAAATTTTCAAGGCATTCAATAAGTTTTTCATTAAGCTGGCTTGAAAATCCGGCATTCGGATCAGCTGCCTCTGCCTTGTAAAAATAATACAGCGCTTTTTCATAATCAAGCGCCTCCATATTCATGGCGCCCATCCTGTAAAGAAGCTTTGCGGCCTCAATAGCGCTTATCTTTGCTGTTTTAAGATAATCGTCAAACGCGGTAACGGCTTCTTTCTTAAGGCCTTTTGCCGCCAATGTCTCGGCAAAATCCAACTGCTTTTTGGCATCCCAGCCTGCAATCCTTTCGCAGCGCATATTCTGCAAAACCACAAAAAACAACCCTGCCGATAAAAGTACAACCAAAACCAATAACGCAATGTTCGCTTTTGCTGAATTCTTCATGCCCCTATCCCCTCCAAATTTTCCTGCTATCACGTCTAGTCCCGTTCACGGTATGCCGTATTCGGCAAAATTTGTCCCGAGCCACCAGATAGCACATTTAGTGGCGAGGGACTTCCTTAAATATCCTTAAAAAACAGCGGCGTTAACAACAAACACGCTGAGCCGCTGAATAATAAAGCTATTGGCGCGCCGAACCAATGCGCGAGCAGCCCTGCAATAAAACTCCCGAATGGCGTCATGCCTAAAAATACAAGTGTATAAAAACTCATTGCCCTGCCGCGCAGGTTATCCGGCGTTTCCATCTGAAGCAGGGTATTCACAGATACCGCCTGTGTTATTATACCCCAACCTGCAGCCAAAAGCAGGCATAACGAAAAAACATAGCTTGTCGACATGGCAAATAAAATCAAACTCAGCGCCAGGATTATTGTGCCGCTTTTTACAAATATCTTTCTGTTGCCTTCGTGCCCGAAGCGCGCCAGGATGAGACCACCAAAAATTGCTCCTATGCCAACCGAAGACATCAAAAAACCCAGGCCTTTTATGCCTACGCCTAAAATATCCCTTGCGAATATAGGCATAAGCACTACATTTGCCATACCGAAAATACTTGATACAGCTGTTACAGCAACGAGAGCGCGCATATTCCTGTGACTCAATATATATCTGGCGCCTTCTATGACGCCCTCTACCATAGGCCGCTTTGAGAGGTCCTTGGGAGAAAAATCGCCTGTCATAAAAACAAGCGCCACTATAACCGCCAGAAAACTTATACTGTTTATATAAAAACAACTCGCTATACCAAGCCAACCTGCCAAAAAACCGGCTATTACAGGCCCGATTATACGCGCGGAATTAAACAAAAGCGAATTCAGGGCAATCGCGTTATTTAAGCTGCTCTTGTCAATCGTCTCAACTACAAATGCCTGCCTTGTAGGCACATCAAAAGCATTGACCAACCCCAAAAGCCCGGCTATTACAGCTATGTTCCAGAAAGCAGCAAGTTTCAAAGAAACAAGCGCGCCCAAACAAAAGGCAAGTACTACAGACAGAGATTGGGTAACAATCAATATCTTCTTTTTATTTACCCTGTCCGCAACTACGCCTCCCACAAGTGAAAAAAGCATTATAGGCGCGGCTGATATAACGTTTATCATGGCAAGTAAAAACGCTGAATTTGTCAGCTCCAGCACCAGCCAGCCCTGGGCCACCATCTGCACCCATGTACCTGTTAAAGAAACAAGCTGCCCGAACCAGAATAAACGAAAATTTGCGTATTTAAGCGATGAAAATATTTTTTTCATTAGTCAATTGGAAGGATTGGCGTTATATTATACTAAAAATATACCCCAAAATCAAGGAAGAAATACTTATAAATCCAAGATAGATAAGCAATATTTTAACCCCAAATTCCTTTTTCAAAACAAGCATTGTGCCGTAACTTGTAATGGGCCCTGCCAGCAATAAAACCATGCCTGCTCCCATGTTCATACCCTGTTTTATCAATGCGTCAACAAGCGGCACTGTTGCTGTTGAACATATATACATTACAAGGCCAAAAATCAGGCCAAAGCCATAACCGGCAGCGCCTGAAAGATTATGTTTTATCCATATACCGACGGGCGCAACCGTTGTTATAAACACCGCCAGCAAAATACCTATAAGCATCTGCAGGCCTATTTCTCTGGGCATATCCCAAAAGGCATATTTTAATGCGGATCTTAAATGCCCCCAAAAGCTTTTTTTATGATGATGGACACCCGGTTCTTTGCAGTGCGGACACGGATCATCTTTAAAATCCCGCGGCTTAAATTTAATTGCATTGCCTATTATCCCGATGCACATCCCCATCAGGATAACCGCGAAAAATATGAATGCCGCAAATTTTACGCCCAATAAACTATAAGTCACCAAGAGCGCGCTTATTGATGTAGCCGGAGTCGCAACCAAAAACGCAAGCACAGGCCCGAGCCTGGAACCTTTTTTATAAAAACTTATCGCAACAGGAAGCGAACCCAGGCAGCATATTGGCAGTATTGTGCCTATGATAGTGGCGTAAAAAATCGGCATAATGCCACGTTTGCCAAGATACCTTTCAACCAGATCCGAGGGCACAAACTCATGTATAAGCCCGCTTAATAAAAATCCTACAGCCAAAACCGGTATCAGCTCTACTATATAATGTTTCAGGACGAGCAGGAATTCAGTCATTATACAGGCCTCCACACAAACCAGACAAATAAATATGCCGCTGTTGTTGCGGCAAGTGTAAACGGCAGCCCGATTTTTGCAAACTCTGAAAACTTTACAGAATAACCCTCCTTCTTTAATATGCCGCAGGCAACAATATTCGCCGAGGCGCCTATTGGCGTAATATTGCCTCCAAGGCTTGCGCCTACAAGAAGCCCGAATAAAAATAATGCCGGATTTATATTAAGCCTGGCTGCCATTGAAATCGCGACAGGAAGCATTGCCGCTAAAAACGGCACATTATCCACAAAAGCAGATATAAAAACAGAAACAAAAACAAGCAGGGTATATCCTACAAAAATATTGTTCCCTATAAGGCCTGAGAGAAAATCCGCGAATGTGCCGGTCCACCCGGTAAGCACAACGCCGCCCACAAGCATAAAAACGCCCATCAGAAAAAATGCGGTATCCCAGTCAAGGGATTTTAACCCTTCTAAAAAAGGGCCTTTATTAGCAAGCTTTTTCCATAATATAGAAACAACGCCGAACGCCATGCATATAATGCCTGCGACAGATGAAAACCCTATGTCAAAAAACGAAGAAACCGCCAGAAGAAAAATCAAACTCACTAAAATACCCGTCGGCACCCAGGATTTTACTTTCTCGACGGCCACAACCTCGACTTTTTCTTTATGCTTTTTAAACAAAATATACAAAACAACGCCTGATGCCAGCGCGCCAAACTCAATCGCGAAAAACATGCTGGGTGAGCCCTGATAAAAGAAAAAATCCATAAAATTCATACCGGCTGCGCCGGCTAACAGCATGCTCGGCGGATCCCCGACTAAAGTAGCCGCGCCCTGCAGGTTGCTTGACACAGCAATGGCTATCATCATACCCACAGGGCTTATCTTTAATTTTTTTGCCAATGATAAAGCTATGGGCGCAACTATCAAAACCGTTGCAACATTCTCAACAAAAGCGGATATAAAACCTGTTAACGCGCATATCAGCAATATTGACCATGCCGTGCTCTTTGCCCTGTTTACAATAAGCTCGGCCATATAAGCAGGCACGCGGCTTTCCATAAAAATATCCGCAACAGCCAAAGTGCCTACAAATATCCCCATTACGTTCCAGTTCACTGATAAAAACGCGCTCTTAAATGAAAGGACGCTTGTCGCTATAAGCGAAACAGCGCCTATCACCGCAACATGCGTCCTTTTATTCGGCAAAAATATAAAAAGTATATAGGCAGCCAGAAAAACTGCCAGCGAAATAACCCTCATTACATCCCTGTTTCTTTTTTGTAATCCTTGTCAAGCGCGTTTGAAAATTCCGCGGGAAAATAATCCCTTAAAGACGACTGGCCCATAATATTGCCGTCGTAGTCCATGCCGAATACATAATTCATATACGGCTCTTTGGCTTTCCTGCATGCGGCTATAAAACCACCTTTGTACTTTTTAAGAACTCCTGTGTCGCTCTTTGGAAACGCCTCGACGTAATAATCCTTAAAAAGTTTTTCAACTAATTTTATCTTAAGTATCTCGTTTGTCCTGTCTGTGTACCTGTTTGACAACGGCTGGCCGTAATAATCGCCTATATCAACAAACGCAGACGCATCAGAAGTATTGGCAAACACCCCCCACTGGTAATAATAAAGAAATTCAGCAGTCCGCATATGGCTGAACATAAGTACGGCCTCGGTTGCCCTTGCTTTTTCTATCGCCTGCTTGTATTGCGGCAGGGCCAGATTGGCAAGCACGCCTATTATTATTACCACTATCAACAGCTCTATCAGCGTAAAACCATTCTTCCTCATAACGCTTTCCCTCCTTCTTTAGATAAATTATCGCTTAAACCGTTATTTGTCAAATACTATCTATACATCGGCAAAAATAAAAGCGCGACCCATACAATGGACGTCGTGACTATGCCGACAATAAAACCAACCCCCAACCACCTGAAAAACGTCATCTTGATATTCTTCTCTTTTTCCAGTATGCCGAGCGCCACTATATTGGCAGTTGAACCGACAAGCGTAATGTTGCCTCCGAAGCAGCCGCCGAATAAAAGCGCCCACCATAAAGGCTGAAGGTTAATATTGATAGAACCAAAACTCTGTATCACAGGTATAAAGGCCGCGACAAGCACAACATTATCCAACAGGCTTGAACCTATGGTGGATATCCATAACACCATGCCTATTAAAAACCCTGTGCTGTTGCCTGCGTAATTGGCAAGGGATCCGGCAAAAATATCTGTAACGCCTGTAAATTTTAAGGCGCCTGCCTGCGCAAACAGAAATACAAAAAACAATAATGTCCACCATTCGACGTCTTTTTCTATATACTCGCGCGCGCGCTTATGTTTCCACATCATAACGCACCCGCTTGAAAGAATAGGAATGGTAAAAAGTATTGTATTTGCCTTAAGCCCCAAAAGGATCTCTATCCTGTGATGCATGGCTATAAAAAATATGGTTGTCGCAAAAATGCCAAGCCCGATCCTGAGCTGCTTATCAATAGGCACTGATATAAGATTTATCAGAAGCTCGTTGGCGCCGAGGTCTTTGATATTTTTATCCAGCTCTTTAATGGCTTTACGGTACAAAAACAGCATTAAAAATATAGCTGCCAGCAAACTTACCAAAGCCAGAGGAAAAGCCTTGATTATAAAATCCTCGAATGTAAGGCCTGCTTTTGATGCTATCAATATACCTATCGGGTTGCCCAGCACCGTGGCTGCGCTGCCTATGTTTGTGGCAATTACTGTTATAATTATATAAGGAACCGGGTCTACTTCAAAATAATCGCATATCTCAAGCGCCGCGGCAACCATAAATATTATTGAAACCACCTCAGATGTCATGGTAGATAAAACAGCCGCTACCAGAGAAATTATTATAACAAACTTTCTTGCCGTAAGGTTTTTTGTCCTTAATATAAGCTGCACTACCCAGGCAAAAAACCCTGACTCTTTCAGGAGCCCGACTAGAATCATCATGCCCACAAGAAACAATATAACGTCTATGGAGGCGAATGTTATAACATGTTCTATGTCAATGGTGTTTGTTATCAAAAGAACAGATGTTCCTATAAATACAAACGCGAGCCTGAAATCCCAAAATAACAAGGTGCCAAGCACAGAGGCAAGAAAAACCGATACAGCAAGCGACTGTTTCGAATTAAGCCCTATGTGCCCGCCTAAAAAACCGGCAGTGATTGATATCGCCAGTAATATTAAAATTTTGCCGGGAAACTTCTTATCCATTTAGGCCTCTGACTCAACAAGCATGCTCACAACCTTATGCCTGCCTATAACACCCAAAAACTTTCCTGATTTGTCAATAACAGGAAGCTGCCTTATGTTTTTTGTTATCATTATACGCGCAACCTCGCTTATGGTGGCGCCTTCATCAACAGTAACAACATCCTTGAACATAACATCCCTAACCTTCAGATTTACAAAATCGGCTACCTTGTTTTTTATGCCTTTTGGGTTATCCTGATATACAAAACCGCCGACATTGCTTATGTAGGCAGGAAGGATCTGCTTTAATATATCCTTTTCTGTGAATGTGCCGGCTATCTTGCCCGATGAATCAACAACCAAAAGCCCTGTTCTCTTGATTTTAAAAAATATATCAAGCGCTTCTTTGACAGACATCTCAGGAGAAAGTGTCTGCGCCTGCTTTAACATTATATCTATAGCTTTCATATAACCTCCAAATTTTCCAGCTATCACGTTTAGTCCCGTTCACGGTATGCCGTATTCGGCAAAATTTGTCCCGAGCCACCTTATATAACGAACAGTGGCGAGGGGCGATTTAAATGCCCAAATCCGCCGGCGCCCTGCCTATAGAACGCAGCAGGGCAATTGTCTCCTCTATCTTTTTTTCTACATCAACAACCTTGGCCGAATGGCCTGGATAGATCTCATAAAAAGGCTGATGTTTTGGCGGCGTAACATTAATCATCAGGGAATTTGCGCCTGCCAATAAAGCGTTTTTTAAACCATTTATTTTATCAAGCGATTCAAGGGCTGTTGTAGCCAGAATCTTTGCATCAGGGTATTTAAGTCTTGCTTTGGCTATTGTGTCAAGCGCCATATCCATGGCAGCCGAAGGCAATTTTGCCAAAGGCGTATCGGGATGCGAAATAAAAGGCCCGAATGAAAACATCTCAACGCCCAGGGATGCGGTCAAATCTATATCTGCCATTATACTATCCTCGGATTGCCCTGGCAAGCCTATTAAGAAACCGCTCATCAAAAGATAGCCCATACGGCCTAATTCGCGCAAAAGATTAAGCCTGGCTTGCAGTTTATGGCCAGGCCGCATCTTTGTATAAAGCGCTTCATCCGAAGTCTCAAAGCGTAAAAGCGCGGCCCTTACGCCTAAATCATAAAATTTTTTATACGTACTTGCGCTGCGTTCACCTATACTTAAAATCAGAAGGCATTCGCATTTTTTTCTTATACCAGAGACAATATTGATTAACTTTTCTTCTGTATACCAGCCATCCTCGCCTGACTGCATAACCATTGCCTTAAACCCAAGTTTGTTTACGGCATAATCGCAGGCATCTACTATTTCCTCTTCGCTCATCCTGTAGCGTTTTAATTTTTTGTTTGAGTTCTGTATGCCGCAATACAAACAGTTATTAGCACAGTAATTGGAAAATTCTATTATGCCGTGAACGCAACACGCATTGCCCAGGTGTTTCTGGCGTTCTGCATTCGCTGTCTGGCGAAGATCCTTCGGATTAAATGCCAGACGGCGGTCAACCTCTTTAAGCTTAACAAAAACCTCTTTCCATGCCTCAAGCGCTGGCAACGCCTCTTTTTCGCGTATCCTGCCGACTATAAGCCCGCCCTGCGCATAGGCGTATTCGCCCAACGCAAACTGATAAAATTCGTTGCGCGCCCTGCGTTCTTCGCCGAAGTAATCAAGCGTAACAATATTACCGTCTATTTTCGTGATTTTACCGGGTATAGCGTAGCACATTAAAAATACAAGTCCCTTATTCCTTGTTTAATCCTTAACAATCTTTCTTTAGTCTTATTTCTTACAGATTTATCTTTTATCTGGTTTAAGTAATGCTTGATTACTTTATATCCTTTTCTGTAAACACTGCCAACCGCAAAATCCTCGAGATACTCGGCGAATGTCATCAGGCCGTTGGGGCGGCAGAAATTTTGGATAGCGCCGGGCTTTGCCATGTCCATAAAGTCATGCCCTGTCCTGCCCAGGCGGTAACATGCCGTGCAGAAACTCGGAAGCATATTATCATCAAGCAAAGACATTATAACCTCTCCCAGAGGCCTTTCGTCGGAGATTCTGAATTGTTTCTCTTTGCGTTTTATGCCGTAACCGCCGACTGAAGTAACAGAGGCGGCGCTTGCCTGAGAAATCCCTATCTTAAAAGCGGCCCTTCTTATAGCAGGCGTCTCGCGCGTTGAAAGTATCATGCCTGTATAAGGCACTGAAAGGCGCAATATGGCTATTATTTTGAGAAAATCCTTATCCGAAACAGGATATTCAGGCCTGTAATTTACCGTCGGCGCAGGGCGGAATCTCGGCACTGATATCGTATGCGGGCCGACTCCCAAATTCTTATCCAGATACTGAGCGTGCGAAACAAGTGACAATACCTCAAACCTCCAATCATACAAACCAAACAAAACGCCGATCCCAAAATCATCAATGCCCGCCTTGAAAGCCTTAATATGCGCGGTGATCTGACGGTTGTAATTCCGCTTAAGGCCTTTGTGCAGTTTTTTATATGTGGGCCTGTGGTATGTTTCCTGAAAAAGCTGATAGGTCCCTATATTTGCCTTTTTTAAACGGCGGTAGTTTTTTACTGTTGTCGGAGCTATATTTACGTTTATCCTTCTGATATTTCCCTTGGGGTTTTTAACAGAATATATCGTATTTATAACATCGATTACATAATCTATATTGCATTTTACGGGGTGTTCCCCAAATTCAAGAAGAGTCCTTTTATGCCCCATATTAATAAGTATGTTTATCTGGCGCCTGAGGTCTTGCATGGTAAGCTGTTTGCGGGTAAACAGTTTATTACTTACATGAAAACTGCAGTATTTACAGTCGTTTACGCAATAATCAGAGGCGTAAAGCGGCGCGAAAAATACTACCCTCTCGCCGTAAATCTCTTTTTTTACGCGCGCGGCTGCATCAAATAGTTTTTTTTCTATGCCTTTGGCGTTTATAAGCACGGCTGCCTCTTCCAAAGATAGGCCTTTTCTGCGCAAGGCCTTTCTGATAACCGCCAGCGCGCTTTTTTCAGAAGGCGCCTTTTCTTTAGCCAACAGGCTATTTATATATTTCTCATTTATAATACGCATTGCCATAGCTTATTATTATATCATATATATATAAAAAACAAAATACTTCCTAATTCGCGATGCGCACATAAATGGCCCCGGCAAGCTGCTTATCAATTGCAAACTGCGAATAGCCCATGGCAAACACATATGAAGGAGACCTCTGCAGCAAAACAATAGGCAGGCCGGGCAAAACGCCGATACTCATAAGTTTCTGCATCTGGCCTGTGTCTTCTGAATGCAAGTAGGCTATTATACCCCTGTCCTTTACATTAAGTTCTGATAAAGCAAGCACCGCCTGCGGCAGGCGCCCGCAATACCTGTGGTGCCTGCGCTCATAGCATCTTCCGAACATTATAAGTTCTCCTCTACAAAACTATGTTAAATAAATTAAGCAAAAAATTCACCAAAAACCCAATGCTAAACGAAAAAAACAATATAAACACTGACATGCCTATGCCTGTTTT
>PFHB01000089.1 GCA_002783585.1 Candidatus Omnitrophica bacterium CG_4_8_14_3_um_filter_43_15
AATAAATTAAGCAAAAAATTCACCAAAAACCCAATGCTAAACGAAAAAAACAATATAAACACTGACATGCCTATGCCTGTTTTGATGCCGCGTTCCTTTATATTCATCAGTAACTGGGCCACGCACGGCAAAAAAAGCGTAAGCGTAATACAGGCAACCACCAGCTGATTTACGGATAAAATTCCCGCTTTTTTTAAATCATAAAGCCCTGCTGCCCCGTAATCCCTGCGGAAAAACCCGAACAAAAATGCCACCGCTGTTTTATCAGGCAGGCCAAGCCAGCTGACAGGATACTGCAGGATTTTGACGAATACGTTAAATATACCTGTAATCTCTCCGACCCATATAAGAAAACTCGCGAAAATAAATAAAGGAAATATCTCTTTAAAATACCACATTATGCGGCTGAACGTTTTACGCAGGACATTTGACATCTGCGGAAACCTCAAAGGCGGTATTTCCATGTAAAAACTTGGCGCCTCCCCAGGCATAAGTTTTGACGTCAGAAAGCCTATCACAAGAAAAACAAATATTATAACCCCAAGCCATACTGAAACTGCTACCGGATTTCCTGCCAGAAGCGCAAGAATAACGCCCATCTGCGCAGAACACGGTATTGCAAGAGCCAAAAGCAGAGTCGCGATTATTCTTTCACGCTTTGTCGATAAAGTCCTTGTAACCATGGTTGCCATGGTGCTGCAGCCAAAACCCAGGACCAGAGGAATTACTGCCCTGCCTGAAAGCCCTATCTTCTTAAAAAATTGATCCACCAGCATCGCAAGCCTGGGAAGATAACCGCTGTCCTCTATAATCGCAAATGCGAAGAAAAATGTAGCCACAATAGGAAGTATTATGGCAAAGGCATAGCGCGCGCCTAATGTAATAATACCGTATTCTCCGACCAACAGATCCTGCAATATATGTATGTGCACAAAATACTGGACCCATTTAATCGCGAATGGATTAACATATCCGGCAAAAACCCTGTTCTCCAAAAAATCCACCAGAAAACCCGCTCCGAAATTTCCGACAAATTTATACAAACCATAATATAAAACGAGCAGTAATATCGGCCCGCCTGTAAGAGGGTTCATCAGTATGCGGCTTAGATGCTCTTTTATCCCTGTCTTTGAAGACTCTTTATGGCTAGTAATCAATTTTGCTATTTGTGTGGCATGCTCCTGCCGCTTTAAAATTATATTGTAGTTAAATTCTTCTGACTCGTTGAATTTCGGCTTATGCGTAAATATTTTGCCCGGGGTATATTCTTTTATTTTATTCCGCAGGATATCAACGCCTGCTCCTGTTATCGCCACTATGCCTGCAACCGGGATACCGAGCTCTTTTTCAAGCCGCTCTATATCAATTGTCATCCCAAGGCGCTTGGCCTCATCCATAATATTAAGCACTAAAATAACCGGCACGCCTGCTTCCAATAAATGCAGGGTCAACGGCAGCATGCGTTCCAGATTTTTCGCGTCAATAACATGCAACACCACACGCGGATGTTCATCTGTAAGTATGGAGCGCGCGACCTTTTCCTCTTCTGTTATAGATGATACGGAATACATCCCAGGGGTATCTATTACTTCATACTCCTGGATTCCTATTCTTGTTTTGCCCCTTGAAACCTCGACAGTTGTGCCCGGATAATTAGACACGACCGCATAACTGCCTGTCAGGGCATTAAACAATACTGATTTACCTACATTTGGCGAACCTACAATAGCTATTTTTTCCATAACATTATTTTACCATTAAAAAGGTACTCCTACAATCATTCTCGTCTGCACATCATCTGTCTTTTTGTTCAGGCCGAAAGCCGTGCCGAAAGAAACCCAAAATCTTTTAGCCGCGAATGACGCGGTCGGGCCTGCCGCGTATTTCTCGCCTGAATAATTCCCTTTCGATTCTAAGCCCAATTTAAATTCCGGCAGGATCCTGTAAGAGGCGCCTGTCGCATATTCATGATCTGTCTTGCCTGATTTTTCCAGATTCCTTTTAATGATCTGGTTATAGCTCATATTAAAATCGCCTATGTCCTTACCCAGTATGAGCTTTGCCTCTCCGACGCTCGGCTTTGAAAAATCATCATCCCTTATATACTCAAAATACAAAACCGGATCCAGCAAAAAATGGTTTTTCTCGCCTATCCTGTACCTTGTCCTCAGTTTAAAGCCGTCGTACTCTGTGGTAGAACCGGATGCGGCGTTCTTGTGCTTCCACATCTGATACATACTGACATCCCACCTGTCAGTAAGCCCGTATTCAAGCTCAAGCCAGTGTTTCCATGTATTTATACTGGATTTACCTGTATCAGGCACCTCTGTTGTAACATAATACTCTAATTCTGCCATGCCTTTAGGCATTGATTGGTACTCGTATGTCCAGACATAACTTCTTCTGTCAGCCATTGCTTTATCAACAGAAAATGAAACTAATGCTAAACCCATGGTTAAAACCATTAAAACCGTCTTTCTCACTCAGCCCCCTTTATAGTATTTGTTATTGAAAATAATTTTCAATAGGTTCATAAAATTTTTTACTTACTTTTTTTATTGTACCGCGCCTGGCATTTACTGCATACGCCGAATATCTGCAGCCTGTGGCTGTCAGGTTTAAAGCCGCATTTGGCTGCCAGTTTATCCTGCATTTTCTCTATCTGCGGGTCAAATACCTCTATATACCTGCCGCATTTTTTGCAGACAAGGTGATCGTGATGGCTGTGATTATACTTATGCTCATACCTTAATACACCGTGGCCGAAGTCAACCTCGTTACACAACCCTGTCTCTGCTAAAAGCCGCATTGTCCTGTAAACCGTGGTATAGCCTATTTTCGGATACTTTTTCTTTACAAACCGCGACAGCTCATCAAGCGAAACATGGCCTTCAACGCGAATAAAAACATCGAGCACATTTTCACGCTGAGGCGTGCGCCTTAAAGCCTTTTGCCTTATAAAATCATCCAGTATCTGAAATTCCTTCCTCATAAAGGCGCCTTTCCTCTATTGAAAACTACTTTCAATAATACCATAAAAATTTTTACAAGTCAATGCCTATTTTTCTATGACAAAAATAGCTGACGAGGCAAAAAGATTCGGGCAGAAACTGATTTTGCGCTTATCGGATAGATAATACTCCTGATCTATTTTCATGCCTTTTTGGCGGCAGTATACCTTAAAATCCTTTATGCTTAAAAACCTCAGGTTCGGCGTATCATACCAATAATTAGGCAGGGATGATGTTACGGGAGAGCGGCCGCCAAAACAAAGCATGCACCTGGCCTTTATGGACGCAAAATTGGGAAAACCGACTATTGTTTTTCTCCCCACGCGCAGCGCCTCCTGGAGCACATACTCTATTTTCTTCACCTGCTGCATGCTCTGGTTTAAAATGACATAATCAAACGATTTGCCCGGGTACTCGACGAGCCCGCTGTCTATATCGCCGTGAAAAACGCTAACCTCTTTTTCAACGCATTTATATATGGCGTCGTCGCTTAATTCAATGCCCTGGCCTTTGACATTTTTACCCTTTGCCAAAAGATGCAAAAGCTCCCCGTCTCCGCAGCCAAGGTCTAATACCTTTGAGCCGGGCTCTATTATCCCATATATTATCTTTTCATCCAGGCGTACTGAGCTAAGATCCATATGATTTAGACACCTTGCTTAAAAAATGTTTTATAAGATGCGTTTCTTCCTCGATCTCGAGCAGAAACGCGTCATGGCCGTATGTTGAGTTAATCTCGCAATAAGTCGCATCCTGGCCTCTTGTTTTAAGAATACGCACTATATCCTGAGACTGATACAAAGGATACAGCCAATCCGACTTAAACGCCAGGACTAAAAATTTAATATCCACCTTTTTGTCTTTAGGGATAAGCCTCTCGCCTGAAAGATCAAGGTAATCCATTGCCTTTGTGATATAAAGGTATGAATTGGCGTCAAAGCGCTTTACAAAACTGTCGCCCCTGTATCTTAAATACCCTTCAACCTCAAAATCGGCCATAAATTTAAATTTCTGATCTTTGGCTTTAAGCTTGCGTCCGAATTTCTCCTCCATTGACCTGTCGCTCATATATGTAATATGGCCTATCATGCGCGCAACAGCAAGCCCGCGCTCAGGAATTGCCTTACCATAATAATTACCCTCGTTCCAGGCAGTATCAGCCATTACAGCCTGTCTGCCAACCTCATCAAACGCGATCTGCTGCGGAGAATGTTTAAGCGCGGTTGCTATGGGTATTGCGCTGTGCACATGTTTTGGGTATGAACTGACCCACTGCAAAACCTGCATCCCTCCCATTGACCCGCCAACGGCGCAAAGAAGTTTCTTTATGCCAAGATAGTCTATAAGATATTTCTGGGCCTTTACCATATCAGCTATGGTTATCGTCGGAAAATCAAGCGCGTAGGGCGCGCCGGTTTTAGGATTTATTGAAGACGGGCCTGTGGAACCCTTGCAGCCGCCTAAGACATTTGAACAAATAACAAAATATTTATTCGTATCAAGCGCCTTGCCCGGGCCAATCATATCATTCCACCAGCCCGGCGATTTATCGCCTTCGTGAAAACCGGCTGCATGCGCATCGCCTGAAAAAGAATGACCCACAAGTATGGCATTTGATTTTTCGCTATTTAAACTGCCATATGTTTCGTAGGCAAGCGTAACCGGGCCAATAGCCCCGCCTGACTCCGGCTTAAACTCATCCGGAGGATTGGCAAACGTAAAATATTCTGTTTTTACAATACCTATCTCTTTATCTTTTCCCATTTTATACACCTCTACCAAAGACCGCCCCGGGCTCGGTCTTTGGGTTACTTCGCGTATTCCTCAAAAAGCCATGTTGAAAGATAACGTTCGCCTGTATCAGGCAACACCACCACTATTATTTTTCCTTCTGATTCCTTGCGCTTTGCCACTTCAAGGGCCACCCACAAGGCCGCGCCGCTTGTGATATACCGGCAAATATGCCTTCCTGCCTTGCCAGATTTTTCGCGGCCCCTGCGGCATCTGTGTGTTTAACTGTTATAAGCTCATCTATTATTTTCTGATTGAGCGCGCCCGGTATAAAACCGGCGCCAATACCCTGTATCTTATGCGATCCGGGCTTATTGCCTGAAAGAATGGCTGATTCAACCGGTTCAATGCCTATAATCTTTACAGATGGCTTTCTTTTTTTAAGCACTTCACCCACTCCGGTTATTGTACCACCAGTTCCTATTCCTGCAACAAAAATATCCACTTTGCCTTCTGTATCATTCCATATCTCTTCTGCGGTGGTTTTTCTGTGTATGGCGGGATTTGCAAGATTGTTAAATTGCTGAGGAATAAAACTGTTTGGCGTTTTCTTTGCAAGCTCCTCTGCCTTATCAACCGCGCCTTTCATACCTTTTGAGCCTTCTATTAAAACAACCTCTGCTCCCAATATCTTTAAAAGCTGCCTGCGCTCTGTGCTCATAGTATCAGGCATTGTCAGTATAAGTTTATATCCTTTTGCCGCAGCGACAAATGCAAGGGCTATGCCTGTATTTCCAGAGGTCGGCTCAATGATAATTGAATCTTTTTTTTAGCAGCCCTTTTTTCTCGGCATCCTCTATCATTGCGACGCCGATACGGTCTTTTACGCTTGAAAGCGGATTAAAAAACTCAAGCTTTGCAAGTACCATTGCCTTAAGGCCTTTGATTAATTTATTTATTCTAACCAAAGGCGTATTGCCTACGGTCTTGGTAATGTCAGAGTATATATGCCCCATATTAAACCCCCTTTAACGCCTGATCAATATCAGCGATAATGTCGTCGACGTTCTCTATGCCTATTGACAACCGCACAAAATCAGGCGTCACGCCTGTTGCAAGCTGTTCTGCTTCCGAAAGCTGCTGATGCGTGGTTGTTGCCGGGTGTATTGCCAGGCTTTTTGCGTCGCCTATATTGGCAACGTGCGAAACCAACTGCAGCGAATCAATAAATTTCCTGCCTGAAGCCGCGCCGCCTTTTATGCCAAAACCTATAAGAGCGCCTGCGCCTTTCGGCAGGTATTTTTTTACCCTTTCTTTTTGGGGGCTGTCATCAAGGCCTGGATAATTTATCCAGCTGACCTTGGAGTGTTTTTTTAAATACTTTGCAACTGCCAAGGCATTTTCGGAATGCCTTACTATCCTTAAATGAAGCGTTTCCAGGCCCTGCAAAAATAAAAACGCGTTAAAAGGCGACAAGGCCGGGCCAAGATCTCTTAAAAGCGTAACCCTTGCTCTTATAATGTATGCTATATTGCCAAGGGATTTTAACGCCTCGACAAAATTTATACCGTGGTAACTCGGATCGGCCTCTGCTATTAAAGGAAATTTGCCGTTGGTCCAGTCAAATTTTCCTGAATCAACTATAATGCCTCCTATGGATGTGCCGTGGCCGCCGATAAACTTGGTGGCTGAATAAACAACTATATCAACACCGTGGTCGATAGGCCTTAATAAATAAGGAGAAACCGTATTATCCAGCACAAAAGGAATGCCATTTTTATGCGCTATCTTTGATATGCCCTCAAGGTCGCTGACATTTAACTTAGGATTTCCTATGGACTCGGCATAAACCGCCTTTGTTTTTGGCGTTATCGCTGCTTCAAACGCCTTTAAATCGTCTGACTTTACAAAATTTACCTTAATGCCGAGCCGCGCGAATGTATAATGAAACAAATTATACGTTCCGCCATAAAGGTTGTCGGCTGATACGATTTCATCGCCTGCCTGCGCGATATTTAAAAGCGCAAGCGTAATGGCGGACTGGCCGCTTGCAACTGCCAGGGCGCCTACGCCGCCATCTAAGGCGGCGATGCGTTTTTCAAGCACATCCGTAGTCGGATTCATTAACCTTGTATATATATTACCAAATTCCTTGAGCCCGAAAAGATTAGCCGCATGCTCTGTGCTTTTAAACTGGTATGATGTTGTCTGGTAAATCGGCACAGCGCGCGAACCTGTTGTAGGATCCGCCTCCTGGCCGCCATGCAATAAAATACTCTCTGCCTTTAACTTACTGTCTATCTTGCTCATTTTTTATCTCTCCTTATATATGATATACTGCTGCTTCTTCTTTGTGATGTTTTGCTTTTTTTACCAAATCTTCAAATGTCACATTATCAATTATATCCTTTGTTGCCTTGGCAACGTCCTGCCAGATCTTTTTGAAAGTGCATCTATACAGGTCTTTACAGCCTGTGTACCTTTTATCTGTACAGGCAATGGGCTCAATGGGGCCGTCAATAAATCTCACCACATCCCCTACCCGTATATCAGCAGGCGGCTTTGCCAAAGAATACCCGCCCACCTTGCCGCGTTTTGACTCAACAAACCCGCCTCTTTTTAAATCAAGCAAAATCTGCTCCAGAAACTTGACCGGCGCATCGATACGCTCGCCGAGATCGTGTATGGTAGCAACGCCTGAACCGTAATGGGTGGCAAGGTCCAAAATTGTCTTTAATGCGTAATCGCCTTTGTAGGTTATCCTCATATCTATTCCCT